>NZ_CP077093.1:1615384-1933076 GCF_014268755.2 Pseudomonas vanderleydeniana | reverse complement strand
CGAAGACGTTGCCTATGCGATCGAGAATCCGCTGCGCCCGGGAGCCAAGGCACCGTACTGCGAGACGCAGACTGAAGCCTTCGATGGCTGCACTTTCCACAGCGTCGCCGGCGATGCCTACCGTGCAAAACTGATGGTCAAGCAGGGTGAAACCTGGGTCGCCAGCACGTCGGATGCCGCAACGATCAAGTTCCAGGACGCTGCCGCGACCGAAGTCGTGGATGGCAAGACCTACCAGGTCATCAAGGTCGAGCCCAGCCCGGCGAAAAACGCGGATGTGACCGTCACCTTCGACAAGCTCACCGGCGGCGCCGGCGCGCTCAAGGTCATCGAGCGGCGGCGGATCAACGTCATGATCCACCCGGCGTGATCGATTCAGGGCCTGCACTGCAAATCTCCCTGAAGCGCCGCCCGCAGCAGACTACCGCCGATCGTTCCCACGTACTGCGTGGAAATGCCTCTCTGGACGCTCGGCGTCCGCTCTTGTGACGCAGAGCGTCACGGGCTGCATTCCCACGCGGAGCGTGGGAACGATCAAATCACCTAGTTGCACCACGGACCAATGTGGCGAGCAGGCTTGCCTGCGCTGGGGCGCGGAGCGCCCCCAGATCCGGTCAACGCGATGCATCAGCGGGGTTACGGCTGCTTTGCAGCCGAGCGCGGCGGTGCAACGTCCCGACAAGCCCGCTCGCCACAAAGGCTGCGGCGTGCCCCTTTCGGTTTTTACCGGACACTAGTGACGCGGAGCGTGGGAACGAGCACGCCTACAGGGGACAGTGCGCTTATGCACAATGAGTGTCAGATCGGCGCACGCCCAAGCGGCTGATCCAGACCGCAGCCAGGATGACACCACCGCCCACGAACAGGCGCAGCAGATCTTCGTGCAGGTTCCAGATCAGCAGATTCATCAACAGCCCAACCGGAACGTGCAGGTTGTTCATCACCGCCAGGGTGCCACCGTTGACCAGGCACGCCCCCTTGTTCCACCAGTACATGCCCAACGCCGTGGCGACCAGGCCGAGGAACACCAGCACCAGCCACTGCGCAGTGCCATCCGGCAGGTAATGGGCCTTGCCGAACAGCAGGAAGGCCGGCAACGCCACCGCCAACGCCCCGAGGAAGAAGTAGCCGAAATGCCGGTAGTGCGGCTGGTCGCTCGGATGGCGTGCGACCAGGTGCTTGTACATGACCTGGCCCGCAGCGTAGGTGAAGTTGGCCAGTTGCAGCAGCAGGAAGCCCATGAAGAAGTCCGGGTTGATCCGGTCATAGCGGATCACCGCCGCACCACTGACCGCCACCAGGGCCGCGACCAGCGCCCACGGGTTGAAACGCCGGTTGAGGGCATCTTCGATCAGGGTCACGTGCAACGGCGTGAGGATGGTGAACAACAGGACTTCCGGCACCGTCAGCACGCGAAAGCTCAGGTACAGGCAAACGTAGGTGACGCCGAACTGCAGAGCGCCGATCAGCAGCATGCCGCGCATGAACGCCGGTGGCACCTGGCGCCAGCGGGTCAGCGGGATGAAGATCAACCCGGCCAGTACCACCCGGACCAGTACCGCGAAATAGCTGTCGACGTGACCGGCCAGGTATTCGCCGATCAGGTTGAAGGAAAACGCCTGGATCAGCGTGACGATAAGCAGGTAACCCATGAGGCCTCGTAGATGTTGTGGCCGAACACAACCTCTGTGAGAGCCGGGCTTGCCCGCGAAGCTTTCAGGCTATGTATGAAATCGCTTGAAACTTGGTTATGCGGCGTTAAAAACCGGCTCGGAATGCTCATTGACAACCAGTCAAGTCGGGCGCGCCCCCGGTCGTTCCTCGCCGGTTTTTGCCTTGCTAACCCGCGTTTCAAACAATTTCACACACAGCCTAGCGGCCTTGAGGGCCCATTCGCGGGCAAGCCCGGCTCCTACAGGAGTGGTGTCAAGCCAGGGGAATCAGGAATTTCGCACAAAATGAATGGCGGCGACCTTAACGGCTTTTCCGGCGCGCGGCCATAAAAAAACCCGATCGGGCACGGGGGCCGGATCGGGTTACATGCACTCAGGAGCAACCAGTGCAAAGGGAGGTTCGATGCGCAAACAACTTGAAGGGGCTGTTTGAAGAACTTGCAGACAGTTAACCCCTTCGCGATTAGCTGAAGATTAAGACCTCAGGCGATCTGGGCCAGGCGGGCTTTCGCCTGGTTCAGGCCCTTCTCGTGCAGGTCGCCGCCCATGTTCAGGCCTTCGGCATGGATGAAGTCCACGTCATGGATGCCGATGAAGGCCAGCACCTGGCGCAGGTAGGGTTCCTGGTGGTCGTTGGTGCCACCGGCGTACAACCCGCCACGCGCGGTCAGCACGTAGGCTTGCTTGCCGGTCAGCAGGCCCTGCGGCCCGGTTTCGGTGTACTTGAAGGTCACGCCGGCACGCAGCACGTGGTCCAGCCAGGCCTTGAGGGTGCTGGGGATGGCGAAGTTGTACATCGGCGCGGCCAGCACCAGCACGTCGGCCGCCAGCAGTTCGTCAGTCAGCTCGTTGGAACGTTCCAGGGAAGCCTGCTCGATCGCGCTGCGTTGTTCCTGCGGTTTCATCCAGCCGCCCAGCAGGTTGCTGTCCAGGTGTGGCACCGGGTTCTGCGCCAGGTCACGCACAGTGATCTCGTCGGCGGGATGCGCGGCTTTCCATTGGCTGATGAACTGCTGGGTCAGCTGACGGGAAACCGAGTCTTGCTGGCGGGCGCTGCTTTCGATGATCAGTACGCGGGACATGGGAAGTGCTCCATCGGTGAATGCGTTAAGTCGATGGAGCAAAGATTAAACAGGACGATATCGATTAAAAAGCGGAAAAATCTGCTTCAACCTATCTATAAATTTGTTCATAGAAGGCGCATGCTTATCGGTAATGGAACGGTGGTGTCATTTCGCCGTGCAACTGAGGTTCATCCGCAGCCGGATGATCTTGCGGTTGAACTTGGCGGTGACGTTCACGCTTTTACCGGCCAGCACCTCCACCTGGCGGGTCTTCGGCGCCTCGGGGCCATTGGTGAACACTACCCGGCACAGCGCGTCGGTCTTGCCGTAGTTGTTCAACTGGAGGGAGCCGATGTCCTGGTCGGTGTCATGGGCCGTGTAGTCGATGCTCAGGCCATTGAGCTGTTTCTCGACATCGATCGGGTAGGCAAAGGCGCTGAGCGGTAGCAAGGCCAGCAACACACAACAGAACTTTCTCATTCGGCGGTCTCCAATGTGGACCGCCAGCTTAGGACAAGAGGAACCCAACTTGAAAGCGCCCCGCGTGACCCTCGATCAATGGCGAACGCTGCAGGCCGTGGTCGATCATGGTGGCTTCGCCCAGGCGGCCGAAGCCCTGCACCGCTCGCAGTCGTCCGTCAGCTATACCGTGGCCCGCATGCAGGATCAGCTCGGCGTGCCGCTGCTGCGTATCGACGGGCGCAAGGCGGTGCTGACCGAAGCCGGCGAGGTGCTGTTGCGACGCTCGCGGCAACTGGTCAAGCAGGCCAGCCAGCTCGAGGACCTGGCGCACCACATGGAGCAAGGCTGGGAGGCCGAGGTGCGGCTGGTGGTCGATGCCGCCTACCCCAACGCCCGGCTGGTCCGCGCGCTGACCGCGTTCATGCCGCAGAGCCGCGGCTGCCGCGTTCGCCTGCGTGAAGAAGTACTGTCCGGGGTCGAGGAGGTACTGCTCGAGGGCGTCGCCGACCTCGCTATCAGCAGCGTCAATATTCGCGGCTACCTGGGTACGGAAATGAGCACGGTAGAGTTCGTCGCCGTCGCCCACCCGGAACACGCCCTGCACCGTCTGCAACGACAACTGACCTTCCAGGACCTGGAGAGCCAGTTGCAAGTGGTGATCCGCGACTCCGGCCGCCAGCAGCCACGGGACGTCGGCTGGCTCGGCGCCGAACAGCGCTGGACCGTCGGCAGCCTGGCCACCGCCGCCAGCTTCGTCGGCAATGGCCTGGGCTTCGCCTGGCTGCCGCGCCACCTGATCGAACGGGAAATCCGCGAAGGCCTGCTCAAGCAACTACCCTTGGACCAGGGCGGCAGTCGCCACCCGGCGTTCTACCTGTACTCGAACAAGGACAAACCCCTGGGGCCGGCCACGCAGATTCTCGTCGAACTGCTGCGCACCTTCGACACCGCACCGCTGGATGCACCGTTTGCCGCTCCCCTGCAAGCCTGACAGGACGTTGACCGATGGCCTATTTCGAACACGATGGTTGCAGGCTGCACTACGAGGAACACGGCGAGGGCACGCCGGTTCTGCTGGTCCACGGGCTGGGCTCCAGTGGCCTGGACTGGGAACTGCAGGTGCCGGTCCTGGCCGAGCGCTATCGGGTGATCGTCGTCGACATCCGCGGCCACGGCCGCTCCGACAAGCCACGCCAGCGCTACAGCATCGCCGGTTTCACCGCCGACGTGGTGGCCCTGATCGAACACCTGGAGCTGGGCCCCACGCACCTGGTGGGCCTGTCGATGGGCGGCATGATCGGTTTCCAGCTGGCCGTCGACCGCCCCCGGCTGCTTCGCAGCCTGTGCGTGGTCAACAGCGCGCCTGAGGTCAAGGTCCGCACCGCCAACGATTACTGGCAGTGGGCCAAGCGCTGGAGCCTGGCGCGCCTGCTGAGCCTGAACAGCATCGGCAAGGCCCTGGGCTCGATGCTCTTTCCCAAGCCGGAACAGGCCGAATTGCGCCGCAAGATGACCGAGCGCTGGGCCAGGAACGACAAGCGCGCCTACCTCGCCAGCTTCGATGCCATCGTCGACTGGGGCGTTCAGGAACGACTGTCGGCGATCACCTGTCCAACCCTGATCGTCAGCGCCGACCGCGACTACACGCCGGTCTCGCTCAAGCAAAGCTATGTCAAACTTATTCCCGATGCCCGACTGGTAGTCATCAACGACTCCCGTCACGCTACCCCACTGGACCAACCCCAGGTCTTCAACCGGACCCTGCTCGAGTTTCTGAGCGCAGTCGAAACCACCACCCAGGATCACTGAACCATGCTGAAAAAAATCGCCCTGTTCACCGGCTCCGTCCTGTTCGCCGCCAACCTGATGGCCGCCACCGAGGCAGCCAAGGCGCCTCACGTGCAACTGGTGACCACCAACGGCACCATCGAAATCGAACTGGACCCGGTCAAGGCGCCGATCAGTACCAAGAACTTCCTGTCCTACGTTGACAGCGGTTTCTACAACAACACGATTTTCCACCGGGTGATCCCGGGCTTCATGGCCCAGGGTGGCGGCTTTACCGCGCAGATGAGCCAGAAGCCAACCAACGACCCGATCAGGAACGAAGCCAGCAACGGCCTGCACAACGTCCGTGGCACCCTGGCCATGGCCCGCACCTCCGACCCGAACTCGGCCACCAGCCAATTCTTCATCAACGTCAAGGACAATGACTTCCTCGACCCGGGCCGCGATGCCGGCTACGCGGTGTTCGGCAAGGTGGTCAAGGGCATGGACGTGGTCGACATCATCGTCAACTCGCAGACCACCAACCGTGGTGGCATGTCGGACGTACCCGTGGACCCGGTCTACATCAAGTCGGCCAAGCGCATCGACTAACGGCGGCAGCCGGCCGTGGGCAGGAAGCCTCGGCCGGCTCTGCGTCACCTTCAAGGAGAGCCCGATCGACGGGCACCAGATCCCATGCTCTATCGTCGCTTTGAACAACTGATCGATATCTTCCGCGACGCGCCCACCGCCGCGCCTCCCAACAAGGTCCTGCCCTTCTACCTTTATTACCTGCGCCAGGTCTGGCCGAGCTTCGTCGCCCTGCTGATCGTCGGGCTGTTCGCCGCCTTGATCGAAGTGGCGCTGTTCAGCTACCTGAGCCGGATCATCGACCTCGCCCAGGTCACCCCCAATACCCAATTCTTCTCGGTGCATGGCGGCGAGCTGTTGTGGATGGCAGTGGTCGCGCTGGTGCTGCGGCCGATCTTCTTCGGCCTGCACGACCTGCTGGTACACCAGACCATCAGCCCCGGCATGACCAGCCTGATTCGCTGGCAGAACCACAGCTACGTGCTGCGCCAGAGCCTGAATTTCTTCCAGAACGACTTCGCCGGACGCATCGCCCAGCGCATCATGCAGACCGGCAACTCGCTGCGCGACTCCGCCGTGCAGGCGGTCGACGCGCTGTGGCACGTGCTGATCTACGTGATCAGCGCCATGGTGCTGTTCGTCGAGGCCGACTGGCGCCTGATGATCCCACTGCTGCTGTGGCTCGCCGGCTACTGCGGCGCGCTCTACTACTTCGTGCCGCGGGTCAAGCAGCGCTCGGTGGAGTCCTCCGACGCGCGCTCCAAGCTGATGGGGCGGATCGTCGACGGCTATACCAACATCACCACCCTGAAGCTGTTCGCCCACACCCATTTCGAGCAGCAGTACGCCCGCGAGGCGCTGGTGGAGCAGACCGAGAAGACCCAGCTGGCGTCAAGGGTGGTGACCAGCATGGACGTCGCCATCACCAGCATGAACGGCCTGCTGATCGTCAGCACCACCGGGCTGGCATTGTGGTTGTGGACACAGTCGCTGGTATCGGTCGGCGCCATCGCCCTGACCACCGGGCTGGTGATCCGCATCGTCAACATGTCCGGCTGGATCATGTGGGTGGTCAACGGCATCTTCGAGAACATCGGCATGGTCCAGGACGGCCTGCAGACCATCGCCCAGCCCATCACTGTCACCGACCGCGAACAGGCGCCACGCCTGGCGGTGAGTCGTGGCGAGGTACGCTTCGAGCATGTCGACTTCCACTACGGCAAGCGCAGCGGGGTGATCTCGGACCTCAACCTGACCATTCGCCCGGGCGAGAAGATCGGCCTGATCGGCCCTTCCGGCGCCGGCAAGTCGACCCTGGTCAACCTGCTGCTGCGCCTGTACGACGTGCAGGGCGGGCGGATCCTGGTCGATGACCAGGACATCGCCCAGGTCGCCCAGGAGAGCCTGCGCGAGAGCGTCGGCATGATCACCCAGGACACCTCGCTGCTGCACCGCTCGATTCGCGACAACCTGCTCTACGGCAAGCCCGATGCCAGCGACGCGCAGCTCTACGAGGCGGTGCTCAAGGCCCGTGCCGACGAGTTCATCCCGCTGCTGTCGGACGCCGAGGGACGCACCGGCTTCGATGCGCATGTCGGTGAGCGCGGGGTGAAACTCTCCGGCGGTCAGCGCCAGCGCATCGCCATTGCCCGCGTGCTGCTCAAGAACGCACCGATCCTGATCATGGACGAAGCGACCTCGGCACTGGACTCGGAAGTGGAGGCGGCGATCCAGGAAAGCCTGGAAACGCTGATGGAAGGCAAGACCGTGATCGCCATCGCCCACCGCCTTTCGACCATCGCCCGCATGGACCGCCTGGTGGTGCTGGAGCATGGCCGGATCGCCGAGACTGGCAGCCATGCCGAACTGCTGGCACGGGGCGGCCTGTATGCGCGTCTGTGGCAACACCAGACCGGTGGCTTCGTCGGCATTGACTGAGGCCTGTACAGGCAGAGGTTTGAGACCAGAGGTTTTCTTGCGGCGAGCGAACCTCTTGTAACGAACAGGCCTCTTGTGGCGAGCACACCTCTTGTTGCGGGAAGCAGACCTCCTGTCTTGGGGAGTAGACCTCTTGTCTTGGGGAGCAGACCTCCTGTCTTGGGGAGCAGACCTCCTGTCTTGGGGGAACAGACCTCCTGTGGCGAGCGGGCTTGCCCGCGCTGGGGCGCGAAGCGGCCCTGAAACCGACCACCCCGCTCTACCTGATGTACCGAGGTAGCTGGTCCAGGGGCTGCCATGCAGCCCAGCGCGGGCAAGCCCGCTCGCCACAAAAAGCCCGCTCGCTACAGGAAAGAGAGCCGTCCCAAAAACGCAGGGCAGCCATGAAAGCCTACCAGCCCAAAACCTCAGGGCTGCCGGTAAGGCAGCGCCGCCCTCGCCTCTTCGGCATACTCCAGGATGCCAACCCGCTCGCGTTCAAGGAAGTCCGCCACCGCCGCCTTGAGGCCGGGATGGCGCAGGTAGTGCCAGGAATGGGTGATCACCGGTTCGAAGCCGCGAATCAGCTTGTGCTCGCCCTGGGCGCCGGCGTCGAAGCGCTTCAGGCCGTGGGCGATGGCGTAGTCCATGCCCTGGTAGAAGCAGGTCTCGAAGTGCAGTCGGTCGAACTCGGCCAGGCAGCCCCAGTAACGCCCGTAGAAGCTATCGCCACCAACCAGGCTGAACGCCATCGCCACCGGCCGGCCATCCTGCTGCGCCATGACCACGCGGATCGCCTCCGGCATGCGCTCGGCCAGCAGGCTGAAAAACGTTCGCGTCAGGTACGGCGCCTGGCGGCGTACCGCGTAGGTGTTGGCATAGCAGGCGTAGACGAAGTCCCACTGCGCCTCGCTCAGTTCGCGGCCTTCCAGCCACTCGAACTCGAAACCCTGGGCCGCGACCTGCTCACGCTCCTTGCGCATCTGCTTGCGCTTGCGCGAGCTCAAGGCATCAAGAAAGTCCTGGAAGTCACGGTAACCGCGGTTCTGCCAGTGGTACTGGCAACCCAGGCGCTGCAACCAACCAGGCTGCCCGGCCAGCGCGGCATCGGCCAGGGCATCGGTGAAGTTGATGTGGGCGCTGGACAGTTCCTCGATCTCCAGGTAGCCCGGCAGTGCCGCCAGCAACTCGAAACCGTCCTCGGCGCTGGCCGCCAGCAGGCGCGGGCCACCCACCGGGCTGAATGGCACGGCAGTGAGCAGCTTGGGGTAGTAGGCGATGCCGGCGCGCTGGCAGGCGTCGGCCCAGCCGTGGTCGAACACGTACTCACCGTAGGAATGCCATTTGCGGTAGCTGGGCAGTGCGGCGATCAGCCGTCCCTGTTCGATGTGCAGCAAATGCTCCGGCTGCCAGCCGGTACGCTCGCCGAGGCTGCCGCTGTCCTCCAGGGCGCCGAGGAAGGCGTGACGCAGAAAGGGTTGGCCTGGAGGCACCAGCGCATCCCAATCCTCGGGCGCGATCTCACGGAGGCTTTGCAGGCGTTGTAGCGGCATCGATATCCCCAGGGCAGGTGCATTCGCTGGCGCAGTATCGCGCAGGGAGAGGAGATTAAAAACTATTTCATTGGACTGGGAAGAGGTATGGGGACACCATGTCGCCACGGGTCTGGACAGGCATTGCAAGGCAACTTCCGGAGGGTGGGCTGAACGGGATTTGTAGCGAATTCTAGGGCCTCTTCGCGGGCAAGCCCGCTCCCACAGGCTCCGGGACACACATGAAACTTGTGAACGATGCGGACATTGTGGGAGCGGGCTTGCCCGCGAAGACGTCAGCAGCCACACCGCAAAATACGCAAAAAAACGCCCCGTCGGCATTGCGCCGAGCAGGGCGTGAAGTGAAAAAGAGCTTACAGAAGAGCGCTTACAGCAGTGGAATCGAGTAGCTGACGATCAGGCGGTTTTCGTCCTGGGTGCTGGAAGCCACGGCGGAGCTGGTGCGCCACATGGCGTTTTTCCAGGCAAAGCCCAGGTTCTTGAAGGTGCCCTGCGGAATCACGTAGGCCAGGCTGATGTCGCGTTCCCACTCGCTCTGGTCGCCAGCAGTGTTCTGGATGTTGTCGCCGTGCAGGTAGGTCACGCCGGCGGTCAGGCCAGGTACGCCAACCTTGGCGAAGTCGTAGGCGTAGCGAGCCTGCCAGGTGCGCTCGCCGGCACGGGCGAACTTCTGGATCTGGGCGTCGGTGATGGTGCTGTTGGACGAACCGTCACCCTGGTTCAGCCAAGGGAAGTCACTGTCGCCACGGGTGTACTGGTAGCCGGCACCAAAGGTGTGGCCTTCAACCGAGTACAGGGCCAGGTAGCTGTACAGGTCGTTGTCGACCTTGCCCTTGGTACGGCTGTTGGCTGGCTTGTCATCATAGTAGCCAGAGGTGAAGTAGGCACTGGTATCACCGTTCGAACCGTTGTCACGGCTGCGGTAGTAACGCAGGTCGCTCTTCAGCACGCCTGGACCGATGGCCCAGTTATGCACCAGACCGAGGAAGTTCTGCGAGTAGAAATCCTTCAGCTCGCCATGGTAGAACGAAGCGGTCAGGTCCTTGGTGATCTTGTAGTCGGCACCACCGTAGTAGAACTTGTTGCTGCGACGGCCGGTCGAGGTCGGGTTGTTGGCACCGGCGATGGACAAGCCTTCGTCGTTGCTCGAGTTACGGCCCTTGGCCGCTTCAACTTGACCTGCGACCAGGGTCAGGTCCTTGATTTCGTTCGACTTCAGCTCGCCACCGGTGAAGGTCTGTGGCAGCAGGCGACCATCGTTGTACTTGATGACCGGGTTGTTCGGCAGCAGGGTACCGATCTTCAGCTCGGTCTGCGAAACGCGAACCTTGCCGGTCACACCCAGGCTGCCGAAATCATTGACGGCCTTGGCATTCTTGCCATCGGTGGCTTGAGCCGGGAACATGCTGGTGCCGTAGGAAGTGGTGGTACCACCGTTGGTGCCACGGCCGGAGTCCAGACGAATACCTTCCAGAGCGATCACATCCAGACCGAAGCCGACGGTGCCCTGGGTGTAGCCGGAGTTGAAGCGCAGGTCGAAGCCCTGACCCCACTCCGAGGCCAGGCTCTGGGCAGGCTTGCCACTGCGGTTATCGGTGTTGATGTAGAAGTTACGCAGACCCAGGGTCGACGTAGCACCTTCGACAAAACCTTTGGCGTCAGCCTGGCTCTCGGCAAATGCCTGTTGGGACAAAACCCCTACGGCCACTGCCAGGGCCAAGGTGCACTTGTTCATTGTTTCGCTCCTCTGGATTCAAACGCTTCGGGTCTGTTTTGCGACGTCCACTGTCATCGTGCGGGGGCACGGCTGTTGCCGGGGACTGACCCGCTTTGTTGGGAGGGAATCTTGGCGTGGGGTTATTTCAGGACCGTTGCCGTTATATAAAGCTTTTATGACAACGGAACTTTTTAGAGCAGGCAGAAAAAAGCGCAAAGCCCCGATCTACGGGGCTTTGCGCTTTAGGTAATGGCTTTTTGAGATTATTGCGGCGCTGTCTTTTTCCACATGCCGCCAGACAGGCAGCGCTCGATCAACGCTTGCGCAGGATCACGCTACCGATCGAATAGCCGGCACCAAACGAGCTGAGCACCGCCAGCGAGCCGGCCGCCAGGTCGTCCTGGTTCTTGTGGAACGAAATCACGGAACCGGCCGAACTGGTGTTGGCGTAGGTGTCGAGGATCACTGGCGCTTCCTCTTCGGTCGCATCGCGCCCCAGCAGCTTCTTGACGATCAGGTGGTTCATGCTGAGGTTGGCCTGGTGCAGCCAGAAACGCTTCACGTCACCCACGTTCAGCTGGTTCTCCTGCAGGTGCTGGCCGATCAGCTCCGCCACCATCGGGCAGACGTCGCGGAACACCTTGCGGCCTTCCTGGACGAACAGCTTGTCGCGGGCATCGATGCCCTCTTCACCCGCGCGGTTGAGGAAACCGAAGTTGTTGCGGATGTTGTTGGAGAACTTGGTCAGCAGCTTGGTGCTGACGATGTCGAACTGGTAGGGCGAGGTCGCCAGGTCCGCGCGCTCGATGATCACCGCCGTTGCCGCGTCACCGAAGATGAAATGGCTGTCGCGATCGCGGAAGTTCAGGTGGCCGGTGCAGATTTCCGGGTTGACCATCAGGATCGCCCGGGCCTGGCCCAGTTGCACGCTGTTGCAGGCGTTCTGGATGCCGAAGGTCGCCGAGGAACAGGCGACGTTCATGTCGAAGCCGAAACCCTGGATACCGAGCGCTTCCTGAACCTCGATCGCCACCGCCGGGTACGGCCGCTGCAGGTTGGAGCAGGCGACGATCACCCCGTCGATGTCGGCGGCGGTCTTGCCGGCCCGTTGCAGGGCCTGCTCGGCGGCGGCCACGGACATCTGGCAAAGGATCGACCACTCGTCATTGCTGCGCTCGGGCAGGCGCGGCTTCATCCGCTGCGGATCGAGAATGCCGTCCTTGTCCATGACGAAACGGCTCTTGATGCCCGAGGCCTTTTCGATGAAGGCGGCGCTGGACTCGGTCAAGGCCTGAACCTCGCCGCGCTCGATGGCTGCCGCATTTTCCTCGTTGAACTGCTGTACATAAGTATTGAAAGAGTGCACCAGCTCTTCGTTGGAAATGCTGTTGGCCGGGGTGTACAGGCCGGTGCCGCTGATGACGACGTTATGCACGGTCGTTCCTCTATGTTCTGTTCAGGCAGAAGGCATTGGTACAGTCGTACCAACATGTAAAAAGGCCAACCCCTGAAAACGGGGTGGCACCGATGGTGTTCTTCCGGCTCAATCGCCGAACCGGGCATTTATTCCGCGAAGTGTGCCATAAACACGGGAGTTTGGCCCATTGTGAAGATCAATGGGCCTGCCCATATGGCTAGGCTTCGACCTGGCTCCACTGCTTGTTCAGGCGTTTGTCCGAGATCGGTGCCTTTGTCCCCAACTGCTGGGCGAACAACGAGACCCGGTACTCTTCCAGCCACCAGCGATACAGTTCCAGCTGCGGATCGCGCTTGCCTTCCTGGGCATGCTTGTTCGCACGGGTCTGGTACTGGCTCCACAGGCCACCCAGCTCGGTACTCCAGACGCGGTCCTTCTGCACCTGGGCCGGCAGTTTCTCCAGGCGCAACTCGATCGCCTTGAGATAGCGCGGCAACTCCTTCAGCCACAGCCCCGGCGTTTCGCGGACGAACCCGGCATACACCAACTGGCCCAGCTGCTGCTTGATGTCGTTGAGCGCCACGGCCTGGGCCAGGTCGATCTTGCCCTTGAAGCGCTTCTGCAAACCGTGCCACAGCTTGAGGATCTCCAGGGTCAGGCGCGCCAGGCGCTCGGCGTGCTCGGTCCAGCTGCCACGCTTGCGCTCGGCCAGGGATGCCAGGCCCGCACCGTCGCGCGGCAACGGGTCCTCACCCTCGAGGATGCAGCTGTCGAGGCTGGCCAGCAGGATGTCTTCCACCAGCGCCTCGACCCGCCCCAGCTCACGGTACAGCAGGCCCAGCTCGGTCAGCCCCGGCAGCTTGCCGCGCAGGAACTTCGCCGACTCCGCCAGTTGCTGCAGCAACAACCGCTGCAGCGCCCGGCGATGCTGGTACTCGGCTTCGGCCGGGGTGGAGAAGCGACCTTCCTTGACCGTGCCGCCCTCTTCCACCAGCGCCGGGTAGACCGTCATCGACAGGCCGGCGATCTTCTGCTGGGTGGTTTCAGCCACGGCGGCGAAGCCCTTGGCCTCCACCGGCTGCTGGCTTTTGGCCGTCTGCGGCACGGCCAGGGCTGCCTGGCTGGCCTGGGCGAAGCGTGCGGTCAGCTCGGCCAGGTCGCGGCCCTCACCGAGGAACTTGCCCTGGGCGTCGACCACCTCGAGGTTCATCTTCAGGTGGCTTTCCACCTGCTGAGCCGCTTCCGCCCAGGCGTCGTCGCTGACCCGTGCGCCAGTCATGCGCAGAAGCTCGCGACCGAGTGACTGCGGCAACGAGCCCTCGGCGAAGTCGATCCGTTGCAGTGCCGCCTTGACGAAATCCGGCACCGGCACGAAGTTCTTGCGCAGCGCCTTGGGCAGGTTGCGTACCAGGGCAATGCACTTGGCCTCGATCAGCCCCGGTACCAGCCACTCCAGCCGTTCGGCGGGCAGCATCGGCAGCAATGGCGCCGGCACGCGCAAGGTCACGCCGTCGCGGGGATGATTGGGCTCGAAGTGATAACTCAGGGCCAGGGTCAGGTCACCCAGGTGCAGGGTGTCCGGGTACTGCGCGGCGGTCACTTCACTGGCCTCGCGGGCCAGCACGTCTTCCTCGCGCATGATCAACAGCTGCGGATTCTTCTGGCTGTGGATGCGGTACCAACTGTCGAAGGTCGCGGTCTGGTGGATCTCCGCCGGCAGGCGCGCGTCGTAGAAGGCGAACAGGGTTTCCTCGTCGGCGAGGATGTCACGCCGACGGGCCTTGGCCTCCAGTTCGTCGAGCTGTTCGAGCAGGTGCGTATTGGCCCCCAGGCACTTGGCCTTGGACTGGATCTCGCCCCGCACCAGCGCCTCGCGGATGAACAGCTCGCGCGACACCACCGGATCGACCGGACCGAAATGCACTGGACGACGGCCCACCACGATCAGGCCGAACAGGGTGATCTGCTCGAAGGCCACCACCTGGCCACGTTTCTTCTCCCAATGCGGTTCGAAATGGTTCTTCTTGATCAGGTGCCCGGCCAGCGGCTCGATCCAGTCCGGCTCGATCTTGGCGACCATGCGCGCGTAGAGCTTGGTGGTTTCCACCAGTTCGGCGGTCATCAGCCACTGCGGGCGCTTGCGGCCCAGGCCCGAGGACGGGTGAACCCAGAAACGCCGCTGGCGCGCACCGAGGTAGTCGCCCTCTTCGGTCTTCTGGCCGATCTGGCTCAACAGGCCGGACAGCACCGCCTTGTGCAGCTTGGGATAGTCCGCCGGGTCCTTGTTGACGCTCAACTGCAGGTCGCGGCAGATCAGCCCGAGCTGGCGGTGCGAATCGCGCCACTCGCGCATGCGCAGGTAGTTGAGGAAGTTCTTCCGGCACCAGTTGCGCAGGGCGCTGGCACCCAGGGCCTGGCGCTGCTCCTCGAAACCGCGCCAGACGTTGATCAGCCCGGCGAAGTCCGAATCGGCGTCCTTCCATTGCGCGTGGGCCTGGTCGGCGGCCTGCTGGCGTTCCGGCGGCCGCTCGCGCGGGTCCTGCACCGACATGGCACTGGCAACGATCAGCACTTCCTGCAGGCTGCCGAGCTTGGCCGCCTCAAGCAGCATGCGACCCATGCGCGGGTCCACCGGCAAACGCGCCAACTGACGGCCGAGCGGGGTCAGCTGGTTTTCGCGGGTGACCGCCGAGAGTTCCTGCAGCAGGTTGAAACCGTCGCTGATGGCCTTGCCATCCGGCGGTTCGATGAACGGGAACGCGGTGATTTCGCCCAGGCGCAGGTGCAGCATCTGCAGGATCACCGCCGCCAGGTTGGTACGCAGGATCTCCGGGTCGGTGAACTCCGGCCGACCGTTGAAATCCTCTTCGCTGTACAGCCGCACGCAGATCCCCGGCTCGACCCGCCCGCAGCGGCCCTTGCGCTGGTTGGCACTGGCCTGGGAAATCGCCTCGATGGGCAGCCGCTGGACCTTGGCCCGATAGCTGTAGCGGCTGATGCGCGCGGTGCCGCTGTCGATCACGTAGCGGATGCCCGGTACGGTCAGCGAGGTTTCCGCGACGTTGGTCGCCAGGACCACGCGCCGCCCCGCGTGTGACTGGAAAATCCGCTGCTGCTCGGCCGGTGTCAGCCGCGCATATAAAGGAAGAATTTCGGTGTGCTTGAGCTGCGCCTTGCGCAGCATCTCGGCGGCATCGCGAATCTCGCGCTCACCCGGCAGGAACACCAGCACGTCGCCCGGGCTCTTGCGCTCGTTGCGCTCATGGGCGGCGATTTCGTCGAGGGTGGCGAGGATCGCCTGGTCGACGGTGAGGTCGTCCTCGACGCGGTTGCCCTCCTCGTCCTGCTCGGAAGTCATCGGCCGGTACCAGGTTTCCACCGGGAAGGTACGGCCCGAGACCTCGACGATCGGCGCATCGTTGAAGTGCTTGGAAAAACGCTCCAGGTCGATGGTCGCCGAGGTGATGATCACCTTCAGGTCCGGGCGCCGCGGCAGCAGGGTCTTGAGGTAGCCGAGCAGGAAGTCGATGTTCAGGCTGCGCTCATGGGCCTCGTCGACGATGATCGTGTCGTAGCGTTCGAGGTAGCGATCGTTCTGGGTTTCCGCCAGCAGGATACCGTCGGTCATCAGCTTGACCAGGGTATTGGCATCGCTCTGGTCCTCGAAACGCACCTGGTAGCCGACCAGGCTGCCCAGCGGCGTCGCCAGCTCCTCGGCGACCCGGCTCGCGACGCTGCGGGCCGCGATCCGGCGTGGCTGGGTATGACCGATCAAGCCGTGTTGGCCGCGGCCGATTTCCAGGCAGATCTTCGGCAACTGCGTGGTCTTGCCCGACCCGGTTTCGCCGGCGATGACCAGCACCTGGTGCTTGAGCAGCGCCGCCTTGATCTCGTCGCGCTTGGCGGCGATGGGCAGGCTGTCGTCGTAGCGAATCGTCGGCACGCTCTGGCGCCGCGCCGTGACCAGGGCGCAGGAGGCCTGCATTCTCTCGACCCACTGGGCCAGCTTGGCTTCATCGGGTTTCTTGCGCAGCTCGAGCAGTTGCCGCCGCAGGCGATGGCGGTCGGCGATCATGGCAAGGTCGAGGTTTTTCAGCAGTTGGTCGATAGCGGGCGATTCGTCGGTCATCGGGTCGGCAAGGGTCGTCTATTTGGGCAGGGGGCGGATTGTCGCAGATTTGCCCCGCTCTGTGGCGAGCTGGGGCCGCTTGTGGCGAGCGGGCTTGTCGGATCGCCGCACCGCCGCGCTGGGCTGCCGGGCAGCCCTGAAACCTGCTGCCACGTTGTCTCAGGAATAATGAGGTGACAGGATTTGCGGCTGCTGTGCAGCCGAGCGCGGGCGAGCCCGCTCGCCACAACTGCGTATCAGTCGTTGTCCAGGGCCCGGCGCCGGTAAGGGAACACATCGATGACCTTGCCGGCGAGAATCGCCTCCTGCAGCCCCTTCCAGTAGTCGGCATCGTACAGCTCGCCGTGCAACTGGGCGAACAGCCGGCGCTGGCCGATATCGGCGAACAGAAACGGCGGGAACTCCTCGGGGAATACATCCAGCGGACCGATGGAGTACCAGGGCTCGGACGCCATTTCATCCTCGGGGGTACGCGGTGGCGGGATATGCCGGAAGTTGGCTTCGGTCAGGAAGCAGATTTCGTCGTAGTCGTAGAACACCACGCGGCCATGGCGCGTGACGCCGAAGTTCTTCAGCAGCATGTCGCCGGGGAAGATGTTCGCCGCCGCCAGTTGCTTGATCGCCAGGCCATAGTCATCCAGGGCCTCGCGCACCTGGGCTTCGTTGGCATTGTCGAGGTAGAGGTTGAGCGGGGTCATGCGCCGCTCGGTCCAGCAGTGGCGGATCAGTACCGTCTCGCCCTCGACCTGCACGGTGGATGGCGCCACCTCCAGCAATTCCTCAAGGCAGGCCGGCTCGAACTTGCCCAGGGGGAAACGGAAGTCGGCGAACTCCTGGGTATCGGCCATGCGCCCGACCCGGTCGACGCTTTTCACCAGGCGGTACTTTTCGATCACGGTGGCGCGGTCGACGTTCTTCGACGGCGAGAAACGGTCCTTGATGATCTTGAACACCGTGTTGAAGCCCGGCAGGGTGAACACGCTCATGACCATGCCGCGCACGCCCGGGGCCATGATGAAACGGTCGTCGGTGCTGGCCAGGTGGTCGATCAGCGCGCGATAGAACTCCGACTTGCCGTGCTTGTAGAAGCCGATCGAGGTGTACAGCTCGGCCACGTGCTTGCCCGGCAGGATGCGCTTGAGAAAGCCGACGAACTCGGCCGGCACCGGTATGTCGACCATGAAGTAGGAACGGGTGAAGGAGAAGATGATCGACACCTCGGCCTCGTCGGTGATCAACGCATCGATGCGGATCCCGCGGCCCTCCTGGTGCAGGAACGGAATCACCAGCGGCCATTGCTCGTCGCGGGTATAGATGCGCCCCACCAGGTAGGCGCCCTTGTTGCGGTAAAGCACCGAGGAAAACAGCTCGACGCACAGCTCCGGGTCCTTGCACACCCAGTCCGGCAGGTTCTCGCGCAGTTGCGCTTCCATCCGCTGCAGATCACCGGGCAGGTCGGCGTAGTCCTCGCTGAAGCGGTAGTCGCTGAAGATCCGTTCGAGCATCCCCGACAACTCGCCTTGCGGCCGATAGGTCCGGGTCTGCGCGCCCCGGGCGCGCCGCAGCGACGGCCGGGTGGTGTGGATGAACATGCAGCCGTCGCTGATCAGGTCGTGGCTGAACAGGCTGCAGAAGGCCGAGTTGTACCAGGTTTCCGCCAACTCATCGTCGAAGCGCACATCGATCAGGCCGATGTAGGCGCTTTTCACCAGCGGCCAGATGCCGACGTCGAGCAACGCCTCCTCATCGAAGGCGGCCCGCAGGCGGGCGTTGACCTCGGCGACCTTTTCCTCGTAGAGATTGATCCGGGCCGCCGACGCCGCCTGCGCCTCCTGCCAGCGGGCCCCCTCGAAACGGGCGCGGGCCCCGTCGGTGATCTGGCGAAAATGCTCGCGATAGTTATCGAAGCCATCAAGAATCATGCGGGCGATATCGGCGGCCGGCCATTGCTGCGGCATAGTCAAACCTCTGCGGGATTTTTTGATCGTTGTTCTGGTCGCGAGCCCGTTGAGCTTAGAAGCCAGTCATCGTGTTGTGCAACCTTGCCCTGAACGTAACATCCCGACACACTTGCTCGCCTTCCCCTGCCAAGGACGTCCCACCGTGAATCCCGCCGATATCGTCCGCATGTTCAGCCTGGCCGCCGTCTGGGGCGCCAGTTTCCTGTTCATGCGCATCATCGCCCCTGTACTGGGCGCCTTCCCCACCGCGTTCTTTCGCGTCTCGATCGCGGCCGTCGGCCTGCTCGCAATCCTCGCGCTGATGCGGGTCAAGTGGGACTTCAAGGGCAAGTTCCGGGTCTGCCTGATGCTCGGGGTGATCAACTCCGGGCTGCCGGCGACGCTGTACTCGGTGGCGGCCAAGGTGCTGCCGGCTGGCTATTCGTCGATTTTCAATGCCACCACGCCGCTGATGGGCGTACTGATTGGCGGCCTGTTCTTCCATGAGAAACTCAGCCTGAACAAACTGCTGGGCATTTTCCTCGGGCTGTTCGGTGTCGCGGTGCTGACCCGTGCCGGCCCGGTGGCCTTCGACCTGCAACTGCTGATGGGCGCCGGGGCCTGCCTGCTGGCCACCACCAGCTATGGTTTCGCCGGATTCCTGACCCGACGCTGGCTCGATCACCAGGGTGGGCTCGATCCCCGGCTGTCGGCCCTGGGCAGCATGTGCGGGGCCACCCTGGCGATCCTGCCGTTCTTTGCCACCAGCGCCATCACCCAACCGCCAGCCAGCTGGGGCGGGTTCGAAGTCTGGGGCGCCCTGCTGGG
Organism: Pseudomonas vanderleydeniana; assembly: GCF_014268755.2. Lineage (NCBI taxonomy): Bacteria > Pseudomonadati > Pseudomonadota > Gammaproteobacteria > Pseudomonadales > Pseudomonadaceae > Pseudomonas > Pseudomonas vanderleydeniana. The sequence continues at coordinate 1,914,018 of NZ_CP077093.1, read as the reverse complement.
GCTCGGCCTGATCTGCACGGCGTTCGCCTACATCATCTACTTCAAGCTGCTGAGCAATATCGGGCCGGTGAAATCGATGACCGTGACCTTCATGATCCCGGCGTTCGGGGTGCTGTGGGGCGCGCTGTTTCTCGACGAGCCGTTGTCGATGGCGCACCTGTATGGTGGGGTGTTGATTGCGGTGGCGTTGTGGCTGGTGCTCAAGCCGGCGGTGGTCAAGGCCAGCGCCGTGGCGGACCGCTAGCCTTGCAGGGAATCTGATGGCCTCTTCGCGGGCAAGCCCGCTCCCACAGGTTCCAAGGCGAACATAAGTCCTGTGACCGACACGGACATTGTGGGAGCGGGCTTGCCCGCGAAGAGGCCGGAACAGGCACAGCAGCACTGCGCTGCTGCACCCGCCTCAAGGACGCGTCAGCCCGCCTTGCGGAACACGAACACCAGGCCGACGATGATCAGCCCCATCCCCAGCATGCTCAGCAGCGCCAAGCGATTACCGAAGATCAGATAGTCCATGATCGCCGTCACCGCCGGCACCAGGTAGAACAGGCTGGTGACGTTCACCAGGTTGCCCCGGGCGATCAACCGATACAGCAGCAACGTCGCCAGTACCGACACCACCAGCCCCATCCACAGCACCGGGATGATGAAGCCACTACCGGTTTCGACATGAAACGGCTGGAACGGCACGAACACCCCGCACAGCAACAGGCCGACCAGGTACTGCACCGGCAACGTGCCCAGCGGATTGTCGGTGATGCGCTTCTGCATGATCGAGCCGAACGTCATGCTCGCCAGCGCCAGCAGGCCGAAGAGCATCCCGGCCAGCGACATGCCCGCCAGACCGATCCCCTGGTAGACCACCAGGACCAGCCCGGCCAGGCCCAATCCCAGGCCGAACATCCGGCTCCAGGAGCGCTGGCGCTCCATCAGCACCGCCGTGAGGATCGGCTGCACGCCCATGATCGTCGCCATGACGCCCGGCGTGACCTTCAGGTCCAGCGCCAGCAGATAGAAAATCTGGTAGGCGCCAAGCAGCACCAGCCCGGTCGCCGCGGCATAGAGCAGCGGCTTGCCGCGCCTGGGCCACTTGAACTTGAGCAACGGCCCCAGCAGCAACAGGCCCAACAGGGCTATGGAAAAACGCACCAGCAGAAAGGCGAACGGCGAGGCATGCGCCAGGCCCCACTTGGAGAAGATCGCCCCGCTGCTCCAGAGCAGCACGAACAGACTCGTCGAAGCCGCCGCAGTCGCGGATTGCTTTGAAATGACCAACATGGATACCACCTGTGATTCAGGCAAATGCCAACTCAGCTGTGAAGCTGAAGATTCAGTAGGTTTTTTCAGGCGGGCAGGAAGGAGAGCAGCAAGCTTCGCTGATCAGCCCTGGATGCCAACGCCCGGCGGTGATACGACGGCGTACACCGGCGTGCTACTGACAGGTGGTGGGTAATGACTGATCTGCACCGGTTGCTGGCTCCCGCACGGCACTACGCCAGCGTTGAGCGCTGGAACGACGACCGCGTTGATGGAGGAAGCTGGCATAGGCAGATCTTCTGTGAAGGGAAACAACGGTGGATCAGGCGATGCACCGAGCGCCGACTATAACCAGCGCTCGACATCAATTGCAACAGGTCAGCCGAACAGCCAGTAGCCCAGGGCCCAGGCCACCACGACCGCCAGCACTGGACGCATGATCCGGTAGGCCTTGGGATGCTTGCGCTTCCACTGCTTGACCACGCTGCTGAAGCTGTCGCTGAATTTCTTGCTCCAGGCATAGGCCTGGTTGATCCCGCCGACGCGTTCCTCATCGACGTTCTGTGGCGCGGTGGCACGCCCCAGGAAAGCGCTGACCGAGCGGTTGATCGAGGTCATCAGGCGGTTGCTCAACGGCCGCTCGACGTCGCAGAACAGAATGACCCGGGTCTGCTCGGTTTCGTTCTTGACCCAGTGCACGTAGGTCTCGTCGAACATCACGTCTTCACCGTCGCGCCAGGCGTAGATCTGGCCATCGACGAAAATCCGGCAGTCATCGGAGTTCGGTGTCGACAGGCCCAGGTGGTAGCGCAGCGAACCGGCGAACGGATCGCGGTGCGGGTTCAGGTGGCTGCCGCCGGGCAACAGGGCGAACATCGCGCCCTTGACGTTGGGGATGCTGCTGACCAGCTCGACGGTCTTCGGGCAGAGCGCTTCAGCCGACGGCAGTGGCTTGTCGTACCATTTCAGGTAGAAACGCTTCCAGCCTTTCTTGAAGAACGAACCGAAACCGGCGTCGTTGTTCTTCTCGGCGGCACGGATGTAGCCCTCGTCGAACAGGTGCATGGCTTCCTCGCGGATCACCTGCCAGTTGTCCTTGAGCACGTCCAGCTCGGGGAACTTGCTGCGGTCCAGGTACGGCTTGGACGGCACGGCGGAAAACAGGTACATCAGGGCGTTGTACGGAGCGAACAGCGCCGAATGGTTGACGAACTGGCGCAATACCGGCAAACGCGCCTTGCCCCGCAGATGCACGTAGAGCGTACTGCCTACGAACAGCAGCAAGACGGCGGCCTTGGCGGCGAAGGAAAAGGTCATTCAACACTCCTCGAAAATGGGCAACGTCCGGGTAGGAATAATCCACGAGACGTGGCAGCCGGCCATGATAAACATTACCGGCCGCAGGAAAAACCCGCGCGACTCAACAATCAGTGTTAAGAGCTGCGCAACAAAGCGTTAATTAGCATAAAGCACCTGAATGCTGACTGATGCAGGTCAGCTGAATGCAGGATGCCTCGTAGGCCAGCCTCCGTGGGAGCCGGCCTGCGAGGGAAAACGCCGGGGGCGGCCCGCGCCTTACTGCTGGTTTTCCTGCTCGGTGAACAGGTCGCTGAACAGCATGCTCGACAGATAACGCTCACCGGAGTCCGGCAGCACCACCACGATAGTCTTGCCCTGCATCTCCGGGGTTTCCGCCAGACGTACGGCGACCGCCATCGCCGCGCCGCAGGAAATGCCGCAGAGGATGCCCTCCTCCTGCATCAGGCGCAGGGCCATGGCCTTGGACTCCTCGTCGGTGACCAGCTCGACGCGGTCGACCAGCGACAGGTCGAGGTTCTTCGGCACGAAGCCGGCACCGATACCCTGGATCTTGTGTGGCGACGGCTTGACCTCCTGCCCGGCCAGGGTCTGGGTGATCACCGGCGAAGTCACCGGTTCCACCGCCACCGAGAGGATCGGCTTGCCCTGGGTCTGCTTGATGTAGCGCGAAACGCCGCTGATGGTGCCGCCGGTACCGACGCCGGCCACCAGCACGTCGACCGCGCCATCGGTGTCATTCCAGATTTCCGGGCCGGTGGTCTTTTCATGAATCGCCGGGTTGGCCGGGTTGTCGAACTGCGCAGGCATGAAATACTGCGCCGGATCACTGTTGACGATTTCGCCAGCCTTCTCGATCGCGCCCTTCATGCCCTTGGCCGGCTCGGTCAGCACCAGCTCGGCACCGAGGGCCTTGAGCACCTTGCGCCGCTCGATGCTCATCGACGCCGGCATGGTCAGCAGCAGCTTGTAGCCACGGGCAGCAGCGACGAACGCCAGGCCGATACCGGTGTTGCCGGAGGTCGGCTCGACGATGGTCATGCCCGGCTTGAGACGACCGCTGCTTTCAGCCTCCCAGATCATGTTCGCGCCGATCCGGCACTTCACCGAATACCCCGGGTTGCGCCCTTCGATCTTGGCCAGGATGGTCACGCCACGGGGCGCGATGCGATTGATCTGGACCAGGGGCGTATTACCGATGGAATGGGCGTTGTCGGCAAAAATACGGCTCATGACGGATCCTTCGGGCAATGGAGAATTAGCCCACAAGGTTATGCCCCGAGGTGACGGGCGTCCAGTCATGCGAACGTATCCCATTGCCAGGGGTCCATCGCCTATGGACAGTCTGCGGGGCATATCGATGAAACGTCGTTACAGTTGGCCGTTGTGGGGGCTGGCAATCGTGATTCTGCTGGTGGTGGCGGTGAACCTGGCCCTGCCCTACCTGGTGCGCAACTACCTGAATGAGAAACTTGCCGACATGGGCGACTACCGCGGCCAGGTGGCGGATGTCGACCTGGCCCTTTGGCGCGGGGCCTACCGGATCAACGGGCTGGAGATCGTCAAGGTCGCCGGCAAGGTTCCGGTGCCGTTTCTCAAGGCGCCCCTGATCGATCTGTCGGTGAGCTGGAAAGCCCTGTGGGACAACCACGCGGTGGTGGCCGAGGTGCAGTTCGTCGAACCGGAACTGAACTTCGTCGACGGCGGGGCGAACAATCGCCAGGCCTCCCAGACCGGCCGAGGCACCGACTGGCGCGCCCAATTGGGCAAGCTGCTGCCATTCACCCTCAACGAAGTGCGCATCGACAACGGGCGCATCACCTTTCGCAACTTCAACTCCCAGCCACCGGTCAACCTGCAGGCCACCCAAGTCAATGCCAGCCTCTATAACCTGACCAACGTCGTCGACCTCAAGGGCCGGCGCGATGCCCGCTTTGAAGGCAAGGCTCTGCTGCTCGGCCATGCGCCGCTGGAAACCACCGCCACGTTCGATCCGTTGAGCAATTTCGAGGACTTCGAATTCCGCCTGCGGGCCACCGGGATCGAGCTGCGCAAGGTCAACGACTTCGCCGCGGCCTACGGCAAGTTCGACTTCAATGGCGGCAGCGGCGACGTGGTGATCGAGGCGCAGGCCGAGAAAGGCCAGCTCACCGGCTATATCAAGCCGCTCCTGCACGACGTCGAGGTATTCGACTGGCAACAGGATGTCGAGAACCAGGACAAGAGCCTGCTGCGCTCGGTCTGGGAAGCTATTGTCGGCGCTGGCGAAACCCTGCTGAAGAACCAGCAGAAGAACCAGTTCGCTACCCGCGTCGAACTCAGTGGCAGCGTTCACCGGCAGGATATCAGCGCGTTCGCCGCCTTTTTGCAGATCTTGCGCAACGGTTTCATCCAGGCCTTCAATGCCCGCTACGAACAACCCAAGCCCACCACCGGCCAATAGGACTGACCAGGTCAGGATGTGACGCTCCATTCAGAGACTGAATAAGCCGTCTGCGTTCACACTCGACCGGACACCGCGTTATAGTCGGGACATGGAATTTCCCCCGCCGCCCGCTGCCGGACCGGCGCTACCGTTCGAGGAAACACAGATGAAGTTCGAAGGCACCCAGGCCTATGTCGCCACCGCTGACCTGAAGTTGGCCGTCAACGCCGCCATTACCCTGGAGCGTCCGCTGCTGGTCAAGGGTGAGCCCGGCACCGGCAAGACCATGCTCGCCGAACAGCTGGCCGAGTCCTTCGGCGCCAAGCTGATCACCTGGCACATCAAGTCCACCACCAAGGCGCACCAGGGCCTCTACGAGTACGATGCGGTCAGCCGCCTGCGCGACTCGCAACTGGGCGTGGACAAGGTCCACGACGTGCGCAACTACCTGAAGAAGGGCAAGTTGTGGGAAGCCTTCGAGTCCGAGGAGCGGGTGATCCTGCTGATCGACGAGATCGACAAGGCCGACATCGAGTTCCCCAACGACCTGTTGCAGGAACTCGACAAGATGGAGTTCTACGTCTACGAGATCGACGAGACCATCAAGGCCAAACAGCGCCCGATCATCATCATCACCTCCAACAACGAGAAGGAACTGCCGGACGCCTTCCTGCGCCGCTGCTTCTTCCACTACATCGCCTTCCCGGATCGCGAAACCCTGCAGAAGATCGTCGACGTCCACTACCCGGACATCAAGAAGGACCTGGTCAGCGAAGCCCTCGACGTGTTCTTCGACGTGCGCAAGGTGCCGGGCCTGAAAAAGAAACCGTCGACCTCGGAACTGGTGGACTGGCTGAAACTGCTGATGGCCGACAACATCGGCGAGGCCGTGTTGCGCGAACGCGATCCGACCAAGGCCATCCCGCCGCTGGCCGGTGCCCTGGTGAAAAACGAGCAAGACGTACAGCTACTGGAGCGTCTCGCCTTTATGAGCCGTCGCGGCAGCCGTTAAACCATTGAAGGGCAATAGCCATGCTGCTCAACCTGTTCAATGAAATGCGCGCGGCCAAGGTACCGGTGTCGGTGCGCGAGCTGCTCGACCTGATCAACGCGCTGAAACAGCGCGTGACCTTCGCCGACATGGACGAGTTCTACTACCTGGCGCGGGCGATCCTGGTCAAGGACGAACGGCATTTCGACAAGTTCGACCGGGCCTTCGGCGCCTACTTCAACGGCCTGGAAAAGCTCGACGACCATCTGCAGGCGCTGATCCCCGAGGACTGGCTGCGCAAGGAGTTCGAACGTTCGCTGAGCGACGAGGAACGCGCACAGATCCAATCCCTTGGTGGCCTGGACAAGCTGATCGAAGAGTTCAAGAAACGCCTGGAGGAACAGAAGGAACGCCATGCCGGTGGCAACAAGTGGATCGGCACCGGTGGCACCAGCCCGTTCGGCTCGGGCGGTTTCAACCCGGAGGGCATCCGCGTCGGCGATGCCGGCAAGCGCCAGGGCAAGGCGGTCAAGGTCTGGGACCAGCGCGAGTACAAGAACCTCGACGACCAGGTCGAACTGGGCACGCGCAACATCAAGGTGGCCCTGCGTCGCCTGCGCAAGTTCGCCCGCCAGGGTGCCGCCGAGGAACTGGACATCGATGGCACCATCGACCATACCGCCCGCGATGCCGGCCTGCTGAACATCCAGATGCGGCCGGAGCGGCGCAACACCGTCAAGCTGTTGCTGCTGTTCGACATCGGCGGTTCGATGGATGCGCATGTGAAGATCTGCGAGGAACTGTTCTCGGCCTGCAAGACCGAGTTCAAGCACCTGGAGTACTTCTACTTCCACAACTTCATCTACGAGTCGGTGTGGAAGAACAACCTGCGTCGCAGTTCGGAGCGGACCTCGACCCAGGACCTGCTGCACAAGTACGGCGCCGACTACAAGGTGGTGTTCGTCGGCGATGCGGCGATGGCGCCCTACGAGATCACCCAGGCCGGCGGCAGCGTCGAGCACTGGAACGAGGAGCCGGGCTACGTGTGGATGCAACGCTTCATGGAGAAGTACAAGAAGCTCATCTGGATCAACCCGTATCCGAAGGACACCTGGGGATACACCTCTTCGACCAATATCGTGCGCGACCTGATCGAGGACCAGATGTATCCGTTGACCCTGCGGGGGTTGGAAGAAGGGATGCGGTTCCTGTCCAAGTGATGCGGGTTCTCGTGGCGAGCGGGCTTGCCCGCGCTGGGGCGCGAAGCGGCCCTGAAGTCAGGCACCTGCGCACGAACCGGTATACTGCGCTTGCCCGTTCTGGGGCTGCCTTGCAGCCCAGCGCGGGCAAGCCCGCTCGCCACACAAAAGCCACGCTCAGGCAAACCGGCTGATGTACTCGACATGCTGCCGATGCGCCGACTCCTGCACCGTCGGCACCAGCCGCACCTCACTCCCCGGCAGGCACTGCGCCAGGCGCGCCAGCGACAATGGCGTCAAGGCACCCAGGCGCGGATAACCACCGATGGTCTGCCGATCATTGAGCAGCACGATCGGCTGCCCATCCGGCGGCACCTGGATCGCGCCCAATGGAATGCCTTCGGAAATCATCGGCCGCCCCTGGTACTTCAGCTCCGCCCCGAGCAGGCGGATGCCCATGCGGTCGCCACGACTGTCGAGGGTCCAGGGACTGTTGAACGCATCGAACAGGCTCTGCCCACTGAACTCACCGATCTGCGCGCCCAGCACCACCTGCAGCGTGGCGACCGCCTGGAAGTCAGGGACCTGCGCACTCGGCACCACGGCGGCGGGTACCGCCGCGCCCGAATAGCGCAGGCTGTCCCCCTTGCCCAACGGCTGCCCCAACCCATCCAGGCCACCCAGTTCCTCACGCACCACACAGGCGCTGCTGCCGAGCACCTGCGGCGCGAGGAAACCACCCGGCGCCGCGAGGTAGGCCCGCGCGCCCAGCAGTGGCTGGGTAAATTGCAGGCGCTGCCCCGCCTCCAGGACGAAGCTGCGCCAGGGTGCCAGCGCCTGGCCATCCACCTGGGCACCGAGATCGGCCCCGGCCAAAGCCAGGCAACAGGTTTCCTGCGCCACCACGGCAAAGCCGCCCAGGGCGATTTCCACCACCGGGGCATCCAGCGAGTTGCCCAGCAGGTGGTTGGCCCAGGCCATCGATACCCAGTCCAGCGCCCCGCCCTGGGTCACGCCGAGATGACGCACACCGAAGCGCCCACGGTCCTGCAACAGGCACAGCCGGGTGCTGGCCTCGATCAAAAGATGGCTCATGCCAGGGCCTCCAGAGGCGTGTCGTCGCCACCCAACCTGATGAATTCGGCATGCTCGACCGCCGCAAAACGCACCGTGTCGCCCGGCTGCATCAGGCTGTAGCCGTCACGCTGGCGGTCGAACAGTTTGCTCGGGGTTCGGCCGATCAGATTCCAGCCGCCGGGCGACACCACCGGGTAGGCGGCGGTCTGGCGCTCGGCGATCCCGACGCTGCCGGCCGCGACCTTCTTGCGCGGAGTATCGAGCCGCGGCGCCGCCAACGGCTCGACCACCAGTCCCATGAAGGCGAACCCTGGCGCGAAGCCGAGGGCGAAGACCTGGTACTCGCGCTCACTGTGACGGCGAATCACCTCACTCACCGACCAGCCGCTGCGCTCGGACAACAGGCGCAGCTCCGGGCCGACGCTCAGGTCGTACCACACCGGCAGCACATGGCACTGGCCGCTGGTCGTGGCATTGGGCTGCAGATCGCTCAAGGCCTCCGCGATCAGCTCCCGGGCCTGGCCCGGGCCCAGCCGGGTCAGGTCGTAATGCACCATCAGGGTCGTATAGGACGGCACCAGGTCGACCAGGTGCCCGCCGAAGCCGGCCCGCAGGCGTTCGCTGGCCGCGAGCATCCATGGCATGTTCTCTTCGGCGATCACCTCGAACAGGCGCACCATCAGGCAATCGATCGCCACCACCTCGACGCGTGGCTTCACCGGTGCCGGGCTCATGGGTTCGCCTGCCGATCGAGGGCCTCGCGGATACGCTGCACGGCCTCGACCGAGCTGGCGTTGTCGCCATGCACGCAAAGCGTGTCGGCGTGCAGGCGCAGAGCGCTGCAGTCGCTGGCGGTCAGGGGGTCGCCACGGGCGATGGTCAGGGCCTGTTCGATGATCCGCTGCGACTCGTGGTGCACGGCACCCGGCAGCTGTCGGGAAACCAGGCGCCCCTCGGGGTCGTAGGCGCGATCGGCAAAGGCTTCGAACCACAGGGTCACACCGAATTCATCAGCCACTGCCTGGGCCGCGCTGTTGTCGCGCATCGCCAGCAGCATCAGGGGCAACTCGCGATCGTAGGCGGCGATCGCCTGGATCACCGAGCGCAGCTGTTGCGGGTTGGCCATCATGTCGTTGTACAGCGCGCCGTGCGGTTTGACATAGCTGACCCGAGCGCCCTGGGCCCGGCAGATGCCATCCAGCGCACCGATCTGGTAGTGCAGCAGGTCCTGGATTTCCTGGGGCGTACAGGCCATGGAACGGCGGCCGAAACCGACCAGGTCCGGGTACGCCGGATGGGCGCCGATCCGCACGTCATTGGCCAAGGCCAGGCTGACGGTCTTGCGCATGATGCTCGGATCGCCGGCGTGATAGCCGCAGGCGATGTTGGCGAAGTCGATGAACGGCATGACTTGCGCATCCAGACCCATGGTCCAGTTGCCGTAACTTTCCCCGATATCGCAGTTGAGTAGCAGGCGGCTCACGGTAGCAGCTCCTGTGGGCGGTCATGAACGGGTGGCATTGCCTTGGTGGGCGGCAATGCTTATGGTGATTCATCGGTCGAGGGTCATTTTCGATGGCGCCCGCCCCGCGCGTCCAACTAATAAAAGCCGTTACCAGACATAAGAAAAGTTGATTGCATGAACCTCAAGTTTCTCGAAACCTTCGTCTGGGTCACACGGCTCAAGAGTTTTCGCCTGACTGCGGACAAGCTGTTCACCACCCAGGCCGCCATTTCCAGCCGCATCGCCGTGCTCGAGAGCGAACTGGGCGTCAAGCTGTTCCTGCGTGATTCGCGTGGAGTCAAGCTGACGCCCGAAGGACTCAAGGTACTCGAGCATGCCGAGCAGATGCTCGGCACCCTGCAAGCGCTGCGGCACGCCATCGAACCCGGTTCGACCAAGGTCGGGCGCATACGGATCGGCGTGATGGACACGGTGATCCACACCTGGCTCAGCCCGCTGGTGGCAGAAATGACCGAGCGCTTTCCGCGGGTGGAAATCGAGCTGGTGGCCGACACCGCACTGAACCTCGCCGACCAGCTGCAGAAGGGCTTCGTCGACCTGGTCCTGCAGACCGATCCACTGCGCCAGGAGTCCATCCGCAGCCTGGAACTGGCCAGTTATCCGATGGGTTGGGTGGTCGCCAGTCATTCGCTCTACAACCGCGAATACACGAACCTGGAAGACCTTGCGCGAGAGCGGATCGTGACCTTCTCGAAAAACTCCCGGCCACACCAGGAGCTGCTCGCGCTGCTGCAGGCTCATGGCGTTCCAGCGCCACGGCTCAACTGCGTGAACTCGGTATCGGCGATCACCCGCCTGCTGCGTGATGGTTTCGGCATCGGTGCACTACCGCTGGCGCTGGTCAGCGAAGAACTGGCCCGTGACGAATTGACCCTGCTTTCGCTACCGGTGTGTGCGCCGAATCTGGAGCTGGTGGTGTCCTGGCGGATCGGCGAAGAGCTGGTGGAGGAGATCGTCGCCCTGTGCCAACAGGTGCTGCACGATTATGCCGACAAGATGGGGCAGCAGCATGTGGTGCTGAAGAAGGCGTGACCGCCAAGGCTACACAAACCTCTGTAGGAGCGTGGCTTGCCCGCGAATGGGCTTCTAAAAGCTTCGCGGGCAAGCCACGCTCCTACAGCGGCGGGATTACCAACCCCGCTCGCGCCGCGCCAGGCGCTCACGCTGGCGCTTGCCGCCCAACACCACCCAGTCCACCAGGCGGAAGAAGCCTTCGATCACGAAGGAGAGCAGCAGCGCCCCCCCCATGGCCCAACCGATCGCCTCGGGCGAGAGCAACACCTGGTAGGTGTAGCCCTGCAGGGTTTCCTGGCGGATCGCCGGGTCGGCGGCATAGGCCACCTGCAAGGCGCGCTTGTACCAGGGGCCCTGCATCGCCTGGAACTGGTCGTCGAGCAGGCGCTGGCGATTGAGCAGGCTGCCAAGGCTGTCGGCATCGCTGCGGAACACCGGGTCATCGCTGGCACGGTAATGCGCCACCAGCTTCTGCAGGTCGCCGTCGAAAAACTGCTCGGCGGTCTTCTGGAAGCCCTGCAGGCTGGTCTGCGCCTCGATCAAGTGCGCCTCGACGCGCTTGGTGTAGTCACTGAGAAAGCCGGGGACCTGGACGCCGATCAGCAGCCCCAGGGTAAACAGTATCAACCGCAGGTAACTCAACCACATGACAGGTGTCCTTATTCAGTCCGGCCCTGGCTGACGCATTCGCCACGCCGCCACAGGCTCCATTGACCCGGCTCGTAGCGGGTCCAGGTCTCGTTTTCGGTCAGGGGTTCGGTGGCAATCACCGTCACCACGTCGTTGGGCGTGGTCTCGGCCTGGAAGTCGACGATCACATCGACATCCTTCAGCCGCGCCGGACCAAACGGGGCACGACGGGTGATCTGCGCCAACTTGGTCGAGCAGTAGCAGAATAGCCAGTCACCGTCGCTGAGCAGGCAGTTGAACACGCCCTTGCCACGATACTCGGCGCAGGCGGCCACCAGCGAAGGCAACAGTTGCTCTACCTCGACCGGCTCGGGAAAGGCCGCGCGAACGCGGTTGAGCAGGTCGCAGAAGGCCGCCTCGCTGTCGGTATCGCCGACCGGGCGATAGAAGCTGTGCCGGGGCTGGAAGTCCGCCAACTGGCCGTTATGCGCGAAACACCAGTTGCGCCCCCACAGCTCACGAACGAACGGATGGGTATTGGACAGGCAGACCTTGCCGACGTTGGCCTGGCGGATGTGCCCGATCACCACTTCGCTCTTGATCGGATAACGCTGCACCAGTTGCGCGACCTCCGAATCACAGCTCGCCGCCGGGTCCTGGAACACCCGCAAGCCACGTCCCTCGTAGAAACCGATGCCCCAACCGTCACGATGCGGGCCGGTGCGGCCACCGCGCTGCATCAGCCCGGTGAAGCTGAAAACGATATCGGTCGGCACATTGGCGCTCATGCCCAACAATTCACACATGCTCGGACTCTCGCTTCAATGCTGGACGTGCTTACAGACGCGGCTCGACCCGCTGGCGACCGGCACCACCGGCAGGCGGCGGACGCCGTGGGCGCTCCTGGGACTGGGCGGCGAACGGCTGGTCGTCAGCCTCGATTTCGGCACGGGCCGCAGCTGCGGCGGCCTCGGCCTGCTGCTTGCGGGCCTTGCTCGAACGCTCGATCGGCCAGCGGATCAGCACGAAGACCAGGTACACGCCGGCGGCGATGACCAGGTACATGAACAGGTCGGAGACCGCGCGCCAGGCGTTATTGCCGACCTTGAACAACAGGTCCAGGGCGGTGATGGCGACCGCCGGGGCGAAACGCTCCTTCACCGGGTCGAGGATGGTCGGGCTGAACAGCAGCACCGCCACCAGCAGGCGCAACGGCTCGCGCAGCCAGCGCCAGGTCCAGCGGGTCAGGCGAAACCACACCAACAGGCAGCCCAAGGCGGCAAAGGCGTAGCAACCCCAGGCAATCAGATAGTCGTTCTCGGTCATGGTGTCCGTGGCAAGGCTGGCAATGAGGGGCTTATGATAACGGCTTTTCGCAGGTCCGGCTGCCCCGCCGTCAGCGATCCTCAAGACAGAGAGTTGTCCATGTCCCGCAAAGCCGCCATCAGCAGCGCCCCGATTGCCCGCAAGGGCCAAGGTCCCGATCCCTATGCCTGGTTGCAGGAGCGCGACAGCGAGGCGGTGCTCGATTACCTCAAGGCCGAAAACAGCTATCAGCAGGCGCAGTTGGCCGACCAGGCCGAACTGCGCGAAACCCTGTTCGAGGAAATCAGGGGACGGATTCTCGAGACCGACCTGTCCCTGCCCTCGCCCTGGGGCCCGTTCCTGTACTACACCCGCACCACCGCCGGCGACGAGTACGCCCGCCACTATCGCTGCCCGCGCCCGGCCGATGACAGCCTGACCGTCGATGAAGGCACCGAGCAACTGCTGCTCGACCCCAACGAGCTGGCCGCTGGCGGCTTCCTGTCCCTCGGCAGCTTCAGTGTCAGCCCGGACCACCAGCGCCTGGCCTACAGCCTGGACACCAGCGGCGACGAAATCTACCGCCTGTACGTCAAGGAACTGGCCAGCGGCAACGTCAGCGAGCTGCCCTTCGACGACTGCGACGGCAGCATGACCTGGGCCAACGACAGCCGTACGTTGTTCTTCGGCGAGCTGGACGACACCCACCGCCCGCACAAGCTCTATCGCCATGTGCTGGGACAGGATGGCGCCGAGGAAGTCCTGCATGAACCGGACGGGCGTTTCTTCCTGCACTGCTACCGCAGCAGCTCCGAACGGCAACTGGTGGCGCTGCTGGGCAGCAAGACCACCAGTGAAGCCTGGGTGCTCGACGCCGAGACACCAGGCCAACCCTTCACCTGCCTGGCGCCACGCGTCGAGGGCCACGAGTACTTCGTCGATCACGGTCGCTACCAGGGCCAGTGGCGCTGGTTCATCCGCAGCAACCAAGACGGCATCAACTTCGCCCTGTTCCACGCCGCCGACGATGGCATCCCCCGTCGCGACGACTGGCAACGGCTGGTACCCCACGATGACCAGGTGATGCTCGAAGGCGTCACGCTCAATGCCCAGGCCTTGTGCCTGAGCCTGCGCGAAGGCGGCCTGCCGATCATCGAGGTACGTCCCGAGGGTCTGCCGGCCTACCGCGTGCAGTTGCCGGATGCGGCCTACAGCCTCTACGTGCAGGACAGCCTGGAGTTCAGCAGCGACTGCATCCGCCTGCGCTACGAAGCCCTCAACCGCCCGGCCCAGGTCCGTCAGTTGAACCTGGCCAGTGGCGAGCAGATCGTGCTCAAGCAGACGCCGGTGCTCGGCCCCTTCGATGCCGATGCCTATGTCAGCCAACGACTCTGGGCCAAGGCGCCGGACGGCACCCGGATCCCGATCAGCCTGGTGGTCAAGCGCGAGCTGCTGGGCCAGGCCACCCCGCTCTATCTCTATGGCTACGGCGCCTACGGCGAAAGCCTCGACCCCTGGTTCTCCCATGCCCGCCTGAGCCTGCTCGAGCGCGGCGTGGCCTTCGCCATCGCCCACGTGCGCGGCGGCGGCGAACTGGGCGAGGCCTGGTATCGCGCCGGCAAGCAGGAGCACAAGCAGAACACTTTCGACGACTTCATCGCCTGCGCCGAGCACCTGGTCGCCGAAGGCCTGACCCGCTCCAGCCAACTGGTCATCAGCGGCGGCAGTGCCGGTGGCCTGCTGATCGGCGCGGTGCTCAACCAGCGCCCGGAACTGTTCCAGGCGGCGATTGCCGAGGTGCCGTTCGTCGATGTACTGAACACCATGCTCGACCCCGACCTGCCGCTGACCGTCACCGAATACGACGAGTGGGGCAACCCGCAGGAACCCGAGGTGCATGCCCGGCTCAAGGCCTACGCCCCCTACGAGAACGTTCGCGCCCAGGCCTACCCGGCGATGCTGGTGATCGCCGGCTACAACGACAGCCGCGTGCAGTACTGGGAGGCGGCCAAGTGGGTGGCAAAATTGCGTGCGACCCGCACCGACGAACATCTACTCTTGCTCAAGACCGAGCTGGGTGCCGGCCACGGCGGCATGAGCGGGCGCTACCAGGGATTGCGTGACGTAGCGCTCGAATATGGCTTCGTGTTCAAGGTTCTGGGTATCGCCTGAGGAACTCTGCCCGGCGCCAGTGTCATAGACCATGACTCCCGGTCGCCGGGCCGGGAGCGGACAACAACAATAGATCGTGAAACATGTCAGAACCGACCTCACTGAATAACGAAATTCGCGACATGCTGATGGACTGCGGTCTGTTCAGCCACCTCCTGCCCGCCGACTGCCAGGCGGCATCCGGCTACTTCAGCATCAGCAGCGTGGACAAGGGCGAGGAAATCTTCCATGAAGGCGATGCAGGCACCTTCATGTGCATCATCCATCATGGCAGCGTCAACGTGCAGAAGCTCAACGAAGCCGGCCAACCCGTGGTCATCGCCACCCTGCGGGCCGGGCGGGCCTTCGGCGAGATGGCGGTACTCGATGGCGAGCGGCGCTCGGCCAGTTGCGTGGCGGCCAGCCACTGCCAGCTGTTGAACCTGGGCAAGGACTCGCTGGAAAAGATGCTCAACGAATCGCCGAAAATCGCCGCCAAGATCATTCGTGCCATCGCCATCGCAATGTCCAAGCGCCTGCGCATGGTCGACGGGCAACTGCTCTCGCAGCAGGTCTAGTGGCCTGTACGGTTAACTCGGATACTCACATTCGAGCTCAAGGGTTTGCCAGGCAAGGCGCCATGACGGGTCATGGCCGGGCTACGGCGAGGAATGGCAACGCAGCCTGGCAAGGACTTGGGCCGAAGTTGAGTATGCGAATTGGCCACACAGGCCACTAGTGGCCTGGCTTGGTCTTGTCCGTCTTGTCGTTCTGCTCCAGGCCCGGCAGCGTCTGGTCCTTGGGCGGCGACGGCAGCTCGATGCTCGGCAGCGGTTCTCCGGGCTTGGGGGGCGTGCGTGGGGTAACTTGCGGGTACGGCGTCGGGGTGGCGGTACCCGGCGAGCCCGGAGCCGGTGTCACGGGGGCCGGCGCAATGTCCTCGGCCCAGGCCGTCGTCATCGTCAGCGCGGCCCACACAGCGGCCGCCAGGGTAATGCCTTTCATCGATAGCTCCAGCAATCTGTCTGCTACAGGCTACTCGCAACGCAAACATTTTGCCTCGCCCAATGACATTTCGATGAAATCGTCCCGGGGACGACAGGCCGCCGATCACCGAAACGCCAGGGAACTGCGCTAGACTTCATGGCACGACCGTCATTAACCCATTCGACAAGGTGAACCCATGAGTTCGGCCAACCCACCCTCCCATACCGCCAAGCTGGACCGCATCCTCGCCGATGCGAAACGCGACAAGGAGATGGGCTATCGTGACAAGGCGCTGAAGATGTATCCGCACGTCTGCGGCCGCTGCGCCCGTGAATTCTCCGGCAAGCGCCTGAGCGAACTGACCGTGCACCATCGCGACCACAACCACGACAACAACCCGCAGGACGGCTCCAACTGGGAGCTGCTCTGCCTGTTCTGCCACGACAACGAACACTCGCGCTACACCGACCAGCAGTATTTCGGCGACAGCTCCCTGAGCAGCCCGAAGGTCGCCAAGGCCACCCACAACCCCTTCGCCGCCCTGGCCGGGATGCTGAAGAAAGACGAGTGAGTCGCGCCTGTGCTGCCCGCCGCCACGCGGGCAGTCTCCAGCCCCTGATCGAGGAAGGCTCACGCCCTGCGGCGTTGCCGGTATACTCGCGTCTTTTTCCTGGAAGGCACCCCGCTCGTGGCAAACAAAAGGTACAGCTGCATTGGTTTGTATAACCCCAAGTCACCGGAGAACGTCGGCTCGGTGATGCGTGCGGCTGGCTGCTACGGCGTGGCCTCGGTGTTCTATACCGGCAAGCGCTACGAGCGCGCCCGGGACTTCGTCACCGACACCAAGAAGGTGCACCAGGACATCCCGCTGATCGGCATCGACGACCTGAAGAAAATCCTGCCCCTGGGCTGCATCCCGGTCGCCGTCGAGCTGGTGGAGGGCGCCCGCCCGCTGCCGGAATACACCCATCCCGATCGCGCGCTGTACATCTTCGGCCCGGAGGATGGCTCGCTGGACAAGGACATCCGCGATTGGTGCGAGGACGTCGTGTACATCCCCACCACCGGTTGCATGAACCTGGCCGCCACCGTCAACGTGGTGCTCTATGACCGCCTGGCCAAGGGCAACAACACCCGCTCGGGGCCCAAGTTCTGAATGTCTCGAGGAACCCGCCGGCGGTTCCGACAGTCTGCACTCTATCCAACGTCACTTGAGGGAGACAGATCATGAGCGACAGTAAAACCCTGCAGCGCATCGACTCCACGCCATTCCAGTCCCGGCCGGCCGAGCAGAACGTCCAGGGCTGGGAGCGCATCGGTTCCCTGGCCGGCGGCGTCGTGATGGTCGGCAAGGGCCTGCGCCGGGGTGGCGTGTTCGGCCTGATCCAGGTGGCCATCGGCGGCGTCGCAATGGCTCGCGGCATCACCGGCCACAGCTCGGCCAAGAGCCTGCTGGAAAAGGGCCGCCAGGACCTGCAAGGCGTACGTGCCAAGGTCGAGCGAGCGGCGGATGAGCTGCGGCAGATGAAGGCCAGTGCCGAGATGGCAACCCGTACCGCGACGGTGACGGGGAACGACTCGCTGGAAACGCCGAAGGCCTGATAGCGCCCTTGAGCACGCCCTCGCGGGCAAACCCTACTGATCGTTCCCACGCTGCGCGTGGGAATGCCTCTCTGGGCACTCAGCGCCCGCTCTGGTGACGCAGAGCCTCACGTGCTGCGTTCCCACGCAGAGCGTGGGAACGATCAAAGATCGGTAGCGCGCCAGCTACTTCAGCAGATCCGTCGCCAACACCTTCGACGGCCCACCCAGCACGCTTTCGCTCAACTGGACGAATTCCCGGGTGGTCACCGTGTCCAGGCGCATCGCTGCCCGGCTCACGTCATCCAGCGAATGCCGGTTGTCGGTCTGCTGGCGAATCTCCCGGTCCAGTTCCTGCAACAGCACGACCGCCCGGGCCACCGTCGCTCCGCTCACCTGGTCGCCCCGCAAGCTGCCGACCTTGTGTCCGAGCCGCGCCAGCCTGCCCTGTGCCGCCTGGTAGCGCTCCTCGCTCATCCCGCCGGCACGTCGCACCAGTTCGATGGCGTAGTACTCCGCCAGGCCTTCACCGATCCAGTCGCTGCGATGGCTGTCGTTGATCCGTCCGAAGACATGCACCAGCTCACGCACCAGCGGGCTGGCCCCGGACTCGCTGACCAACGGCCCGGTCGTGTGCAGGTAGATCGAATCATGGGCCGCCCGGGCACCCCGCATCATCGACTCTCCGGCCCCCACCACCAGCAGTTTCGGTGGATTGCGCGGAAACACCTCCTGCAGCTTGGGCCAGACGAAGGTCAGCAGCATCAGCACATCCATCCGCCGCATGCCCTCGCCCCGGGGACCGGCGACCGTCACCTCGGTTTCCCCCAGGCGCGTGCGCCGGCTGCCGAGATCGCCGGCCAGCAGCCAGCCGGTCGGCCGATCGAACAGGCGCGAGACGTTATCGACACGAAAGCGGTTCTTGCCGATCCGCGGCCAGGCCGTCTCGACGCTTTTCCAGCCATTGGGCAGCTCCACGTCCAACCGCGACACCAGCTCGGTACCATCCTGCTGGTCCAGGTGCGCCGGCGGCACCAGTTCCTCGCCACGCAGCAGGGCCCAGTGGCTGGTCATGCGGGTTTCGAACGTGCCATTGCGGCGCGGATGGCTGATGCTCACCCGATAGCTCAGGCTCGCCTGGCCGGCAGCCGGACGCCAGATACCGCGACTGTTGGTACCGGCCTGGTCCGGTCGTACCAGCCACTGGCCGTCGGCCTTGAAGTCGCTGTAGTAGCCCTGGGCTCCCAGGTCGAAATCCAGGCTGCGCACCGCCGCCCCCTGGGCCAGGGTCAGGCGCACTTCCACCTGGTCGCTCTGCGGCAACAGGCGCAGGTGGTAATCCAGGTCGACTTTTTTCCCGGCCCAGGCGCAGCCGGCCAGCATCAGCAGCAGCGATCCCGCCAACAGTCGGCCACGCACCGGCATATACGCTCCCTCGAGTTCGCCAGGATCAACCGGCGCGGAAAATCAGATGGTCTTCCCAATCGTCCTCGGGCACGCTGCCTTCGGCCAGCATCCGCCCGGACTGGGAGATTCGCTCGTGGTGCACCGCGTCGCGGTCGCCGCAGACCAGATGATGCCAGAGTGGCAGGTCCTTGCCTTCGCTGACCAGTCGATAACCGCAGGTCGGCGGCAGCCACTTGAACTCGTCGGCCTTGCCCGGGGTGAGCTGGATGCAGTCGGGCACCGAAGCGCGACGGTTGCTGTAGTCGGTGCACTGGCAGGTCTTGAGGTCCAGCAACTTGCAGGCGATACGCGTGTAGTAGACGCTGTTGTCCTCTTCATCCTCGAGCTTCTGCAGGCAGCACAGGCCACAGCCGTCGCACAGCGACTCCCATTCCTCCTGGTCGAGCTGATCGAGGGTCTTGCGTATCCAGAAGGGTTCGACTTTTGCGGCCATGGTTCAGACATCTGCATCGGGTAGTGAAAAGGTCGCCAGTCTAGTGCCCAGGCCGCAAAGGGCCAAGCATTGGCGACTGTCGGTTGAAGAAGGCTTGTCAGTCACGCCCGCGCGCAGTAGTTTGGGGACCCCAAAGCCCACTAGCCAACTGCCATTAGCGCTCCACGGCGCCGCACTCGGCAGACTGTAGACGGGCCAGGCATCACGACCGGACACCGCTCCAGCGGCCAGGGTCGCCCCAACACCCTTCACTTCGGACTCTAGTCAGGAATCGCCCATGAGTGCCAACCCACGTGTCGCCGATTACCCCATCGATGCCCAGTTCACCCAGCGCTGGTCGCCGCGCGCCTTCACCGGCGAAGCCATCCCGGAAGAAACCCTGCTGAGCTTCTTCGAAGCCGCACGCTGGGCGCCATCGGCCTACAACTCGCAGCCGTGGCGCTTTCTCTACGCGCGTCGCGACACGCCGAACTGGGAGCGTTTCCTCGGCCTGCTCAACGAGTTCAACCGCAACTGGGCGCAACATGCGTCGGCGCTGGTGATCGTGATCTCGAAAACCACCTTCAAGGTGCCCGGCGCAGCCGAGGAAACCCCGGCCCTGTGGCACACCTTCGACACCGGCTCGGCCTGGGGCTACCTGGCCCTGCAAGCCAGCCAGAGCGGCTGGCACACCCACGGCATGGCCGGCTTCGACCAGGAACTGACCCGCAAGGAACTGAAGATTCCGGAAGGTTACGCCCTGCACGCGGCCGTGGCCGTCGGCAAACTGGGCGACAAGGCCAGCCTCGCCGAATACCTGCAGGCCCGGGAAGTACCGAGCCCACGCGAGCCGGTAAGCGCGCTGGCGGCCGAGGGTGACTTCAGCCTATAACCATTTGCCAGCGACAGGCAGACTGTGGCGAGCGGGCTTGTCGGATCGCCGCACCGCCGCGCTGGGCTGCGCAGCAGCCCTAAAGCCAGACACCTCGCTTATTCAGATGCACCGAGTGTTCTGTTTTTGGGGCTGCTTTGCAGCCCAGCGCGGGCAAGCCCGCTCGCCACATCGTTGAATTCAACGGTCAGTAACCGCGCTCGAATTGCACTTCGCCGCGCAGCGACTCGCCCGCCTGGTACGCTCGCAGGTTCTCGACGAACAACCGCACCATCATCGACGGCGACGTCGGTGCCGAACTGTGGCCGGTCAGCAACAGGCCCCAGGCGGTCCAGAACGGATGGCGCTGCGGCAACGGCTCCTGGCGGCAGACGTCGATCACCGCACCGGCCAGATGGCCTTCCTTCAATGCCTCCACCAGGTCCGCGTCGACCACCGCCACGCCGCGCCCGGCGTTGATGAACAGGCCGGTCGGCTTGAAGCGCTTGAACATCGCCGCGTCGTACAGGTCATGGGTCGCCGGGGTGTTGGGCAACAGGTTGACCACGTAGTCCACCTCGCCTACCCGCTCACCCAGTGCCTCCAGGCCATCGACGCGGATGAACGGCGCCTGCTCGCGGGGCTCGCTGGCGATCCCGTACAACTCGACCCCGAACGGCTGCAGGAATTGCGCCACGCTCTGGCCGATATCGCCCGCGCCGACGATCAGCACCTTGCGCCCGGCCAGCCCCTGGCCGGTGCGGTTATCCCACTTGCGCTCGACCTGGCTGACCAGGCGCGCCAGGACCTCGCGTTCATGGCCGAGCATGTAGGTCAGGACATATTCGGCCATGGCCTGGCCGAAGATGCCCACGGCACGGGTCAGGCGATAGTCGCGCGGCAGCCCTTCAGCCAGCAGCGGGGTAATCCCCGCCCAGGTCGATTGCAGCCACTGCGGACGGTGGCCCTGGCGCAGCAGGCTGGCCATCAGGTCCGGCTGCCCGAGCCACACCGGACAATCGGAGGCCATGCCCGAAAGCTTGGCCGAATCGCCACTGGTCATGACTTCAAGTTCAGGCAGCGCCTGGTGCAGCAGGCGGGCGTACACGGCATGGTCGTGTTCGGCAATCAGAACGCGCATGGTTCAAACCTTTCAGAAACGGTACGGGCAGCCGCCGATGAAGCGCTCTCCATCGTGCTCGGCAGCCGCCGGAATGCATTCCATTGAAGTGGAGCGCCCCGTGGGCGCTCAGGGATGTGGATCAGACCGGGTCATTGCGCCGCAACAACTCTTCGGGCAGGTGTTCGATGTACTCGTCCTCGGCCGGTGGCATCTGCAGGTGGTAACCCTGCTTCTCGAGGTTCTCGAGCACCTTGTGGATATCCTCGCGCGCCAGCTTGCGCTCGGGCGTCAGCACCAGGTCGAAGGCATGCTGCGGCTTGCCGAACGCCTGCAGGAGGGTTTCCGGTACGCGCTCCAGGGCTTCGCTCTTGAGCACGTAGAGGTACATTTCGTTCTTGCGGGGGCTGCGATAGATCGAGCAGATGTGTTTCAAGGCTGTTCTCCGGCAGTCGCCAGGCTGTCGAGCAGGGCCTGGCCCAGCAATTCGCGGCGCCAGCCACGCAGCGAATCGGGCAATTGATAGGGTCCGTCAGGGAAGCCGCTCTTGATCAGCGCTTCCAGGGTTTTCTTGCGCAGCATCAGCTCCGGCACGATGTTCATGCGCTCGGCCGCCGCCTGGCCCACCGCCCGCAGGCGCTTGACCAGCGCACCGGCCTCGATCGGCAAGGGTTCGGGCACCGCGGGCGGCCACTGGTCCATCGGCAGGCTGGCCGCACGCTTGATCAGCCCGAGCAGGAACTCGCCATCCTGGCGCACGGTGCGCGGGTGCATGTCCTCGATACGGGCCAGGGTCACCAGGTTATCCGGCTGGCTCTTGGCCAAGGGCCACAGCGAGTGCTCGCGGATGATCCGGTTGCGCGGCAGATCGCGGGCACGGGCCTCACGCTCGCGCCAGGCGCAGAGTTCACGCAGTACCGCCAGTTGTGCCCGGGACAGTTTCCAGGCCAGCTTGGCGTCGCGATAGATCTCGTTGGGATCGACCTCACGGCGCAGGTTGGCGACCAGTTCGGCGCCATCTTCCAATACCCAGGCGTACTTGTCGTCCGACAGTTGCGGGCGCAACCGGTTGTAGACCTCGGCCAGATGCAGCGCATCTTCGGCGGCATAACTGACCTGGGTCTCCGACAGCGGGCGCTGCAGCCAGTCGGAACGGGTTTCGCCCTTGGGCAACTCGATACCGAGGACCTCCTGGACCAGCCGCGAATAACCCATGGAAAAACCGAGGTTCAGGTAACCGGCGGCCAGTTGGGTGTCGAACAGCGGTGCCGGCAGGCTGCCGGTCAGGCGCAGCAGGACTTCGAGGTCCTCGCTGCAGGCGTGCACGACCTTGACCACCGCCGGGTTGTCCAGCAGCGCAGCCAGCGGTTGCCAGTCGTCGATGGTCAGCGGGTCGATCAGGTAGGCGCGGGCGCCATCACCGATCTGGATCAGCCCGGCGATGGGGTAAAAGGTGTCGACCCGCATGAATTCGGTGTCGAGGGCAACGAAAGGTAGTTGCTGCCATTCAGTGCAATGCCGACCGAGGCTATCGTTGTCGCGAATCCAGTGAATATCGATGGCCACACGGCTCTCCCTTGAAGAATGGCGCGCAGTATATATCGCCGCAGGCGATTTCCGAGCATCCGCGCTGCAAGTGCGTAGGCGAATGCCCCGCTGCGGTGAAAGAATAGTCTTACTCGTCAAGTTCGCAGGGGCCGACAGGTGTCAGCTGTCCTTACGCAGGACATAGACCCGACGCATGGCATACCCCGGCAGGAGATCGCGGTGGCCGACGATCTCGAAGCCGGCCTCCTGAAACTCGGCCTCGATCTGCGTCTTGCCCACTATCGCTGGCTGGCCATCCTGGTCCGACGGAAGGAGCCGATTGCGACGGTGCCAGGCCATGAGGTTGCCGCTCAGGTACACGGAGATGATCACCGTGTCGCGAGTGACCCGGTGAAACTCGCCAAGGATCGCCAGCCGATGCTCCCGCTCGGCGACATGGGCGAAGAACGGCAGGCAGAAAATGCAGTCCACCGAGTTTTCCGGCAAGCCGATGACGAATGCCGAACTGTGGAAAATCCTGACTCGCTTGAACAGCTCGGGCGGATGATGAACCGCACAGTGGTCGAGCATTTCCCGCGACGAATCCGCCGCCAGGACCACCCGGTTGCCACGCTGCGCCAGCACCGGCCAGAAGCGGCCCGCACCACAGGGCAGGTCCAGCACCAGGCCCGGCTCACCCGCCAGTTTCAGCGCCTGGCGCACCAGGCACTCCTCGCGCCAATGCGCAAGGCGCGCCAACAGCCCCTGGGGTTGAGCATTGCGGCACACCTGGGCATGCTCGCGCGCATGCTGGCGGGCGAACTCAAGCTCGACGAGTGAAGGCGATGGCGCTGACATGTCTGACGGACTCTGCTGCATTGACCGACGATCGGAAGCGCTGCCGCAAGCATGAATACAACTCCCGACAGCACTTGAACCTTAGTCAGGTGCGCATCAACATTTCGTGAAAAAAACGCCGCCGCCGCATCAAGCCGGCCCATTCAGGCCTGGTGCAGATACCAGCGCCAGTCCTGCTCGCCGACTTCGCCCATGAACTGCCGGTACTCCGCGCGCTTGACCGCCAGGTAGACCCCGAGGAATTCGCTACCGAACGTATCGCGGGCCCAGGCGGACCCCTCCAGGGCCCTCAGGCTGGTCAGCCAGTCCGTGGGCAGGCGCTCGCCGGCCTGGGCATAACCGTTGCCCTCGACCGGTGCGCCGGGGTCCAGTTGCCCGACGATGCCGCGATGAATACCGGCCAGGATCGCCGCAGCCGCCAGGTACGGGTTGGCATCGGCACCACAGATCCGATGTTCGATATGCCGCGACGTTGCCGGCCCGCCCGGCACCCGCAGGCTCACGGTACGGTTGTCGACACCCCAGGTCGCCGCCAGCGGCGCATAGCTGTTGCTCTGGAAGCGTCGGTAGGAGTTGGCGTTGGGGCAGAACAGCAGCAACGAATCGAGCAGGGTCGCGAGCAGGCCACCCACCGCCTGCTTCAGCAATGGCGTCCCCTCGGCCGCCTCGCTGGCGAACAGGTTGCGCCCTTCGCTGTCGGCCAGGCTCACATGCATGTGCATGCCGGTACCGGCCAGGTCGTCGAAAGGCTTGGCCATGAAACAGGCGATCATCCCGTGCTTGTGCGCCACGCCCTTGACCAGCCGCTTGTAGCGCACCGCCTCGTCCATCGCCTGCAAGGCATCGGCACGGTGTTCCAGGGTGATTTCCACCTGGCCGGGCGCGTATTCGGAAATCGCCGTGCGTGCGGGAATGCCCTGGAGTTTGCAGGCCTCATAGAGGTCGGCGAGAAACGGCTCGATCTGTTCCAGCTCGCGCAAGCCATAGACCTGCGTGGCCCGTGGCCGCCCGCCATCGGCATCGCGGGCCGGCTGCGGGCGACCGTTGCCGTCGCGCTGCCGGTCGAGCAGATAGAACTCCAGCTCCGCCGCCATCACCGGATAGTAGCCCTCGGCCTGGAGCTGCCCAACCACCCTGGCGAGCAACTGACGGGGATCGGCCACCGCTGCCGGCAACCCCTCGGTCGGGTGCATGCCGACCTGCACGGCCGCCGTCGGTATCAACCGCCAGGGCATGCGCTGCAGGCTCCCGGCAATGGGATAGGCACGGCAATCGATATCGCCGACGTCCCAGACCAAGCCGGAGTTTTCCACATCGTCGCCATTGAGGGTCAGGCCGAGAATCGTGCTCGGCAACGGCCGGCCGCTGGCATATACCGCCAGCAACTCGTCCCGGTGCAACAGCTTGCCCCGGGGCACACCGTTATTGTCGACGATGAACAACTCGAACATTTCGATATCCGGGTTCCGTTCCA
This sequence comes from Pseudomonas vanderleydeniana, assembly GCF_014268755.2. Classification (NCBI taxonomy): domain Bacteria; kingdom Pseudomonadati; phylum Pseudomonadota; class Gammaproteobacteria; order Pseudomonadales; family Pseudomonadaceae; genus Pseudomonas; species Pseudomonas vanderleydeniana. The sequence continues at coordinate 1,888,833 of NZ_CP077093.1, read as the reverse complement.
GGAACGACCGGGCTTCTTCAAGGGCAGCGAAGGACTGGCAGGCAACGACACTCATGGTTTTTCTCATATTCCGCGTCAGGCAGGCGCAGCAACGCCCACCACTTCGACCCGGGTGACCGACAAGGGCCAACCAGGGTCAGTGAAATGACTCAACGGGAATAGGCAACATCCGGTGGCCGCGCATGGCGACAGTGCCACAGCGCCCAGAAGGCCAGCTCGCAAGGCAGCGCGACCGCGCTGGGGATAGCCGCCATCGACGAACCAGCGGCATCGGGAGCAGGCGCCTGGGCGCCGCTCGACACGTCATGACTGATCTCGTTGATGCGCGCGTCCATGAGCCTGCCGCAATGAACAGAAGAGTTGCAGACTCACACGCCGGGATAAGCCGTTAAATGCAGTTTTTACAACGCTCGGTTACCCGGCGACTAAACATTGCCCCATCAGAGCAGAGCTTTCCTGTAGGACTCGCGATCCAGGTCCACCACCTCGACCGACAACTGCACCTCGACCGATGACGGCCAGTTGCCCAGCTCCTGCAAGCCGGCCAGCAGGCTCTCGGAGAGTTGCGCCTTCACCTGTGGCGAGCGACCGCTCAACAGCGCCAGCTTCACATGCACGAAGCCGCGCACGGTCAGGCCGGTACCCACGCGAAAGGTCTCCACCCGGGTCGCCCGACTCTTGATATCGAACTCCGCCGCGAACTGACCGGATGCCACCAGCACATGGTTGATCCGCAACAGGGCGTTATCGGGCTCGAAATCGGTCAGGTTCGAGGTGTACTCCAGGAAAACGTGAGGCATGCAATGGCTCCGAACGGTCGGGGGAAGGCGCAAGGTATAACACGCAACCTGTCGAAACGGTCAGAAAAACCTTATACGGGCGCCGCTGGCAGGCGGTCGCTCATGAATTTCTCCAGCCGCGAACGCAACCAGCGTTCGGCCGGGTCGGTGTCGACGATCCCCAGCCAGACCATCGACAGGTCCAGGGTGGGTGCCTTGAACGGCAGCGGTTCGGCGAACAGTGAACCCGAGGCGGCCATGGCCAGCGCCGTATAGTCCGGCAGGCCGGCGATCAGGTCGGTGCCCGCCAGCAGGGCCGGCAAGGCACTGTACTGCGGCACTGACAGCACCACGTGGCGCTTGCGGCCGATTTCCGCCAGCCACTCATCGGCCAGGCTGCTGACATTCGCCGTATGGGACACCAGCACATGCGGGCGGGCGCAGTATTCATCGAGGCTCATGGGCGTGGACGAGGCATCGGCACGCAGCAGCATCGGCTGGATATGCCGCAGCAACTTGCGCTTGGCATTGGCCGGCAGGCCGCGGGTCTGGCTGATGCCCACCGTGATGTCGCCGGAAGCGAGCAGGTCCGGGATACGCCAGTAGTCGACGTGCTGGACCACGATCATTACATTCGGCGCTTCCTGGCGCAGGGCGCGCAGCAGGTTGGGCAGCAGACCGAATTCGACGTCGTCCGACAGCCCGATGCGAAAGGTCATGGTGCTGCTGGCCGGATCGAAATCGTGGGTCAGGCTCAGGGCATTGGACAGCGAGTCAAGGGCCGGCGACAGGTACTGGATCAGTTCCTCGGCGCGGGCGGTCGGCTCCATGCGGTGGCCGACGCGGATGAACAGCGGATCGTTGAACATCGCCCGCAGGCGATTGAGCGCCGAACTGATGGTCGGCTGGCCAAGAAAGAGCTTTTCCGCCACCCGTGTCACATTGCGTTCCAGCATCAGGGCTTCGAACACCACCATCAGGTTGATGTCGGCCTTGCGCAGTTCGTTGCGATTCATCCGTTGCCCCTGCTCCCCCAAACCCTGCAAGTGTAGAAAGATGTGACCACTGGCGTCTACGTGGATTGTGCGGGGATGGGAAAACCTCAGGAAGTTCGGGACATGGCATCCTTGCGCAGGATGAACGCACTGAACTGAAGAAAGTCACCCAGATGCTGCGTAATGATCGAAACCGTAATCGGCAGTTGCAGCACCTGATAGTCGTGCACCGCAATATTCCTGAAGCCCACCATGTTTTTCAGCGTCTTCAGTTGGGCCTCGACCACCCATCCGCCCTGAAACAGCAGCTCGAAGACGTCCCGTGCACTTTGCGGCACACCAAGGCGCTCTCGACGGATAAGGTGATGCCCCATATCCAGCGCAGCCTCGCACGCCCGCTGGATGTTCAAGATGGCGGCGTCCTGGCGTGTAAAATCAGTGGCGAAGGTCGCCGGATCCTTCTCGTACTCCTCACGCACCCTGGCGACACAGCGCTCAATGCTCGCGGCCTTGTTGACCAATACATCATCGACCATAGATGACTCCATCCGTCTGGATATCACTCAGCAGCCCGGCCCTGGCAGTGTCCAGCGCCAGCTTTTCACTGAGTATGAAGCTCTCGAACAATCCCGCCTGCACATCCTTCGCCCACAAGCGTTGCCCCCGCACCAGTATCTGGTACTGCATCACGGTAGACGCCGCACGCAAATCGACAAGGTCCACCGGGCAACCGGCAATGTCCGCAAGATCGCCGGAAAGCTGCCATAACGACACAGGATCGGCTTGTCCGGGCAACAACAATGCTACATCCAGGTCGCTGCCGGGACCGGCCGTACCTTGCGCATGGCTACCGAAAAGGTAGACGGCCAGCAAGTCCGGCAGGCTGCGCTGTAGATGATTCAGCAAGGCTTGAGTATTCATGGGGCTATCCTAACCGCTGAAACGGGCTTCGGACCAACGATTTGCCACGATTCTGCGTGACATTGCGTTCCAGCATCAGGGTTTCGAACACCACCATCAGGTTGATGTCGGCCTTGCGCAATTCGTTGCGATTCATCCGTTGCCCCTGCTCCCCCAAACCCTCCAAGTGCAGAAAGAGGTTACCTCTGGCGAGCCAGTTCAACAGGTTGCGAAATCGATGACATGTTCTATCAATCCACGATGAACAGTTTGGCGCCGCTGACGGTCGACGAGCGATGCGCTTCGGCCTGGTCGGCCACCTGGTAGCTCATGCCTGCGGTCAGCGTGAACACACGGCCATCTTCCAGTTCGGTGTCCAGTTGCCCTTCCAGGCAGAGCAGGATGTGGCCCTTGCGACACCAATGATCGGCCAGATACCCCGGACTGTACTCAACCAGCCGGACCCTTATGCCACCGAACTGGCAGGTGCGCCAATAGGCCGTGCCGGTTTCGCCCGGATGCGGAACGGGCTCGATCGTCGACCAGTCGGTCGTGCCAAATGGGATGCCGGTCAGTTCCATGATTGTTTCCCGTCGTTGAAGGAACTCGCACCGTACCGATGGGCCTGCGCGATCGATAGATACAGAGTGGGATGATTTTTTTCATACAGCGTGATCAGGGCTGAGGGCGGGAAATCAGTGACGGGGTCGCCGCATTCTGCTCGTACTGCTTGCGCATCCTGGCAACGAATGGAACATATAGAACGTAGCCGGTACTCGGACGTCACTCTGCAGAAGCCGGTATGCGATGTTGCAGAGCCTGCATGAACATGGTGACTTCCTTGAACGGCCTTGTCTTGACGGGTTACAAATGAAAAAGCCTACCAATCAATAAGACAAGTGCGTCTATTGCGTGGCAGATGCCTGACTATCAGACAGGCATTGCCGCCGCTAGCCTAGCCCCGCCACTACCGCGCCTCCTCCCTCCAGACAGCAGACGTCCTGCTGCGATACCAACAAAACACCTTGCCAAGATGCCAGCACTCAGTGGCTACCTCAGAGAATTGCGGTAGCGCATATAAAACACTACCCCACAAAATGTCTCTTTTAAGGTACAATCGTGATGTACGAAGTGGAACATCTATTGTCTGCCAATGGAGTGGACATTTACCAAGCCTGGCTCGATAGCGTGCGAGACATTCGAACCAAAGCAAGAATCACTGCCAGGGTCGACCGCGCCTCTCTCGGCCACTTTGGCATCACCGAGCCGGTTGGCGATGGTGTTTTTGAAATGAAGCTCGATTTTGGTCCCGGCTACCGCCTCTACTACGCATTGGAGGACCAAAAAGTCATTTTCCTGTTAGGTGGCGGGTCAAAGGACAGACAGCAAAACGACATCAATCAAGCCAAGGCGCTCTGGATAACTCACAAGGTGAAAAGAAAATGACAATTCGGACTCGCGCTCACGAAGATAGCGTTCTTGAAATGCTTCGAGACGACGAAACATTTGCCCTTGAGTATCTGTCTGTCGCGCTCGAAGAAATCGACGAGGTTGGCGGGGAAGACGCGTTCCTTATCGCCATCCGTCGCCTTGTAGAGGCGAGAGGTGGCATGAGCAACCTGTCTCAAAGCACCGGTTTGGCACGCCCGAATCTCTACAGGGCCCTGGCGACCGGTGGTGATCCGAGATTGTCGACTGTCTTGAAGGTATTGCAGGCCCTGGGAATCAGCATGTCCAAAGTGGTCTCCCACCGCACTCGCCCCGGAGCAGAAGAAGCTGCGCTTGAATAGGATGCATGGCGGGCACCAGGTGAATCCATGACAGCTCATGCCCCTAGCTGAAGGGCATAAACCTCGCATCCTTTGCACAACGAAAAGTCCTACAAAACAATAAGATCCACACTTCTATTGTGTAGCCGATGCCTGACTATTAGATTGGCATCGCCGCCACTAGCCTAGTCTCGCCACAGTCAATCCTGTGGTCGGGTGTGACAACCTGAAAGTGTTCGAGGCGCGGTATCGCGTCATGGCTGTTTAGCTGCCGCATCTTGGCGCCCGGCTAATACACCTATGGCGGACCGTGTGGGGCAGGCTTCGGCCTGGCCGGTTCCCTCGGACGCCGGTTTGTCACCCTCGCACGGTCTGCCTCCCTTATCCGCGTGACAACGGTGGGAGTAAGTTCCTTAATCGTCCGAGGAGACAAGGAGAATGGCCTACCCCCCTTTTACGCACGGGCACCGCCCCCTACGCCCAGCTTCGTTGCATCACGATCATGGAGACAGCGTCCATGATTGATCGCTCGCTACTGTCCCGCCTGCCGCCGTCCGACCTGATCCGGCTGGCCTCCCTGAATCCCCTGGAAGCCGCCGCACATTTCCGAGTCGCCGCCAGGTTCTGCCTGGACGGCGCCCGCTGCGTGGCCTTTCGTGACCCGGAACAGGAACGCCTGGCCCATCGCCTGATTGCCGACGGCATCGCGCTCTATACCCTGGCGCTTCAGCGACTGGAATCACCCCAGCCCCGCACCATCCAGGTACCCGCGACCCGCCGCGCCGCCAACGACACCCACGAACCACCGACGCCCTGGGACGACCACTACGCCCGGCAACTCGCCGAGGGGGCCCATGAAGCCGAACGCTGGTTGCAGCAGGCCGATGCCTCGCCACTCTGGGCAGAACTGGCCCGACGGCGCCGGCTTTATCTCACTGAGCAATGCAGAGAAGCTTTCGAGACAGGATTTTTGCGGCGGATTCAGGGCTATCTGAAGGCCTGAATTCAGCAACTACGAGGAGGCGGGAGATCTTTTGCACCGAGAATGAAAAAGCCCCTGAGTCTCGCGACTTCAGGGGCTTTTCATGTATGGCGGAGAGATAGGGATTCGAACCCTAGGTACCCGCGAAGGTACAACGGATTTCGAATCCGTCCCATTCGGCCACTCTGGCATCTCTCCAATGGCGCGCATCATACCAACACTTTTGCCGGAAGCGAACCCCCTGAAGCAAAAAAATTCCGTGCTATCAGATGCTTGCGTCGATTACAGCGGTACACCCAGGCGATGGGCGACTTCTTCGTAGGCTTCGATGACGTCACCGAGGCCCTGGCGGAAGCGGTCCTTGTCCATCTTCTTCTTGGTGTCCTTGTCCCACAGGCGGCAGCCGTCCGGGCTGAACTCGTCGCCCAGGACGATGGAACCGTCGCTGAACACGCCGAATTCCAGCTTGAAGTCGACTAGCAGCAGGCCGGCGTCATCGAACAGCTTGCTCAGGATCTCGTTGACCTTGAGCGACAGCTCCTTCATGCGCGCCAGTTGCTCGGCGGTGCCCCAGCCGAACGCCACGACGTGGGATTCGTTGATGAACGGATCGCCCTTGGCGTCGTCCTTCAGGAACAGTTCGAAGGTGTAGGGGTTGAGCTTCATGCCCTCTTCCACACCCAGGCGCTTGACCAGGCTGCCGGCCGCGTAGTTGCGCACCACGCACTCCACCGGAATCATGTCGAGCTTCTTCACCAGCGACTCGTTGTCGCCCAGCAGTTTGTCGAACTGGGTCGGAACGCCGGCCGCTTCGAGTTTCTGCATGATGAAGGCGTTGAACTTGTTGTTCACCATCCCCTTGCGATCGAGTTGTTCGATACGCTTGCCGTCGAACGCCGAGGTGTCGTTGCGAAACAGCAGGATCAAGCGGTCGGCGTCGTCGGTCTTGTAAACCGACTTGGCTTTGCCGCGGTAGAGTTCTTCACGTTTTTCCATGATGGGCTCCGCTTGTTAAGTTGTTGGGCCCGGCGATGTGTCGCCAGTCGAGCCCTGAATCTTGATCGGCCAGTTGCAGCCAGTCCGGGTCGCACCCGAGGGTGTCGACAAAACATTGCCGGGCCAGCTGCGGCAGGTTGTTCTTGCTGCTCAGGTGGGCCAGCACCAGGTGTTGCAAGCCCTGCCAGCCCAGCTCGGCCACCAGGCTTGCGGCCTGGTGGTTGTTCAAATGTCCTTCCGTACCGCCAACCCGCTGCTTGAGAAAATACGGGTAATGCCCCCGTGCAAGCAGGTCGCGGCAATGATTGGCCTCGATCATCAGCGCATCGAGACCGCTGTAGCTGTCCATGACGGTCGAGCAATACGAACCCAGGTCGGTCAGCAGGCCGAAACGCCGCTGGCCGTCGCTGAACACGTACTGCGTCGGTTCCTGGGCATCGTGGGCCACGGAAACGACGCCGATCGCCAACGAGCCGATCTGCAACGTATCGCCCCCGGCCACGAACCCCGCCGGGTCGACAGGCTTGCGCATCCCGCGCAAGGTGCCGCGACTGAGGTACACCGGTAGATTGTAGCGCCGGGACAGCAAACCCACGCCATGCACATGATCGGCATGCTCGTGGGTCACCAGGATCGCGCTCAGTTGCGCCGGGTTCACACCCAGGCGTGCCAGGCGCCGCTCGGTTTCCCGCAGGGAGAAACCACAATCGACCAGAACACAGGTATCACCACTGGCTATCAGCGTGCCGTTCCCTTGGCTACCACTGCCGAGAACGGCAAAACGCATCGTCTATCAGCCCAGGTTGTCCTGAATCACGCTCAGTACACGACGCGCGACATCAGCCGGCGCCACGGTGTTGATGTCCTTCTCGACGGTCACCTGCACGCTGTCGCCCACCTTGCTCAGGCGAACCTGGTAACGCTCGGCACGGGCTTCGATTTCTTCCTTGGCCGGCTTGCTGCCAAACAGTTTGCCGAAGAAGCCAGGCTCTTCGTTCTTGCGCTCGGCCTTTTCCGCCAGGTTGATGTAGTACAGGCCCAGGCTGCGGTTGATGTCTTCGACACGCCACTGGCCCTGCTCCAGGGCACGGCCGACGCTGGACCAGGCACGGTCGAGGTCTTCGCCGACGCTCAGTACCGGGTTGCCACTGCCGTCCTGGCTCAGGCTGACGCGGCTCGGGGTATCGAAGTCGCGGGCGGCCAGCAGGGAGACCGAACCGCCCTTCTCGGCGCTGCGGCTCATGCTCGAGAGCATTTCGTCGACCAGGGCCGAATCCACCCCGGTATTGACCGAACGCGCGGTGAAGTCGACGTTGGCCGTGCTGCCCACCGGGCGCTCGGCGCTGACCACGTAGATTTCGCTGGTGTTGCGCTGCACGCCTGGCTCGATACGGACCCGCACGCGGGTCTCGTTGCCGGCTGCGCCGCTGCTGCCCAGGCGCTTGGCCAGGCTCGCCGACAGTTCGTCGGAGTGCTGCCAGGCGGTGGTGAACTCACCGGTCTGCGGACGTTGCGAGTCGATACGGAAGCCGTTGTCCTGGAAGAACTGGGTAGCCACCGACCAGACCTCGGCCGGCGGATGCTGGCCCAGGATCCAGCTCGAGTCGCCGTTCTTCTGCAGGCTGTAGTCGCTGGCGCTGGCCGCGACCTGCAGCGGTTGCGGACGCGGAACCTCGTAAGGGCCCTTGACGGTTTCGCTGGCCACGTTGCGCGGGATCGGCAACAGCGGATCAAGGCGCTTGCTCGTGGAGACATCCGGCGGCAGCTGCATGGCTGGCGTCTGTTGCGCTTCCAGGTAATCGCTGCCACGGTCGCGGAAATAACCTTCCGGGCCCCAAAGCCAGCCGCAGCCACTGGTGCTGGAGATAATCAAGGCAAGTGCGGAAAGTCCGGCCAATCGCTTCATGCGGTGTGTTTCCTCAATTAAACCAGGACGCCGGACTGGCGCATGGCCTGCCGCAGCGGTTCGTGACAGGCGGCGCTGAGCCAGGTGAGCGGCAGACGGATACCGTCCGGCATCAGGCCCATCTCATGCAGCGCCCATTTCACGGGGATCGGGTTGGATTCGATGAACAGGGTCTTGTTCAGCGGCATCAGTTTCTGGTGGAGCGCGCGGGCGGTCTCGGCATCGCCACGCAGCGCGGCGGCGCACAGCTCGCTCATGTCGCGCGGGGCGACGTTGGCGGTCACCGAGATGTTGCCCTTGCCGCCGAGCAGCATCAGCTCGACCGCAGTGGCGTCGTCACCGGAGTAGACCAGGAAATCGCTGCTCACGCCGGCCAGGATGGCCTTGGCGCGGTCCAGGTCGCCAGTGGCTTCCTTGATGCCGATGATGTTCGGCACGCTCGACAGGCGGATCACGGTCTCGGCCTGCATGTCGCAAGCGGTACGGCCCGGTACGTTGTAGAGGATCTGCGGGATGTCGACCGCCTCGGCGATCGTGCGGAAATGCTGGTACAGGCCTTCCTGGGTCGGCTTGTTGTAGTACGGGGTCACCAGCAGGCACGCATCGGCGCCGGCACTCTTCGCGTTGGTGGTCAGCTCGATCGCTTCACGCGTGGAGTTGGCGCCCGTGCCGGCGATCACCGGAATGCGCCCGGCCACCTGGTCGACCACGCGACGAATGACTTCGATGTGCTCGTGCACGTCGAGGGTCGCCGACTCACCCGTGGTGCCGACCGCGACAATGGCATTGGTGCCGTTTTGCAGGTGGAAGTCCACCAGCTTGGTCAGGCTGTCCCAGTCAAGATTACCCTGTGCATCCATGGGTGTGACCAGTGCCACCATACTGCCCGCAATCATGCAACCGCTCCTGCCGGAAAAAGAGAGCGGTAATGGTACTGGCGCCATCAGCCTTGTACAAGCGAAGTACTCGCCATGAGCATTCCCCTTGGCGCCGGTTTTCGCTACCCTTCAGACTTTGATCGGTACTGAGTCAGTCATGTGCCGGGCTCCAGACTCCCTTTTCGCTGCCCGAAACCCGCTCCTGCCTTGCCGTCGCCCGCTCTCGCCCGTGCCTGAGGGGCCGATGCAGGGGGTTCGATGCGTTTCCCGACGGTCGAGAATCGTGCCGAGCAGGACCCGAACCATGACACCCCGACGTACCGACCGCTCATCGCTTTAGGAATGCTGCATGTCCACCCCCACTGTCCGCGAACAATTCCTTGTCATCAGTGCCCTCGGCGCCAATCCCATGGAGCTGACCAACGTCCTGTGCCGCGCCAGCCATGAAAACCGCTGCGCCGTGGTGACCTCGCGCCTGACCCGCCATGGCGAGTACAGCGCGCTGGTCCTGCAGATTTCCGGCAACTGGGACGCCCTGGCGCGCCTCGAGGCCGCCCTGCCGAACCTGGCGAAGAAGCACAACCTGACCCTCAACGTGGTGCGCAGCGGCGCCCTGGAGAACCGTCCCCAGGCCCTGCCCTACGTCGCCTATGTCAGCTCGGCCTACCGTTCGGACATCATCAACGAACTGTGCCAGTTCTTCATCGACCACAATGTCGAGCTGGAGAACCTGACCTGCGACACCTACCTGGCCCCGCACACCGGTGGGACCATGCTCAACGCCACCTTCACCGTGACCCTGCCGCCCGGCGTGCAGATCAGCTGGTTGCGCGACCAGTTCCTGGACTTCGCCGACGCGATGAACCTCGATGCGCTGATCGAACCCTGGCGCCCACAGAACCCCATGTAAGGAGCCCGCATGGCCGTCGTCCTCAATGAAGCCGTAACCGATTTCCAGGCCCCTGCCACCAGCGGCAAGACCGTCAGCCTGTCCGACTTGAAGGGCAAGCAGGTGGTGATCTATTTCTACCCCAAGGACAGCACTCCCGGCTGCACCACCGAGGGCCAGGGCTTTCGCGACCAGTACGCGGCGTTCCAGGCGGCCAACACCGAGGTTTTCGGTGTCTCGCGCGACAGCCTGAAGTCCCACGAGAACTTCAAGTGCAAGCAGGAGTTTCCCTTCGAGCTGATCAGCGACAAGGATGAAGCGGTCTGCCAGCTGTTCGACGTGATCAAGCTGAAGAAGCTCTATGGCAAGGAATACCTGGGTGTCGACCGCAGTACCTTCCTGATCGATGCGAAAGGCGTGCTGCGCCAGGAATGGCGTGGCGTGAAGGTACCCGGCCACGTCGATGCGGTGCTGGCAGCGGCACAGGCGCTGGACAAGGCCTGACCGGTTGGGCCGCTAGAAGCTTCGCGGGCAAGTCGGATCGCCGCACCGCCTGCTCCTACAGGTTGAATGTTGTGATCGACACCGAACTGTAGGAGCAGGGCTTGCCCGCGAAGAGGCCCGCAAGACCGCCAAACGCTTCGCGGGCAAGCCCGCTCCCACAAAAAAGCCAATCCCCCTACAGCAACGGCGCCACCACCGGTTCCTTGCGCGGCCAGGCATCCAGTACGGCCTTGAACAGCGTCGCCAGCGGAATGGCGAAAAACACGCCCCAGAAACCCCACAGCCCACCAAACAACAGCACCGCGCAGATGATCGCCACCGGGTGCAGGTTCACCGCGCCGGAAAACAGCAGCGGCACCAGCACGTTGCCGTCGAGCGTCTGGATGATCCCGTAGACCGCCATCAGGTAGATGAACTGGTCGCTCCAGCCCCACTGGAACAAGGCGATCAGCGTCACCGGCACGGTCACCACCACCGCGCCGACATACGGCACCACCACCGACAGTCCCACCAGCAGCGCAAGCAGGGCCGCGTAGTTGAGGCCCAGCGCAACGAAGGCGATGTAGGTGACCCCGCCGCAGATGATGATCTCGATCACCTTGCCACGGATGTAGTTGGCGATCTGCCGGTTCATTTCCTCCGCCACCCGGGTGATCAGCGCACGCTCGCGCGGCAGGTAGCCACGTACCCAGTCGCGGATCTTCGCCCGGTCCTTGAGGAAGAAAAACACCAGGATCGGCACCAGCACCAGGTAGATCATCATGTTGACCAGCAACGGCAGGCTCGACAACGAGAAGGTCAGCGCCCACTGGCCGAACTTGCCGATTTCGCCCCGCGCCACCTCGATCGCCTGCAGCACCTGCTCGTCGGACACCAGGTGTGGGTAACGCTCCGGCAGCAACAGCAGCAGCGATTGCCACTTGGCCAACATCCCCGGCAGCTCGTTGAACAGCGTGATCAACTGGTGCCAGAGCAGCGGCACCACCACCAGCATGAACAGCAGCAGGCCGCCCATGAACAGCGCGAACACCAGGCCGACCGCCGCCGCGCCGGGCAGGCGCAGGCGCTCCAGGCCAAACACCAGGCCCTGCATCAGGTAGGCCAGGACCATCCCGGCCAATACCGGGGCAAGCATCTTGCCGAGGGTCAGCACGGCAGTGAAAGCCAGGCACAGCAGGACTGCCAATACCACCGCTTCCTCATCGGAGAAATAGCGTTGGATCCAGTCTCGTAACACTTTGAACATCAATAATCCCTAACGATTTCAGTGCTGGAAATTCAGGCCTTGCGCAGCCAGTAGCGGTAGACCCCGGCCTCTTCCTCTTCGCGCAACAGCGCATGCCCGGCCAGCTTGGCGAAGGTACGAAAATCGCGTTGCGAGCCGGCATCGGTGGCGATGACCTTGAGTACCGCGCCACTGGCCAGGCGATTGAGCTCAAGCTTGGCCTTGAGCAGCGGCAGCGGGCAGTTCAGGCCGCTGGCATCCAGCTCGGCGTCGTACTCTACAGCGTCGGTCATTGCTTCACTCCTGGCGGCGCATCGGATTGGATGGTTGCAGCCGTCTAGGATACCCCAAGCGGTGCCACCTCTGGTCGTCGACGTGGTGTGCGGCTACAGTAAGGGTTTTGCCGAACCAGAGCCCCGTGCATGACATTTCTGCGCCCTACCCTGCTGACGCTCGCCTGCCTGCTCGCCTCCCCCGGCTACGCCGATGACCTGCCCTCGCTTGGAGACGCCAGCTCCGCCATCGTCTCGCCCCAGCAGGAGTACCAGCTGGGGCGCGCCTGGCTGAGCCTGCTGCGCAGCCAGGTCAAGCAACTGAACGATCCGCAGCTCAAGGACTACGTGGAAACCACGGTCTACAAGCTGGTCGAGACCAGCCAGGTACAGGACCGGCGCCTGGAGTTCATCCTGATCGACAGCAACCAGCTCAACGCCTTCGCCGCGCCGGGCGGGATCATCGGGATCAACGGCGGCCTGTTCCTAAATGCCCAGACCGAAGGCGAGTACGCCTCGGTACTGGCCCACGAACTGGCGCACTTGTCGCAACGCCACTTCGCCCGCGGCGTGGAAGCCCAGCAGCGCATGCAGTTGCCGATGATGGCGGCGCTGCTGACCGGAATCATCGTCGCCGCAGCCGGTGGTGGTGATGCCGGCATCGCGACGATTGCCGGAACCCAGGCCGCCGCCTTCCAGGAGAAGCAGCGCTTCTCCCGGCAGAACGAGCAGGAGGCCGACCGGATCGGCATTCTCAACCTGGAGAAGGCCGGCTACGACCCACGCAACATGCCGACCATGTTCGAACGTCTGATGCGCATCTACCGCTTCGATGCCAAGCCCCCGGAATTCCTGCTGACCCACCCGGTCACCGAGTCGCGGATCGCCGACACCCGCAACCGCGCCGAACAGGCCAAGCCCGGCGGCATCGAGGACAGCCTGCGCTATCAATTGATCCGTGCCCGCGTGATGCTCTCCTACGAGGACTCCCCGGGCCTGGCGGCCAAGCGTTTCCGGGCCCAGCTGGACGAGAACCCCAAGTCCGACATCGCCCGCTACGGCCTGGCCATTGCCCAGATCAAGGGCAGCCAGTTGAACGAGGCGAGGGAGAACCTCAAGTTGCTGCTGGCCAAGTCGCCCAACGAGATCATCTACAACCTGGCCCAGATAGAGCTCGACATCAGCAGCGGACGCCTTCCGGATGCAGTGCAACGGACCGACCGCATGCTGGCGCAGTACCCGGGCAACTACCCGCTGAGGCAGCTGCAGGTCGACCTGCTGGGCAAGCAGAACAAGCCGGCCGAAGCGGAAAAGGTCCTGGTCGATCTGCTCAAGACCCGTTCGGACGACCCGGACATCTGGTACCAGATCGCCGAAACCCGTGGCCAGTCCGGCAACATCATCGGCCTGCACCAGGCACGGGCCGAATACTTTGCACTGGTCGGTGACTACAAGCAGGCGATCCAACAGCTGGACTTCGCCAAGCGCCGGGCTCCGAATTTCCAGCTGGCGTCACGAATCGATGCACGACAGAAGGAAATGATCGACCAGGAGCGCCTGGTCAAGGACATGATGGGCGGCTGAGGCATCGCCCTCAAATGATCGTGCCCACGCTCCGCGTGGGAATGCAGCCCGTGACGCTCCGCGTCACCAGGGCGGACGCCGAGCGTCCTGGGAGGCGTTCCCACGCGGAGCGTGGGAACGATCGGTACAGGTTATTTTGCGTACGACACCGCCCACTCTAGGAGCTTGGCTTGTCGGGGCGCCGAACCGCCGCGAAGAGGCCGCCAAGCCTCACGCAAAGCCCGCACACCTCACAAAACCACTACGACTCAGGCGTTGCCGCTCAGCTTCATCCGCGCCGCCTGGGTGAAGTCCAGCATCCGCTTCAACGGTCGCACCGCCCGCGGAATGACCGACGGATCGACGAAAATCTCGTTACTGCCCTCACGCAGGCACTGCAGCGTACGCTCCAGGGTGTTCATCGCCATCCACGGGCAGTGCGCGCAGCTGCGGCAAGCCGCGCCGTTACCGGCCGTCGGCGCCTCGATGAACACCTTGTCCGGGCACAGCTGCTGCATCTTGTAGAAGATGCCGCGGTCGGTGGCGACGATGAAGGTCTTGTTCGGCAGGGTCTGCGCCGCCTTGATCAACTGGCTGGTGGAGCCGACCGCGTCGGCCAGGTCGATCACCGACTCGGGCGACTCCGGATGCACCAGGATCGCCGCATCGGGATACAGCGCCTTCATGTCCTCCAGCTGGCGGGACTTGAACTCCTCGTGAACGATGCAGGCACCGTCCCACAGCAGCATGTCGGCACCGGTCTGTTTCTGGATGTAGCGACCCAGGTGCTTGTCCGGCGCCCAGATGATCTTCTCGCCGTTGTCCATCAGGCTTTCGACGATTTCCAGCGCACAGCTGGAGGTCACCACCCAGTCCGCCCGCGCCTTGACCGCTGCCGAGGTGTTGGCATACACCACCACCGTGCGTTCCGGATGCTGGTCGCAGAAGGCGGAAAACTCGTCCACCGGGCAGCCGAGGTCCAGCGAGCAGGTTGCCTCCAGGGTCGGCATCAGGATGCGTTTTTCCGGGGTGAGGATCTTCGCCGTCTCGCCCATGAAACGCACGCCCGCCACCAGCACGGTCTTGGCCGGATGCGCGGCGCCGAAACGGGCCATTTCCAGGGAGTCGGAGACGCAACCACCGGTCTCCTCGGCCAGAGCCTGGATGATCGGGTCGCAATAGAAGTGGGCCACCAGCACCGCGTCCTGAGCCTTGAGCTCGGCGGCGATCTCGGCACGGAGCGTCGCCTCCTGCTCGGCACTCAACGGTTTGGGTTGCTTGGCGTCGAGATGGGCTTGAACCAGAAGGCGTTCGGAAATCTGCGTCATGTTCGCAAGACCTGCAGGCGCGTGAGCGCGAAAGTCGAGTATACCCCGGCCCCCGCCTCTTTCCGAAACGGGATATTAGGTGAAGCGCACAGCGACCGGGAGGGTGAATCCATCAGGCATGGAGTGCTTTTCAGCGCCGCAAGGCTACAGAATATCCAATGGATTCAAAAGATTATTCTGACCTTCGGACAGACAGGGGCAACTCGTTGGATAATCAGCCGATCGAACAAGACGTGGGACAACAACCGATGACCGCTGATGACTATCTGGTAATGAGCCGCACGGAGTGGGCCGGCCTGCGCGCCAGCACGCCGTTGACGCTGTCGGAAGACGACCTGGCGGCCCTGCGCGGAGTCAACGAGGACATTTCCCTCGAGGACGTTGCCAATGTCTACCTGCCGCTGTCGCGGCTGATCAGCCTGCATGTCGGCGCGGCCCGCAACCTGGCCGGGATCAAGGACACCTTTCTCGGCCGCGCCAGCCCGCGCGGCCCGTACATCCTGGCCATCGCCGGCAGTGTCGCGGTGGGCAAGAGCACCTTCGCCCGCGTGCTGCAGGCGCTGATGGCGCGCTGGCCGGACCACCCCAACGTGGCCCTGGTCACCACCGACGGCTTCCTCTACCCCAACAGCAAGCTGGTGGCCGACGGCATCATGCACCGCAAGGGCTTCCCGGAAAGCTACGATCGCCGGCAGATGGTCAAATTCCTCGCGGACATCAAGGCCGGCGAAGGCGAGGTGCGGGCGCCGGTCTACTCGCATATCAGCTATGACATCGTCGCGGACCAGTACCAGACGGTGAACTGCCCGGACATCCTGATCTTCGAGGGACTGAACGTCCTGCAGACCGACGGCAACGACGGGGCGCGACCGAACACCATCGTCTCCGACTTCTTCGACTTCTCGATCTACCTGGATGCCGACGAGCAGGATATCGAGCAGTGGTACGTCGACCGCTTCCTGCTGCTGCAGAAAACCGCGTTCCGGGCCCGCGGTGCATACTTCCGCAAACTGGCCGACCTGTCGCCCGAAGAAGCCCCGGAGGCCGCGCGGCAGATCTGGCACGACATCAACCGGGTCAACCTGCTGGAGAACATCCTGCCGACCCGCGAGCGGGCTGATCTGGTGGTGCGCAAGTCCCGCGATCATTCGGTCAGCGAGATCTGGCTGCGCTGACAGCCGCTCCCACAAGCACACCTATCAGGCTGGATGCGCAACCTGTGGGAGCTCACTGTCTTTAATTCCATCCCTGACCGCCTTCGGCGGTTCGCGGGCAAGCCACGCTCCTACAGTTCCGTGTCGAGCAGCACGGTCTGTGGGAGCCGGATTTATCCGCGAAACGCACTCAACGCTCCAGCGAAAGCGAGACCGTTGCGCCCTACAAGACAAACCGCGACACCGAAGCCCTCAGCCCCTGCGCCAGGCGCTCCAGCGATTGTACGTTGCTGTTGGCATGCGTCACCGACTCCGCCGTAGCCTCGACCATATTGGAAATGCGCTCGATGTTTTCCGCCACGCTGGCACTGGCCAGGCTCTGCTCGGTGGTGGAGGTGGCAACCTCGCGAACCTGAACCAGGGTGGCCGACGCCTCCCGGTTGATGTCACGCAAGGCATCCGCCGCCTTCTCGGCCAGTTGCACCCCTTGCATCACCTGCGGCGTGACCGCGTTCATGCTGACCACCACCGAACCGGTGTCATTTTGAATCGAGGTGATCATGCTGGTGATCTCCTCGGTCGCCAACGAGGTGCGTTGCGCCAGATTGCGCACTTCTTCGGCAACCACGGCGAAACCACGCCCCTGCTCGCCGGCACGGGCCGCCTCGATGGCCGCGTTGAGCGCCAGCAGGTTGGTCTGGCTGGCGATGTTCTGGATCACGCCGGCGATGCTGTCGATTTCATGCGTGCGCTTGACCAGCCCCTCGATCATCACCGAGGCATCCTCGACCTTGAGCGAGACATCCTGAATGGCCTTGGCCGCATCGTTGACCAGTTGTTCGCCATCGGCCGCCAGCTGGGTGGAGCTGGCCGAGTTCTTTTCGGTTTCCCCGGCGCTATAGGAAATGTGCTCGATCGTGACGGACATCTCCTCGATGGCCGCCGCAGTGGCGGTGGTCGCGTCGGACGTCTGCTGGGACGCCGAGTCGAGCTGACGCATCTGGCCTGACAGCCCCTCGGCGGCATGGCCCAGCTGTTCGGCGCCGTGCTGGATGGAGGTGATCATTTCCCGCAGATTGCTCTGCATCTGCGCCACCTGGGTGAGCAGGCTGCGCTGACCGGCGCGATGACTGATCGTCTGGCTCAGGTCGCCATTGGTGATACTGCCGACCACGCTGGCGGCGTAGGCCGGCTCGCCGCCAAGGCTGCTGTAGATGCTCCTGGAGATCCGCCAGGCGACGATCACCACGACGAGAATCACGATAATGCCGACGGCAATGAAGTTGAATGCCAGCTTCCAGTAGGCCTTGTCGATATCGGAGGTGAACATGCCGAAACCGACGAACCAGTTCCAGCCGTCGATACGGGTAATACCGTTGAGCTTCGGCGCCATGTCCCCGGTATCCGGGTTCTTGGTGAAGTCATCGTAGTAGTAGAACGGGCTATTGGCGGTGTTATCGATGTAGTTCTGGATGCTGGTCTTGCCGTTCGGCGCCTTGCCCAGGTCGATCTTGCCGACCTTGTCGGCGATGGCGTGCACCAGCCCCAGGCCCTCGATATTCCTCGCCCAAACGTAGGTGCTGGTGCCATAACGCATGTTCGAAAGTGCCTCGACCGCCTTGGCCTGGGCGTCGCCCCGACTGAGCTTGCCGCTTTTTTCCAGCGCCTGGTAATAGCCGACCTGCCTGGCCGCCATGGCCAGGACGGAGTGAATCTCGCTGCGCTTGTCCTCCTGCATGGTGGCATGCAGGGTGTTCAGAGCCAGGCCACCCACAATGGCGAGGCCGGCGATCGACGTCAGTACCAGGATAATCAAGCGATGGGAGAGCTTCACGTCCTACTCCGTTAAACACCCCAACCGGATTCCTTGAGGGGTGCTGGTTGTGTTTGTCAGATAATGGCTATCGGCCACCACCGGCAGGACTTGAGATTTTTGGATCCAAAAAAATGGATGGCTTGTTTGCGGACGCAAAGCCCAATCAGCGGACAATTCCCTTTCCCTCGCCTGAATGCTCCTGGAAAGTCCTTTCGGCTGGTACCTACCGGCTTCACTCACTAGCCTTCGCTTGTCGCTGCAAGATCAGCGCTCCAAGTGTGGAAACCTGAAACATCTCTGTAGGCGCAAGCGCCACATTGATCTAAAGACTAAAAATTTGTACATTTCAATCTATAGATCAAGAAATCGGAGTGCTAAACATGAGCCAAGCCACCACGGCCCCCTCCCCCTCCACAAAGGATGCCGGCGCAGTTGCGTTGCGCACCGCAGTCACGATCATGGAACGCTGGAAAGCGAGCCCCAGGGAGATCGAGAACACCCTTCGCATATCGCGCAGCACCTACTCGCGCGTCAAGGAACAAGGTCGCGCCGTGAGCCTGGACGATGACCAGATCGCCCGTATCAGCCTCATCCTGAACGTTCATGGTGCGCTTAGAACGATCTTCGACAACCCGGAAAACGTGTATGGCTTTCCACGGATGACCAACGACAACGATTTTTTTGAAGGCAGAACCCCACTGGAAATCATGGCCACCGGCTCGTTCATCAACCTGTACGAAACTTTCCGTCGAATTGACGCATTGCGAGGCGGCCAATGGTAAGCGCCGCTGATCTGAACGTGCTCCCCGGGGAGAGCAGCATCAAGTCGTATCGGCTGGTGAACTCCAAGTTTCCGCCTATCGCTCTGTTCGATGACGTGGCCAACGTTGACGAGTTCGATATCCTTTACCAAGTTCAGGCTTTGACGAATCCTCGCCTGCAGAACGAAGTAGGCGTCATCACGCTAATTGCGCTCAGCGAAATCCCTTTTGGCATCACCGGCTGTTCCTACGCCACCGCGCCATTTACGCACGTGAACCCTGATGGATCCCGCTTCAGCGATGGATCGTTCGGCATGCTGTACCTGGCTGACACCATGGATACGGCTATCGCCGAGGTTCGCCATCACCAAGAGGCGTACTGGAGCAAAGTGCAGGAACTGAACTACGAGCGCTTCGTCTTTCGTGGTCTTACTTGCCAATTCGATGAGGTGGGTGTACTGGACGCTACTGTGCTACCCATGACGGACCCAATTTACGCACCAGATGATTACAGCGCCTCCAGAGCGCTCGGCCGTGATGTGAAGAGGGCCAAAGCCTCAGGCCTGCGCTATCGCTCCGTTCGTTCGCCGGGCAATATCTGCTGGGCACTGACCACCCCTCGACACGTTGCCTCGATCACCCAATCGAGCCATTACGAAATGATCTGGAACAAGAAAATTACCAGCGTGAATAAACTCGTGTCCAGTACGTGATGCCGGATCTATTTCTTGACGCTCAATCTGTGTCCGAATGATCAGTAAGAAATAAATTCGTCACCTTTTCGTTTTCGCTCGTCCCCTTTTCGCTGTTCTAACTGAAAAATGGACGTCAGTGGCGCTGAGTTTTTTGCACCAGCACCAGAAAGCCCATACTTCGGAGGAACTCAGCCAGACACAATAAACCCCTTCCACCCCAACAACGCCTGCTCAAAGTCGTCAAGACTCATATCAACAAAATAATTTTCATCATAAAGAGAATATATCCTAACTCTCTCCACGCTAAGAATCGCACCCCAACAATCTCGCGCCCAGTCACCTTGCTTCGAGCCGCCATTTCGTATCTGCTGTATCAGTGAAAGACCATGATCAAGCCATGGGACAGTCTCAAAATACGGTATCCCACCGTCATCCATTAACAGGCATGCTAGCAAATCAATCCCAGCTTCATTACAGACATCGGAACTACAATGGGGAGCCATCCGCCCAAAATACTCCCCCCAAAAAAAATCTATCTTCATACTAAACCTACATCACTGGATAAACAGTTACATTGGGACTCAAACAACCTGTAACCTCCAGAAACGGGGACGCAGAAACGAGAAACGGGGACGGATTTATTTTTTCAGCAGGGTAAAAAATAAATCCGCCCCCGCTTCTCCAAACCAACTATTCATAGCGAAAATCAATAGAAAGCTTAGAACGCTCGACATTAAAGCTTAACTCACACCCCACCCAGACTGGAAAATCCCCAACCAACCCCTTTTCAGAGTATTCTTTCTTCAACAACAAACAATCAAACAAGTCACTATCAACCCTTGAGCTAGGAGGGCTAAACCAGTCCTTTTTCCCTTCTGCATCTATGTAATCGAACAAAAACTTGCAGTGATCATTTCCTTTCGAAATTTCAGCATCAACAACAACAAACTTTGCTTCATTAGGTGCAATTGAAAAAAGCATCTCACCTATTGCCAAATAAACTTCATCTCCGTTCATAAACTATGCCCCTCCAGGAGCATTAACAAAGGTTTCACGAACCTCTCGCCCACCATCAATCCGATAGTTTACATCAAATCGATCCAGAAACGGGGACGGATTTATTTTTTCAGCAGGGTAAAAATAAATCCATCCTCGTTTCTCGTGGCCAGCCAACGAATGTGGCTCTAGCGATGAAAGCCAATGTTGCCGTTATTCAAGCCGTGCGGTCTCAAGTGGATATCATCGAGGATCGCCTGCTGCATGAGGTTTCCTTACGTCCGGAGTTTTCGTCATTGAACACGATGCAGGGGATTGGCGAAGTTCTGGAAACCGTCATCATGCTGGAAACCGGAAGTATTGAGCGTTTGCCAGCGTTGGAAATTTTTCTTCTTATGCTCGATGCGTCAAAAGTGAGCATTACTCCAACGGCAAGAAAAAGAAGGGTGAAGGCAATGCCAAGAACGGCAACGCCTACTTGATCTGGGCCTTTATTGAAGCGGCTAATTTTGCCCAGCGATTCAGTGACGGCGCAAAACGCTTTTTCGAAAAATAAAAGGTCAGGACCAATTCCGTGCTCGCCACCAAGGCACTGGCTCACAAGCTGGCGCGGGCGAGTTACCGCATCCTGAAGGAGAAACAGCCTTTCGATGCCAAACGCTGTTTCGTCTAAAAGACAAGTTAAGGTGATGGCCGGCCAACCAAACGGGGGACTAGGCGTGAACCACAAAATCTGAGTGGAAGCCGGCTTTCACCGCCTGAGTGTGTTGTAACCCGGTCGTCTGCCAAGTGAGACCGTTGGGACTGGACGTACATTTGCACGAGCCATAGTTCTGCGACACGTTTTGGACATCTTGGCGGCACCAACGTTTCTCTGGAGCAGTTAGCTGCCAGGGCGGCGCGTGCAGTATCGCGACCGTTTGATCCAAATAGGTGTCAGGCACGACTCGGTCGTAGCCAATACTTGAGAAAACGGGTTCGATGGGTTCAACCGATCAGGTTGAGTTAAAGGACAAACCCTGCAGTTAAAAACAGCAGGGCGAGGTGGCTTTTGACCTTGACGCGAGACCGGCTAATGGGCGTCCCCGTTTCTCCTGAAGAGACTGAAGGGCTATTGGCGTGGCATCCTCAGCAGGGGGCGCATGGTCCATGCACACGGGGCAGCGAGTTTTTATTCATGAAGATCAAGAATGACTTTTCCGAAAATCCGTGAGAAACCTATTTTTATAAAGGTTCTCGGTATCGAGGGTCCTCCCGCATAACCCTTAAAACTTCAGACCACCCAAATAAAACTCCAGGAACGCGAGCCTCTGTAATAAGCTCCGCTCTTTCCGAAAGAGAAAAATCCTCCATTGCCTTCTCACAATACAAATAAAACAAATTAAAGCAATTCTCATCAACATAATCCAAGCTAATGAAGCTTTGCCCCTGCTCATCAAGCGGCGCGTAGATTGATTTCAGGCAAAACTGCTCATCATCCTTGAACAATTTTCTCGTCGCTTCAACAATACAATCAAAAACTCCGCCGGAAGCAGACCAGCCAGTACCCTCACCTATGGAAATATACATACCCATAACTCACCTCAAAATAAGTATCTTGCTCTGCTGCTCAGAAGTAAGATTTTTTATCCATGAATTTACCATGCTTTGGTTAGCAGAGGTTAAGTTCCTATAATCCAGCGGGACAATATCTGCCTTCCCAATATGATCATTTGGGAAGAAGCGGGAAGAAACGGGGACGGATTTATTTCCCAATAGAGTAAAAATAAGTCCACCCTGCTTCTCACGTCCCCGCTTCTCCTTTTCGAATACATCAGCATTTAAAATTCGTCACAACTTTTTTCTCCTCGCCGATAAGACATTACGAAAGACTTCCAATCTTCGCCACGCCCATCGGCACTTAACTTCAGTTTTTTTAGTAAATCATACAGAACCGCACCATTGAAATCAGTCTCCGCGTTTTCCGACTCAACACCGCCATTCTCCACAAGGAGTTCAGTTTCCACATAGCCCTCAAAAAACCTTGCTTCATAGCGAAAATAGTCATAGCCATTCACAATCCCGGACTCGACTAAAGAAAATATACCTTTAACCAACTCAAAATCTTTATCAATCATTCAATAATCCTTAGGATACTCTTTGCTTCATTTTAAAAAAATACGACCTGAATTTTACCATTCAACGTATAATTCAACTCCAAAGAATTAGACCTAATCGACCCCGGATCTTCTCGATTATATTTACGATTATTCTACCCACCACCTACTCAGGATTTTTTAAGCCACCCTAATTTTTATTTCATAAAAACCTTATAAGAAGAGTTATTAAAATCTCCATCTTGCGGAAACAAGTTATATTCATCACAAGTACCACCCTGGCTGCATACCTTGGCATGTCGACCAACTTCAGTATCTCGCCCTTTTTACCCATTGCGGTCCGCCTCGAACCCCTAGGTACTTTTACATTCTCTGGGGTAAACAAAAGCTCTTCCACCATACCCTAGAAACGGGGACGAATTTATTTTCTCAGCAGGGTAAAAAATAAATCCGCCCCGTTTCTCTAGTCCCCGTTTCTCGATTACTAAGTGGAGGGGCAGCCGGAGAGAATAAATTCTTTCCACTCCGACAAAGCGCTCTCAAAATTATCAATATTCATGTCTACAAAATAATTCTCGTCATAGTGAGAATATATTCTGACTCGATCCAAATTAAGATTTGCGCCCCAACAATCTCGCCCCCACTCCCCATCCCTAATTTCTCCTGAGCGCACCGAACTCACGACCAAAAGACCCTGATCAAGCCATGGGACAGTCTCAAGATACGGTATCCCACCGTCATCCATTAAGAGACACCCTAGCAAATCAACTCCTGCCGCATTACAAACATTTGAAACACAACGAGGAGCCAACTCATCAAAAGACTCTCCCCAAAAAAATATATCTTCATATTAAGCTTACATCAATGAATAAACATTTACATCTGAAGTCAAATAACCTTTGTAGTGGTCAAAAATTCCCGGACACAGAATTGAGTTTTTCTTCCGCAACAGCCGGCGGTACGAAACCGTTGCGCTGATGCGGCCTCGTCCAGTTGTACCGCTACATGAGATAGCAGCCGATGTCCTGCACGGCCAACGCTGTCGTCATGTAACCCACCGTCGGCGCCCACTCCGTTTTCAAGCTACGAAACAGCCGCTCCATGGGGGCGTTGTCGTAGCAATTTCTGCGTCGGCTCATGCTTTGGGTTATTCGATAGCGCCAGAGCCGCTGGCGAAAACTGCGGCTGCCATATTGGCTACCCTGGACGCCCTTCTAAGTGTCAAGCGGATACTGCGCTTTGGTTGATGATGCTATTTCGCCTCTGGATAATGCTGTAGACCTCCCGTGCGATGTAGCGCTTTAGGCAGGGGGTAGCTTCCAGCTTCGAATGTCCCTCTGCGAGACGTCGACTGACATAAGCCTGCGTTCGTGCATCAATACGACGCCGCCGGCGTCAGATGGGCGTAGATGCGGGCCTGAAGCTCCTGGATCGTCTGCTGCTCCGGTGTGAACGCCTTGGCAGTGGGCGTAACGCCTCCACGCTCCAGTTGCAACTGGGCGACCCAGCGGCGTAATAAGCTCTCATTCACGTCGAGGGATTTGGCGGCCTCAAGGCAACTGTGGACTTGGTCAAGCACCAGGTTGGCAGCCTCACGCTTGAAGGTCGGGGTGAAAGTAAGTCGTCGTCTGCTCATCGAACACCTCTGTATGGCGATTATTCTCGCCCAAAAAGGTGTCCGGGTTAGTAAACCACTACAGCCAGAACATGACGTTCGCCAGCAGGAAAGCGATCCCGCGTTTCGGCAATCCGAAGAAATGGTCACGGTTTTTCAGGGCCGCAGAAGGCTGCCCCGCCAGGAAGGCGAACTGACGAACGTCCATGTAGTGTCTCGATGCACGAAGGCGATTAGGAGTTCACAGCGCAGGACTCACCGTGAAGGTGAGCGAATGTCTGCGTGAGCGCTCGAAATAGAAGTGATATCAATATGATGTCGCGATAGTAGAGAGACGTATCTGTGGCGTCAACAAATCTTCAGCAATGTTTCGATACAGACACGTTTGGAATCGACACAGATCGATCGGGCTTGAGGCAATCGCCGAAACTGAACGTAAGGAGATATGAAGAGGCCATCGAAGGGCGATCGTGTCCCTAGAAGTGGTGTAACTGAACCAACCGAAGGCGCCCTGCGGGCGAAAGAGGTGGGTCATCGTGGTTCTTGGCTAACGTTGAGTTTGCGGACTTAACCTTCACCAGGAAACCACGATGACCAAGCCCACTATCGCATTGACCGAGTTGGTTGAGAAAGGGGCAGACGCTGATCTGCTCAAGCAAATGATCCAGTTTGTTGCCCAGCGCATGATGGAGTTCGACGTCGAGGGCTTGTGCGGCGCCGGTTTCGACGTCAAAAGCCCTGACCGAACAAACAGCCGCAACGGCTACCGCGATCGCCTCTGGCAAACTCGCGCTGGCGACGTTGACCTGAAGATCCCCAAGCTGCGCCAGGGCAGCTATTTTCCCGGTTTTCTCGAACCACGACGCACCGCCGAAAAGGCCATGGCAGCCGTGATCCAGGAAGCCTATATCCAGGGCGTTTCGACGCGCTCGGTCGACGAACTGGTCAAGGCCATGGGCATGTCCGGCATCTCGAAAAGCCAAGTATCCAGGCTCGCTGGCGAGATCGATGAGCGCGTCCACGCCTTCCTTGATCGACCGCTTGAGGGCGATTGGCCCTACCTGTGGATTGACGCTACCTACGTCAAGGTGCGGGAGGCCGGGCGCATCGTCTCGGTCGCCGTCATAATCGCTGTGGCCGTGAACACCAACGGCGGGCGCGAGGTGCTGGGTATGCGGGTTGGCCCGTCGGAAGCCGAACCGTTCTGGACGGACTTCCTGAGAAGCCTGATGCGACGCGGGCTGCGGGGTGTGAAACTGGTGATCTCTGACGCTCACGAAGGGCTCAAGGCCGCTGTTTCCAAGGTTTTCCACGCGACCTGGCAACGCTGTCGCGTTCACTTCATGCGCAATGCCATGGCCCATGTCGGCAAGGGCCAGCGCACCATGGTAGCGGCCTTGCTGCGCACGGTGTTTGCCCAGGACAGTCGAACCGAATGCCATCAGCAATGGCGGCTGGTGGCTGAACAACTTCGTGAGAAATACCCCAAGATCGCCACGCTCATGGACGGTTGCGAAGATGAAGTGCTGGCGCACATGGCCTTCCCGAAGGCACATCGACAGCAGTTGCACAGCACTAACCCGCTGGAACGGCTAAACGCTGAGATCAAGCGGCGTACCGAAGTGGTGGGCATCTTCCCCAACGATCCGGCGATTACACGGTTGGTTGGGGCGATGCTGCTGGAGCAGAACGACGAGTGGTGCCTGCAACGGCGCTATATGCAGTTGGAGGCCTTCGAGGCGGTCAGCGATAATCCGCAGGCCAAGCTGTCGGCCGTGATCAACTAAACGGCAAACTCAGTGGCCAGAGCGATGATGAGTTACACCACGTCCTGGGACACGATCCGAAGGGCTGCGAAAAGCAGCGCACCTGGCTTTTCCACAGACGAAAAAAAATCCGGAAATCCTCACTGTCGTGGGCCTTCCGGATTCTTCAAGTACTGCTGAATATGGTGGGTCGTGTAGGATTCGAACCTACGACCAATTGGTTAAAAGCCAACTGCTCTACCAACTGAGCTAACGACCCGCTGTGTGGTGGCGCGTATAATACTGATTTATAACGGGAATTCAACACCCTACACGAAAAAAATCAAAAATATTTCGTTGGGTCGTCGATTCCGGCCGCAGCGAAGCCCTCCGCACGCAGGCGGCAGCTGTCACATTTCCCACATGCAAAGCCGTCAGCATCCGCTTGGTAGCAGGATACTGTCAGCGAATAGTCGACACCCAGGCGCACACCTTCACGCACGATATCGGCCTTGCTCAGGTTCTGCAGCGGTGCCTGGATACGAAAACCATCACCCTCCACCCCTGCCTTGGTCGCCAGGTTGGCCAGGGTTTCGAATGCCTCGACGAACTCGGGACGGCAATCCGGGTAGCCGGAGTAGTCCACCGCGTTGACCCCGATGAAGATGTCCCGCGCGCCCAGCACTTCGGCCCAGCCCAGTGCCAGGGAGAGGAATACCGTGTTGCGTGCGGGCACATAGGTGACAGGAATCCCTTCGCCCGGCGTTTCCGGTACATCGATGGAGCTGTCGGTCAGCGCCGAACCGCCGATACCGTTCAGGTTCAGGCCGATCACCTTGTGCTCGATCGCGCCCAGGTCCCGGGCCACCCGTGCGGCGGCCTGCAGTTCGGCACGGTGGCGCTGGCCGTAGTCGAAGCTCATGGTGTAACAGCTGTAGCCCTGGGCACGCGCCATGGCCACCACGGTCGCCGAGTCGAGGCCGCCGGACAGCAGGATTACCGCTTTCTTTTCAGTGCTTGCTTGAGTGGTCATGTCAGCGCCCCGGCTCGTCATTCCAAAGATATTTGTGCAATTGCATCTGCAAGCGTACCGGCAGGTTGTCCGCAACGATCCAGTCCGCCAGCTCACGGGCAGGCAGATCATGGTGGCTCGGTGAGAACAGCACTTCTCCGGCGCGCTTCTCCAGACCGTACTGGATCAGCTTGGACACCGACCAGTCGTAGTCTTCGCGCGAACAGATGACGAATTTGACCTGATCGTTGGCGGTCAGTTGCTCGATGTTCTCGTAGCGGTTTCGGTGGACTTCCTTCGACCCCGGGGTCTTCAGGTCGACCACCCGGCTGACGCGGGTATCCACCGGCGAGATATCCATCGACCCACTGGTCTCGATGGACACCTCGTAACCGGCGTCACAGAGCCGCTTGAGCAGGGGAATGGCATTGGGCTGGGCCAACGGCTCGCCGCCCGTCACGCAGACGTAGCGCGGCCGGTAGCTGGCGACCTGTTCAAGGATGCTGTCCAGCGACATGAGGGTACCGCCGCTGAAGGCGTAGGCACTGTCGCAATACTGGCAGCGCAGGGGGCAACCCGTCAGGCGCACAAAGACCGTGGGCAGCCCAGCAGTCCGCGTTTCACCCTGTAACGAGTAAAAAACTTCGGTGATTCTCAATGTGTCTTGCATATCCGCCACGGGCGTAACAGCTAAACAGGCTGTCCGCCTCCGTCAGGCACCGCAATGAACCTGCAATCGCATAGTCCAGAACGGCGTGTTTCATAAAAAGGGCAACAATTCTAACGAAAAAACCCGCGACAAGCGCGGGTTTCTTGATTCGGGTCGACAACGCCTTACATGCGCTGCAGGTCCCGCTGGGCCAACTGGGCAGCCGAGGTGCCCGGATACTGGGAAACGACCTGCTGCAGGATGCCCTTGACCTTGTCGGTGTGACCCAGGCGACGCTCTACGTCAGCCAGCTTGTACAGCGAGTCAGGCACCTTGGCATGCTTGGGATACAACTGGCTGACCTTGGCAAAGGCCTGGCCGGCACCTTGCAGGTCGCCCTTGGCCAGGTTCACTTCACCCAACCAGTACTGGGCGTTGCCGGCGTACTGGCTGTTGGGGTACTTGCGCAGGAATGCGCCAAATGCCTGGCTGGCCTTGTCGAAGTCCTTGGCCTTGATCAGGTCGAAGGCAGCATCGTAGTAGAGCTTTTCCTTCGCCGGATCACCCGGCTCGCTGCTGGCCGCAGGGGCCTGGGCAGCCGGTGCTGCACCGGCGGCGGCATTCGTGTTGCCACCGCTGGAAGAATTATCAGGAGCCGCAGCCGCCGGAGCGACGCCACTGCCTATGCGCCGATCAAGATCCTGGTATCGCTCCAGGCTTTCCTGCTTCATGCGCGCTACATCATTTTGCAGAACTTCGATCACGCCCTGTTGCTGCGCAATCTGCTCCTGCATGCGTTGCAATTGGTTGAACAGTTCGCCCTGTGCCGAGACAGGAGCCGAAGCCCCTGACCCGGCATAGGCGCCGTTCGTACCGTAACCCGCTGGCGGATAACTTCCACCGCTATTGTTATAGCCGGAGTTGTCATCGACCACAGGAACCGCAGCAAATGCCGCAAGCGGCATGATGCTGAGAGCCAATACAGTTACAGCACGACGGCACGTTCGCATGACGAATTACTTACGCAGTTCGACGCGACGGTTTTGAGCCCAGGACTGCTCGTCGTGGCCAGTAGCGACTGGACGCTCTTTACCGTAGGAAACCAGCTCCAGTTGAGCTGGGGAAACACCTTGCAGAACCAGGTAGCGCTGAACGGCTTTCGCACGACGCTCGCCCAGTGCCATGTTGTACTCACGAGTACCACGTTCGTCGGTGTTGCCTTCCAGGACAACGCGGTTGCCGTTGGCTTTCAGGTCCTTGGCGTGAACGTCCAGAGCGCGCATGGCTTCTGGCTTCAGGTCCGAGCTGTCGTATTCGAAGTAGAAGGTGGTGATTGCGCGCAGAGCTGCTTCTTCGCTCAGGGAGCCGTCAACTGCACCGGTGTTTGCACCGTAGCCAGCGTTAGGATCAACAGCGCCTTGACCAGCGTTGTCGCCGCCTTTGGACGAGCAACCTACAGCTACAGCCATGGCCAGAGCCAGCGCAGCAAATTTACCAAACTTCAGCATTTCCATCGTGAAACTCCTAATGAACCCCAGTGTGTTAAGTAAAACGTATAGCGCCGCGTCAGTTCAGGTAAGGGGACCAGGAAGGTTCTCTGACTTCGCCTTGAGCGGTAGGAAGCGGGAGCCTTACGCGTCCGTTGATGGACACGAGCATCAAGACTCCCCGGCCCTGCTGGGCGGTGGCGTAGATTACCATGGTGCCGTTTGGCGCAACAGTAGCTGACTCATCAAGGTTGGTGTCTGTAAGGATTTTTACAGTACCGCGCTGCAAATCCTGAGCCGCCACCCGGAAGTTGGTGAAACCGTCCTGGCGATGGATCATCACCAGCGTCTTTTCATCAGCCGACAGTTTCGGGTTGGCGTTGTAGTTGCCGATGAACGTCACGCGCTCGGCACCACCACCATTGATGTTGGTCTTGTAGATCTGCGGCTTGCCGCCACGGTCGGAGGTGAAGTAGATGGTCGAGCCATCCTTGCCCCAGAACGGTTCGGTGTTGATGCCCTGGCCACTGGTCACGCGGCTGATCTGGCGCGAACCCAGGTTCATCACGTAGATGTCCGGGTTGCCGTCCTTGGACAGGACGAACGCCAGGCGGGTACCGTCCGGCGACCAGGCTGGCGCACCGTTCAGGCCTTCGAAGTTGGTCAGCTGTTCACGGCGACCGGTATCGATGTGCTGGATGAAGATGCGCGGACGCTTCTGCTCGAACGAGACATAGGCGATACGCTTGCCATCCGGCGCGAAACGCGGCGACAGGATCGGCTCGCGCGACTGCAGCAGGGTCACTGCACGAGCGCCGTCATAGTCGGAGCGCTGCAGGGTGTAGCGCGTGTTGTTCACCGAGAAGCGTTCGGCAGTCACGTACAGCATGCGGGTGGAGAACGCACCCTTGATGCCGGTGAGCTTTTCGAACGACTGGTCGGAGATGTAGTGCGCCATGTCGCGCAGTTGGTCGACGCTACCCGAGACGCTGCCGGTCAGCACTTGCTGCTCGGTGGCGACGTTGAACAGTGCGTACTGCACCTGCAGGCGGCCGCCGGCCGGCACGATGCTGCCAACCATGATGTACTGGGCGCCCAGGGCTTTCCAGTCACGATAGATGACTTCGCTGGCCTGGGTGGGCAGGCTGATCATGTTCTGGCGCGGGATCGGCGAGTAGTAACCGGAGTTACGCAGGTCGTCGCCGATGATCTGGGCCATGTCGTCGGGCAGCACGCTGCCGCCCTGGAAGCCGAACGGCACGACGGCGATCGGGGTCGCCCGATCGGTGCCGCTGGTGACCAGAATGTTCTTTTCATCTGCCACTGCCATCCCTGCCAGGCAGCAGATCAGGACAAGCATTCCTCGAAGAAGGTTTCTCACAAGGCTAGATCCTCAGGTGTAAATATCATCTTGAAGGAACGAGAGGGAGCCAGATCACTCGCTTTCATTCCCTGCATTTCCATCAGGCAATCAATACTCTTGACCACCACTACCGCCGATGCGTCGAACGGGTCATCGCTCCTGTCGCCAGAAGGCAACTCGGGAGCGATGCCCTTCGAAAAGCCCCTTACGGCGCCAGATCGTCAGGCGTGAAGGTCATCTTGAACGAGCGATATTGCGCAAAGTCGCTCGGTTTCATGCCCTGCATCTCCGTCAGGCGACCGATGTTCTTGACCGCTGCTACCGCAGAGGCGTCGAACGGACCATCACCGCTGCCCTTGACCACCGAAACCGTCGTCACGGTGCCGTCAGGCAACATGCCGATCTGCAGCGTCACCGCCATGCCCTTGCGTGCCGAAGGTGGACGCGTCCAGCCTTCCGCCGCCCGGATGCGAATCAGATCGTCGAAACTGCCCGCGGTGTCATCGCCCTGCTCATCCGCCAGGGCCTGCTGACGCTGCGGCGTGTCGGAAAGCAAGTCGGCCAGTGCCTGCGCCTTCTTCTCTTCAGCGGCCTTGCGTGCGGCGTCCTGCTTCTTCTTGGCCGCATCGGCTGCTGCTTTCTTCTTCGCGTCTTCGGCGATTTTCTTCTTCGCCTCTTCAGCTTCCGCTTTCTTCTTGGCGTCTTCCGCGGCTTTCTTCTTCGCGTCTTCGACTATCTTTTTCTTCGCTTCTTCAGCGGCCTTCTTCTTGGCCTCTTCTTCAGCGGCTTCCTTGGCTTCTTCCTCGGCCTTCTTCTTGGCTATGTCAGCCTGTTTTTTCTCTTCGGCCTTCTTGGCTTCGGCAGCCTTCTTCACGTCGTCGGCCTTCTTGGCTTCATCAGCCTTTTTCGCCTCTGCCGCCTTCTTGGCTTCTTCGGCCTTTTGAGCCGCCTCTTCTTTCTTTTGTTCCGCCGCCTTTATCTCTTCCTGCTCGACCTTCTTCTGCTCCAACTGCTCGACTTCGGTCTGGCGCGCGGCGGATTTCTTCGCCTCACCCGCAATCTTCTGATTGGTCTGGGTGGTTGCCTGGCTTTTCGATTTCAGTTGGTACAGGGTCGCCTGGACGAGCGGTTTGGCCGGGGGCAGTTCCGGAGTCATGGCAAAGCTGACGAACAGCAGGCCAAAGATCAGGACGTGCAGGCCAATCGCCCAGACGCTGGGCCAGAAGTAGCTTTCCGAGGCGGACGGCTCTCTCTGTTGGTGCATCAGGGCGCCTCGGTAATCAGACCGACGTTACCGACACCCGCTTTCTGCAGACCACCCATGGCACCCATCACGGCGCCATAGTCGACACTCTTGTCGCCACGAATGAAGACCTGGGTGTGCTTGCCGGCTTCGTTGCCGGCACGAATGATCTTGGTGACCGCATCGGTCATCTGCGGCAAGGTCATCGCCTTGTCCTGCTGCTTGTCGGTGTCGACTTCGCTGCCAAGGTTCCAGTAGTAGGTCTTGTCAGCCTTGATCGAAATGGTCAGGACCTGGGTGTTGTTGTCCTGCGGCAAGGCTTCACTGGAAACCTTGGGCAGATCGACCTTCACACCCTGGTTGAGCATGGGTGCGGTCACCATGAAGATAACCAGCAATACCAACATCACGTCGATGTATGGCACCACGTTCATCTCGGCGACCGGCTTGCGTTTGTGGCGAACTCGGGCCATGGGGATCTACCTGCTTACTCTTCGCTGGTATGCACTTTACGGTGCAGGATCGCCTGGAACTCATCGGCGAAGGTGTAGTAGCGACCGATCAGGTTTTCACCCCGGGCCGCGAAACGGTTGTAGGCGACAACGGCCGGGATCGCGGCGAACAGGCCGATCGCGGTGGCCACCAGGGCTTCGGCAATGCCGGGAGCCACGGTGGCGAGGGTCGCCTGCTGGACAGTGGCCAGGCCGCGGAAGGAGTTCATGATCCCCCACACGGTACCGAACAGACCGACGTACGGGCTGACCGAACCGACGGTAGCGAGGAACGGCAGGCTCTGTTCGAGCTTTTCCTCTTCACGGGAGATGGCTACGCGCATGGCACGGGCGACGCCTTCCATCACCGCTTCAGGCTCGACGCCTGGCTGCTGGCGCAGACGAGAGAATTCCTTGAAACCGGCACGGAAGATCTGCTCGACACCCGAATCCGGGTCCGGATTGCTGCCAGCCTGACGGTACAGCTTGGACAGGTCGATGCCCGACCAGAAGCGCTCCTCGAAGCTCTCCAGGGCACGACGACCGGCGCGCAGCAGATTGCTGCGCTGGAAAATCATGATCCACGAGGTGACTGAGGCAGCCACCAGAATCAGCATGACCAATTGCACCACGATGCTGGCATTGCTGACCAAACTCCACATGGAGGAATGGTCGACGACGTTAGCTTCCACGCTTTATCTCCTGCTCTAAGTGAGTACCCGCGCCGCTTGTGTCGGCAAAGGCCGATCGCAAGGCTTCTGGAATGGCCCGGGGTTTCAAACTGTCGGCGCGCACACAGGCCACCAGGAACTGCCCTTCGCAGAGCAGCGTTAAATCCGTTGCACGACGAACCTGCTGCTTGAAGCGCAGGCTCGCACGGTTCAGTTCAATGACATCCGCACTGACCAACAGCTCGTCGTCCAGTCGCGCCGGCACGTGGTAGCGCGCTTCGCTGGAATGCACGACGAACAACAGGTTCTCCCCCACCAGCTCGGACTGGGCAAAGCCCAGCTCCCGTAGCCGCTCGGTTCGAGCCCGCTCCATGAACTTTAGGTAATTGACGTAATACACGATGCCGCCGGCATCGGTGTCCTCGTAATAAACGCGACAGCGATGTGCGAACGACTGAAGCCCGTTTTGCGCGCGCATACTCTAGTGCTTACTCCTCAGGTTGCCAATCCGGCCAGGCAACTGTTTTTCATACTTATACGACTTTTCACATGAAGATTCGTGGCGCCAGCCCCTAGGACAGCAGTAACCACGAATAAATCAGTGCCAATCGCCCATTCAGCCATCCAATGCATCGAGAAACTCGTCTGCAACGGGTGTCTCGCCCAGTCGCGACGGCACGTTCAAACCGAAGTGCAGGTACGCATGCCGGGTTACGACCCGTCCACGGGGCGTACGCATGATGTAGCCCTGCTGGATCAGGTACGGCTCCAGCACATCCTCGATCGTGTGGCGCTCCTCGCCGATCGCCGCCGCCAGGCTGTCGACTCCCACCGGGCCACCGTCGAACTTCTCGATCATGGTCAGCAGCAGGCGCCGGTCCTGGTGATCGAAGCCGTGTTCGTCGACATCCAGCAGGTTCAGTGCCAGGTCCGCCACGCCCTTGGTGATATGCCCCTTGGCCCGCACCTCGGCAAAGTCGCGGACACGCCGCAACAGCCGGTTGGCGATCCGCGGCGTCCCCCGTGCACGCCGGGCGACCTCGAATGCGCCGTCGGCATCGAGCGGCAACCCCAGGATGCTCGCCGAGCGGCTGACGATCGTCGCCAGGTCCGCCGTGTTATAGAACTCGAGACGCTGGACGATACCGAAGCGGTCACGTAACGGGTTGGTCAGCATGCCGGCCCGGGTGGTCGCGCCGACCAGGGTGAACGGTGGCAGGTCCAGCTTGATCGAGCGCGCCGCCGGGCCCTCGCCGATCATGATGTCGAGCTGGAAGTCCTCCATTGCCGGGTACAGCACCTCCTCGACGACGGGCGACAGGCGGTGGATTTCGTCGATGAACAGCACATCGTGGGGTTCGAGGTTGGTCAGCAGCGCCGCAAGATCACCCGCGCGCTCGAGCACCGGCCCGGAAGTGCTCTTGATCGACACGCCCATTTCCTGGGCGATGATGTTGGCCAGGGTGGTCTTGCCCAGCCCTGGCGGACCGAAGATCAGCGTGTGGTCCAGCGATTCGCTGCGCGCCCGCGCCGCCTGGATGAACAGCTCCATCTGCTCCCGAACCGTGGGCTGGCCGATGTACTCGGCCAGGCTCAACGGGCGAATCGCCCGGTCCTGGACTTCCTCGCGGTCACGGCCGCTGGAAGCGGTTATCAAACGATCGGCTTCAATCACTTAAATCATTCCCCTCAGGGCGCGGCGAATCATCTCTTCGCTGCTCAGGCCTTTTTCCTTGATGGCGGAAACCGCCTTGCTCGCCTCCTGCGGCTTGTAGCCCAGGGAAATCAGCGCGCTGACCGCATCGGTCTCGGCACTGGCGACCGGCGCCGCCGGTGCACCATCGGGCTGGTTCGGCACCAGGGCGAAGATGCTCGGTACGGTTTCCCAGGCCTTGAAGCGATCCTTGAGCTCGACCAGCAGGCGCTCGGCGGTCTTCTTGCCGACGCCGGGCACCTTGACCAGCGCCGAAGCGTCCTGGGCTGCCACACAGCGCACCAGCTCATCGACCTCCAGGCTGGACATCAGTGCCAGCGCCAGCTTGGGCCCGACCCCATTGAGCCGGATCAGTTCGCGAAAGAAATCACGCTCGCGCTTGCCGACGAAGCCATAGAGTAACTGGGCATCCTCGCGCACGACCAAATGCGTGTGCAGCGTCAGCGGTTCGCCGACCGACGGCAGGCGGTAGAGCGTGGTCATCGGGACTTCCACCTCGTAGCCCAGGCCATTCACATCCAGGATAAGGTGCGGCGGCTGTTTTTCAGCCAGGGTGCCGCGCAAGCGTCCAATCACGTATCAGGTCCTTATGCCGGCCAGGCCGGTGGCTGATGAACAAGGCGATAGACCTGCCATCATCCGGCTAGAGGCTCTATCGACAAGCAAAATTGTTTAAGCTGATGATGCTATCAGAGACGCAGGCGACCGCCACGGGTCCGTGCCGCGCCCAAGCCGTGGGGCAGCAGGCTCGAACGGGTGTGGGCATGGCACAGGGCGATTGCCAGGGCGTCCGAGGCGTCGACCTGCGGCTTGCTGGTCAACTTGAGCAGGTGCATCACCATCAGCATCACCTGTTCCTTGTTGGCCCCACCGGTACCGGCCACCGCCTGCTTGACTTGGGTCGCGGTGTATTCGGCGATCTCCAGGTTCTCCTCGACGCCAGCGACGATCGCCGCGCCACGGGCCTGGCCAAGCTTGAGCGCCGAATCGGCGTTTTTCGCCATGAAGACCTTTTCGATCCCCATGGTCACCGGGCCGTACGTCTGGATCACCTCGCGCACGCTGCGGTAGACCACCCGCAAACGCTCGGGCAGCTCGCCGCTGCCGGTCCGGATGCAGCCCGAGGCCACATAGACACAACCACGCCCGGTATCACGTACCACACCGTAGCCGGTGATCCGCGAACCAGGGTCGATACCAAGAATAAGAGTCATAACGCCTGCGGTTTGATCGAGAAAGCCTGCCAATGACGCGCAGTATCTACTGTATATGCATGCAGGTCGATAGAGGACTGCCCGGAGGTCGGCGACTCCCTCCCGGACAGCGGGATGCAGCCCCTGCAAGGACAGGGGCCGCACCGATCAGCCGAGCTGTTCCAGCACTGCCTGGGGGATGTCGGCATTGGAGTAGACGTTTTGCACGTCATCCAGGTCTTCGAGCATGTCGATCAGCTTCAGGACCTTCTCCGCGCCCTCGAGGTCGAGTTCGGCACTGGTGGTCGGCAGCATGACGATTTCCGCGTCGCCCGCCTTGAAACCGGCTGCCTCCAGGGCGTTGCGCACGGCATAGAAGCCGGAGAACGAGGTAAAGACATCGATGGAGCCATCCTCGTTGGTCACCACGTCGTCGGCGTCGGCCTCCATCGCGGCTTCCATCAGCGAATCCTCATCGATGCCCGGCGCGAAGGAGATCTGCCCCTTGCGCTCGAACAGATAGGCCACCGAGCCGTCGGTACCGAGGTTGCCGCCACACTTGCTGAACGCATGACGCACGGCGGCGGCGGTACGGTTGCGGTTGTCGGTCATGCACTCGACCATCACCGCCACGCCGCCCGGGCCGTAGCCTTCGTAGCTCAGTTCGACCATGTCGTCGGTGTCGGCGTTGCCGGCACCGCGGGCCACCGCGCGATCAATGATGTCGCGGCTCATGTTGGCGCCCAGGGCCTTGTCCAGCGCCAGGCGCAGGCGTGGGTTGGAACCCGGGTCGCCACCGCCCTGACGGGCAGCGACGGTCAGTTCACGAATCCACTTGGTGAAGATCTTGCCCTTCTTGGCATCCTGACGTTCTTTGCGGTGCTTGATGTTCGCCCACTTGGAATGACCCGCCATAACTCGCTCCGATGCTCTTTGAAATATTGCCGTGAAACATTGCCCGCCGCGCCGTTGGCGCCGACCGGCAAACAGAAATTTCGAACCTTATAAAAGAAAGGGCGCATCCTAGGATGCGCCCGCAAGAGCCGGATTACTCGGCCTTGGGTGTTTCGCGCAGGCGAATGTGCAATTCGCGCAGGGCCTTGGCGTCCACCAGACCTGGAGCCTGGGTCATGACACAGGCCGCGCTCTGGGTTTTCGGGAAGGCGATCACTTCGCGGATCGACTGGGCGCCGGTCATCAGCATCACCAGGCGGTCCAGACCGAAGGCCAGGCCACCATGCGGTGGAGCACCGTACTTCAGGGCGTCGAGCAGGAAGCCGAACTTCTCTTCCTGTTCCGCTTCGTTGATGCCCAGCAGACGGAACACCGCCTGTTGCATTTCCTTGCGGTGGATACGGATCGAACCGCCACCCAGCTCGGTACCGTTCAGGACCATGTCGTAGGCACGCGACAGGGCGCCGGCCGGGTTGGCCTCCAGCTCTTCGGGAGTGCACTTGGGCGCGGTGAACGGGTGGTGCAACGCGGTGAAACTGCCGTCGTCGTTCTCTTCGAACATCGGGAAGTCGACGACCCACATCGGTGCCCACTCGCAAGTCAGCAACTTCAGGTCATGGCCGAGCTTGATACGCAGCGCGCCCAGGGCCTCGCTGACGATCTTGGCCTTGTCGGCGCCGAAGAACACGATGTCGCCATCGACCGCACCGACGCGATCGAGGATCACGTTCAGGTTCGCTTCCGGGATGTTCTTCACGATCGGCGATTGCAGGCCGTCAACACCGGCAGCGCGCTCGTTGACCTTGATGTACGCCAGGCCCTTGGCGCCGTAGATGCCGACGAACTTGGTGTAGTCGTCGATCTGCTTGCGCGGCATGCTCGCCCCGCCTGGAACGCGCAGTGCGGCGATACGGCACTTCGGATCGTTGGCCGGGCCGCTGAACACCTTGAACTCGACTTCCTTGAGCTGGTCGGCAACGTCGACCAGTTCCAGCGGGATACGCAGGTCTGGCTTGTCCGAACCGTAGCGACGCATGGCCTCTTCGAAGGTCATGTGCGGGAACTCGCCGAATTCCAGATCCAGCACTTCCTTGAACAGGTTGCGGATCATGCCTTCGGTCAGGCCCATGATGTCCTTTTCATCGAGGAAGCTGGTCTCGATGTCGATCTGGGTGAATTCCGGCTGGCGGTCGGCACGCAGGTCTTCGTCACGGAAGCACTTGGCGATCTGGTAGTAGCGGTCGAAGCCGGCCACCATCAGCAGCTGCTTGAACAGCTGTGGCGATTGCGGCAGGGCGAAGAAGCTGCCGGCGTGGGTACGGCTCGGCACCAGGTAGTCGCGGGCGCCTTCCGGGGTCGCACGGGTCAGGATCGGCGTCTCGACGTCGAGGAAGCCGTTTTCGTCGAGGAAGCGACGGATGCTGGTGGTCATGCGCGAACGCAGGCGCAGCTTCTCGGCCATTTCCGGACGACGCAGGTCGATGAAACGATAACGCAGGCGGGTTTCCTCGCCGACGTCGGAGTATTCGTTGAGCGGGAACGGCGGGGTTTCCGCTTCGTTCAGCACTTCCAGCTCGTAGCCCAGGACTTCGATCATGCCCGAAGCCATGTTGGCGTTGCCGGCACCGGCCGGACGCAGGCGCACCTTGCCGGTGATCTTCACCACGTACTCGCTGCGCACACGGTCAGCGG
This sequence comes from Pseudomonas vanderleydeniana, assembly GCF_014268755.2. Lineage (NCBI taxonomy): Bacteria > Pseudomonadati > Pseudomonadota > Gammaproteobacteria > Pseudomonadales > Pseudomonadaceae > Pseudomonas > Pseudomonas vanderleydeniana. The sequence goes on along the minus strand of NZ_CP077093.1, from coordinate 1,850,500 downwards.
TGGCAAAGGTCTCGGCGCGATCCGGGTCGAAAACGACCTGGGCCAGGCCTTCGCGGTCACGGATATCGAGGAAAATCACCCCGCCATGGTCGCGACGACGGTGGACCCATCCGCAAAGGGTGACTTCCTGGCCTTCCAGGCTCTCGTTCAGTTGGCCGCAATAATGGCTGCGCATCATGGTCGTGGTTTCGCTTCTCGTAATTCGAATTCGGTGGAGGTCTGACACACCGTAGTGCCGGTGGCTTGCCAGAGCCCGCTCGTGTCGCTCATTTTCAGTCGGCTTTGTCGCCACCGGCCAGGTTTTTCTTGGCGCCGGTCTTGAAATCGGTCTCGTACCAACCGGTACCGCTGAGGCGGAAGCCCGGCATGGACAGCATCTTTTTCAGCTCTGGCGCCTGGCAGGCAGGGCAATCGACCAGAGGCGGGGCGCTGATTTTCTGAATGGCTTCCAGCTGATGACCGCAGGAAGCGCATTGGTAGTCGTACATGGGCATGGGGCGTCTCGACAATCAGATAACGACATCACTGCTGCCCGTGCCCAGAGTCGGGCCATGCAGCAAAGAGCGGGATTATATCTGTTAAATCGAGGCTTTGCAGCCGCAACACCGGCCATTGCGCTCCCTCCAGTCGCCTGCCTGCCACGACCGGCGGCTCGCGACCCAAGCGTGGCATGCTCAGCGCGAATGCTGCAAACCGCCCAGCGTCAGCAGGTGCACCATACAGACCACGCGGATCAGGCCACTGAAGTTCTTCACCCCGCCGTAACGCAGGTGCACTTCCATGTCGACATTCGACAGCAGCGCATTGACCGTGCACTGATGGACCCCGGCCATATCGGCCAGGACTTTCCAGTAGACCTCCTCCAGGCGCAGGCAGGTCGCGAATCCGTTCAGGCGAACGGATCGTGAAACCGGCTTGGCCAATCCGATATCAAATTCCAGCAACATGGGATCGGGCCGGGTCTTGCGCAGCAGACCGGACTCCCTCCCACACTGTTTCAACTGCACCATCTTCCTCGCACTCCGTCGCTGCACGCCCTTGAACAAGGGCGCTCTTGGAAAATCTCGCTTACATAAAACCGCAAGCAAAATTCCTTATCCAGCAGACCGGACCATGGCCTGCGTAGGATGAAGCGACCAGAAAACGAGGAACGCCGGCGCCCAGCGGCAGGAACGCAACCGGCGCACGCCACACGCAGGCAGCGCCGGGGACCGCACGAGCGGGTCGGCCGCCCGTGCGCAATCGCCCTAGCCTTCCAGCAGGGCGCGCAACATCCAGGCGGTTTTCTCATGCACCTGCATGCGCTGGGTCAGCAGGTCCGCAGTCGGCTCGTCGCTGACCTTGTCCAGCAGCGGAAAGATACCCCGCGCGGTACGGGTCACCGCTTCCTGCCCCTGCACCAGTTGCCGGATCATCTCCTCGGCGCTCGGCACACCCTCCTCTTCCTTGATGGAAGACAGCCGGGCATAGGTCGAATAGGTGCCGGGCGCCGGAAAACCGAGCGCGCGGATCCGTTCGGCGATCAGATCCACGGCCAGCGCCAGCTCGTTGTATTGCTCTTCAAACATCAAGTGCAGGGTCCGAAACATCGGGCCGCTGACGTTCCAGTGGAAGTTGTGGGTCTTCAGATAAAGCACATAGGTATCCGACAACAGGCGGGAAAGCCCCTCGACGATGGACTTGCGGTCTGCTTCGCTGATACCGATATCAATAGCCATATGCATCCCCTTGACGTGATTGAAGTCACACCCTGAAGGTGTAGGAGCACTCTAGCAAGAGTCGCCGCCCCGTGCAGCACCGGGGAAGTGCGTTCCAGAGCCCTCCCCGCACCCCGCCAATACCGCTCAAGCCGTTGATTTGAGAAGGTTCCGGCTTTGCTGTTAAATTGAGGGCGTGTCGTCGTGCCGCACCCCGGCACGACGCATAGGCTGGTAGAACACGTGCCCACCGCCTCACCTTTCTTTTGTCAGAAGCGAACCGTGGGCTGCCAGCTCTTCCTTGCGATCAATCTTGAGTGAGTCAATCAAATGTTGAAAATCGTCCACCTGCTAACGGGCGCCGTCGCCCTGCTGCTTTCCTTTATACCCAGCCTGCGATCCGAAGCGCTGCCTTACCTGCAACAACCCGATGCGCTGTACCTGGCATTCTTCGGCTTGCTCAACCTGATCCTCGCACCAGTGATCCCCTACTGGAACAAGGGTCCTCGCCATCAACTGCAAAACCTGGTCAGCGTCCTGCTGATCCTCGCAGTCGTCCTGCAGACCCTGGTGCTGCTCGCCCCGCTGTCGATGATCGCCGGCCAGCCTGCCGTACTGCTGAGCCTGGCAGCCGCGGTAGTTGCCGTCCTGCTGCACCTGGCGGTCAGCTTCTACAAGTCCTCGCCGTCCACCGCCTCGCACAACTACGACATGAGCAACCGTGATACCGGTACCGTGAAGTGGTTCAACACCTCCAAGGGCTTCGGCTTTATCTCGCGCGATTCCGGCGATGATATTTTCGTGCACTTTCGCGCCATTCGTGGCGAAGGCCACCGCGTCCTGGTCGAAGGCCAGCGCGTGGAGTTCTCGGTGATGAACCGGGACAAGGGCTTGCAGGCCGAAGACGTGGTTGCAGCATCGCCACGCCGCTGAGTCGTTTCCAGGCTCAAAAAAACCGCGAGGCCGTCACCCGGCTCGCGGTTTTTTCATGCCTGGCGATTTACCGGCCAGCTTCAGTAATGGGGCGGTGGCGCCTCATCTTCGGAAATGCCGAATTGCCCGACCATTTCCTCATGACGCTTGATCAGGGCGGCCATCTGCAACTGCAGACGCTCGACCTCGCGCTGCTGCCCCACCAGCACATCGTTCAGCGCCTGGATGGTGTCATCCTGAAAGGCCAGGCGGGTTTCCAGCTCGGTAACACGCTCTTCAAGGTTCATGGCTGCGCCTGTACATAGGAGAAACCCTCGGCCAACACCGCGCCCAGCCGCTCGCGAATCGCCGCGACCTGCGCCTCGGCATAGGGCTTGGCCGGATGCCTGCCCCAGACTGGCGCAGGCCAGGCCGCATCGCCCTGATGGCGAACAATGACATGCATGTGCAACTGGCTGACCACGTTACCCAGTGTCGCGACATTCATCTTGTCAGCCGCGAAAACCTGCTTGAGCACCTGCGCCAGGGCACTGGTCTCCTGCCACAACTGCGCCTGATCCGCCGCGTCCAGCTCGAATACCTCGCTGATATCCGCACGCCGTGGCACCAGGATGAACCAGGGGTAGTTCGAATCGTTGGACAACAGCAGGCGACACAACGGAAAGTCGCCCATCGGCAAGGTGTCTTGTTGAAGACGCGAATCGAGAACGAACACCGTAAACACTCCTGCTTAACTGAATGACCTGCCCGGAAGCGCAGCCCACCCACGACCACACCCGAAACAGAACGACGAGGATACCCGCCTTCGCGCATCAGTTCACCGTGCAGCTTCAACTGCCGCAAGCTAATGGGCTACCTGGCCCTCACGCCCCATTACGGACCAGGCCCGCACCGTTCTCGGCCAACCTTGTGGCCTGCGTGAAAAGTCGTGGCCGCATAATCAAAACGTCATCCTTTCCTGAAAAGCTGTGCCGAGCCGTCATGCCAGCCTTGTGCAACCTCTCGTCGGAAAGGTTGGCTGTACAACCGGCAACAGGCAATGGACATCGCTGCACCAAAACCACACAGAGCGACTATTCTTGGTGCACCTTTTATCCACCGGTTACTCACCCAAGGGTGTGAAGCGGTAACGTTTTTGGCTTTTTGCACGTAATCAATGGATTAGCAGCACAAGGGAAAGTAATACGTCAAGCACCATGCCACACGGTGCTGACCCCAGGTTTCATAAGGGTTTCAGCGTGACCGAACAGTCAGGGAAATATTTTCTGGCGATTTTTCAACTTTGTGCATGCTTGTTGCATTGAGTTACGTCACAGTCGCTACAGAGGGCCTGATCGGACGCTGAAGCTCCGCGACACGGTAACAACGCTGGACGGGACGACGCTTGAACATATGTGTTTTCTTTCTATGCTCAGGTGTTCGACAACCGCACTGAAGTTGTACAGTTAATAAAAAAGGCTGCGTATTTGCGACATGGAGCGAGCTTTTTGCGACACGCTCGTAAAGAAGCCGCAAGGATAGGTGAGCAAGTATCGCCAAGTTTGTCAGCGTGATATAAGTTTGCGCCGACACAAAAAGAAAGAGCCGCCCAGATAAAAATACAGGTGGGACGGCAGTACTCTTCCTAAAACCAAAGGAGCAAATCACGATGCGCGTGATGAAGTGGAGCATGATCGCCCTGGCTGTTTCGGCAGCAGGCACTCAACTGGCAATGGCCGAACCTTTCGTGACCGACCAGGCTGATGCCAAGGGTTTCGTTGAAGGCGCTTCGGCAGGTGTGGTTCTGAAGAACTACTACTTCAACCGTGACCGTAAAAACACCGCCCAGGACCAGGAAGACTGGACTCAAGGCTTCCTGGGCAAGTTCAGCTCGGGTTACACCCAGGGCACCGTTGGTGTAGCCGTTGAAGGCTACGGCAACGCAGGCTTCCTGCTCAGCGGCCAGGACAAAGAATCCGGCTCGGGCAATATCAGCCGCAGCATCGCTGATGCCAACGGCATTCGCGACAACAACAACAGCTTTGGCAAAGCGGGTGCGGCGATCAAATTCCGCATCTCCAAAACCGAGCTGAAAATCGGTGACTTCCAGCCAAGCACCGCCCCCGTGTTTGCAGTCGGCGGTTCCCGCCTGTTCCAACAAACCGCCAGCGGCCTGCAACTGCAGAGCAGCGAAGTCAAAGATCTCGATCTCGAAGCCGGTCACTTTACCGGTGGCAGCAGCCAGGACCAGACTCGTCACAACGGTGACTTGTTCGCAACCTACGCTGGCGTTGCAGCCAAGAGCATCGACTACGTCGGTGGCAAGTACGCAATCACTCCTGACCTGACTGCTTCGCTCTATGGCGCCAAGCTCGAGGACATCTGGAACCAGTACTACACCAACGTGAACTACACCCTGGGCCTGGGCTCGGATCAGTCCCTGAACTTCGACTTCAACCTGTATCGCACTACCGATACCGGCAAGAGCCTGGCAGGTGACATCAGCAACACCACCTACTCGTTCGCAACCGCCTACTCGTTCCTGAAGGCCCACACCATCACCCTGGCGTACCAGAAGGTTCACGGCGACACCCCGTTCGACTACATCGGCGTGGGTCAGAACAACCGTGGCGGCGACTCGATCTTCCTGGCCAACTCCATCCAGTACTCTGACTTCAACGGCCCAGGCGAGCGTTCGATCCAGGCTCGTTATGACATCAAGATGGCTGAGTATGGCGTCCCAGGCCTGAGCTTCATGGCTCGCTATGTTCACGGCCAAGGCATTGACGGCACCCACCTCGCCGACAACAGCCGGTACCGTGACAGCAACGGCAATCCTTTGTACGGCAGCGATGGCCGTCACCATGAAACCAACCTGGAAGCCAAGTACGTAGTCCAGGCTGGTCCTTTGAAAGACCTGTCGTTCCGCGCTCGCCAATCCTGGCACCGTGCTAACGCCGACGAAGGCGAAGGCAACATCAACGAGTTCCGCCTGATCACCGAGTACCCACTCGACCTGATGGCTATCGCCAAGAAGTAATTAGCGATACTCGCTTGAAGAAAGGCCCATCCCAGTGATGGGCCTTTTTTATTGTGCGAAGAACCCGCAAATCATTGCAAATTACTGAATAGCTAGCTAACAAAAAGAACCCATTGAATTCAAAGATAATTTCTACAAGTTGTACCAATCGGTACAAAGCCAAGACTATCAAAAACACTTCAAGTGTCGGACATCATTAAAATGCTAACAATAAAAAAGGGACCCTCTCGGGCCCCTCTCATTAATATCTGACCGCTCAGCCAGATAGGGACCGGTTTATTTAACCGGTGCGTCCTGCATTACCCGGATCACTCGCTGTGGAAACGGAATATCGATTCCGGCCTCCTTCAGACGATCACGGGCCAGTTCATTGAACTTGAACGTCAGGTCGCCGCAATCGGCAGTCTTCGCCCACACACGCAGGGAAACGGTGATGGAACTGTCACCCAGTGCCGAAACCACTGCGGCCGGAGCCGGATCAGGCAGGACTCGCTCATCCTTGGCCAGCTCCAGCAACACTTCACGCGCCTTCTGCAAGTCGGCCTCGTAGTCCACCCCTACATCGAACACCACCTTGCGCGTCGGCTGGCGGTTGATGTTGGTGATGATCCCGTTCGACAGGCTGCCGTTGGGCATGATGACCGTCTGGTTGTCGCCGGTACGCAGGATGGTATGGAAGATCTGGATATTGTCGACAGTACCGGTAACGCCCTGCGCGGTGATCGTGTCACCGATGCGGAACGGCCGGAACATCAGGATCAGCACGCCACCGGCGAAGTTCGCCAGGCTGCCCTGCAACGCCAGGCCGATAGCCAGGCCGGCCGCACCGATCGCCGCCACGAACGAGGTGGTCGCCACGCCGATCATCGACGCCACGCTGATGCTCAGCATGATCTTGAGGGCGATGTTCGACAGGCTGCTGATGAAGCCCTGCAACGCCAGGTCCGCATTGCGCAGCGCCAGCAGCTTGCCCAGCTTGGCGGTCAGCTTGTTGATCAGCCACCAGCCCACGGCCAGGGTGACGATCGCCAGCAGCACGCGACTACCGTATTCCATGATCATCGGAATCCAGGCCTGGGAGGCCTTGATGAGATGATCCATTTCTGCGTTCAGATCCATTGTTCTCTCCTGTTATCGTGCGATTGCCCGGCAAAACGATCGATCCCCGCAGGCTCAATCGTTTCTGCCGTGCCTGGGCCCTCCGACGCCGATAACTTCCAGAGGTTCCCTGGCGGACCGGATCAGTCGCGGAAGTTGTTGAATTGCAGCGGCAGGTCGAATTCCTTGGCGCGCAGGTTGGCAATGGCTTCCTGCAGGTCGTCACGCTTCTTGCCGGTCACGCGGACCTGCTCACCCTGGATGGCCGCCTGCACTTTCAGCTTGGAATCCTTGATGTGGGCGACGATCTTCTTCGCCATTTCCTTGTCGATGCCTTCCTTGAAAGTCGCGTCCTGCTTCATCAGCTTGCCGGAAGCGTAGGCATCCTTGACCTCGAGGCATTTCACGTCGATCTTGCGCTTGACCAGGGCCATGCGCAGGATCTCCAGCATCGCTTCCAGCTGGAACTCGGCTTCGGCCGTCATGCTGACGGTCTGTTCCTTGTCCTTGAACTCGAAGGAGCCCTTGCCCTTGAGGTCATAACGACGGTCCAGCTCCTTGACGGCGTTCTCGACGGCGTTGGTGACTTCGTGTTTGTCCAGTTCGGATACCACGTCGAACGACGGCATGCGATTTCTCCAAATTTAATCTTGGCGCGCCCAATACCGATGGAGCGCGCCGGGTTTGACGGTTAAAATCCGCCAGCATTATAACGGTTCTTCCAACCACTCATTCACTTAAGAGCCCCCCATGCCTAACCCGGATCTGAGCATTTTGCTGGTGAGTGATGGTCATCTGGTGAGCAGCGCCTTCGGCAGCAGCCTCCAGCGTGCGGGATACCAGGACATCCGCCAGGCCAACGACGCGGTCCTGGCGCTGGAGCAGATCGACCAGCGCGCGGCCAGCGTGGTGGTCTGCGTCGGCGAGGCCGGGCTGAAACTGGCGGAGAAGGTCAGGCAGCGCGACGAGATGAACGATCACTACACCTACATGTTGCTGATCAGTTCCGAAACGCCACTCAGCCTGCTCGACGATACGTCGGACAACGACATCGACGACCTGATCGCCCCCGAGGACATCGAACGCCTGCTGCTGACCCGGGTCCTGGCCGCTGATCGCCAATGCAGCACCCTGCAGCGGCTGCGCCAGGAAAACCGCCTGCTGCGCCAGAACATCGCCAGCCTCGAGCAGCGCAACCTCGTCGACTCCCTGACCGGCCTCGGCAACTCCCGCTACCTGCGCCAGAAGCTGACCGACAGCCTGCGCCAGGTCCAGGCGCGTGGCGGTGCCATCTGCTACCTGCTGATCGGGGTCCAGCAGGCCAGCGAACTGCAACGCGAGTACGGCAACGATTTCTACGACGAACTGCTGCAAGGCGTCGCCCGTCGCCTGCAACAGCTGGTCCGCCCGCTGGACGTGCTGGCCCGCCTGGACGACCAGCATTTCGTGCTGATGACCATGCCGCCCGACCTGCGCGATTGCGCCCCGAGCAGCTTCAAGCGCCTGTATGACGGCCTGAACCTCAAACCATTCATGACCAACGTCGGCCCCGTCGAATTGAAGGCGGGGATCAGCCTGGTGGGCCTGGACAGCAAGTGCCTGCCCCTGGACCAGCAGACCCTGTTCGACGAGGCCGCCCAGTTGCTGGCCCAGTCCTATGCCGACGGCGTGGTCAGCGCCAAGCGCCTGCCGGCCCGCGACTGATGAGCAGCACCTGGCATGTCCTCGGCGCCGGCAGCCTGGGCAGCCTGTGGGCGACACGACTGGCGCGCGCCGGACTGCCGGTCAGGCTGATCCTGCGCGACGCGGCCCGGCTGGCCGCCTATGAGGCCAGCGGCGGCCTGACCCTGGTCGAACAGGGCCAGGCCCACCGGTTCGCCATCCCCGCACAGACAGTTGATGCCGCCGAACCGATTACCCGCCTGCTGGTAGCCTGCAAGGCCTATGATGCGCATGCCGCTGTCGCCCAACTGCTGCCACGCCTGAGCGCGGATGCCGAACTGATCCTGCTGCAGAACGGTCTCGGTAGCCAGGATGCCGTCGCCGCACTGCTACCCTCTGCCCGTTGCATCTTCGCCTCCAGTACCGAAGGCGCATTCCGCGAGGCAGACTGGCGAGTCGTCTTCGCCGGCCATGGCTTCACCTGGCTGGGTGATGTTGCCCAACCATTGCCGCCGCCCTGGCTGGAGGACCTGGCCCAGGCGGGAATTCCCCACGAATGGAACACCCAGATCCTGACCCGGCTATGGCGCAAGCTGGCGCTCAACTGCGCCATCAACCCGTTGACGGTACTCTACGACTGCCGCAACGGCGGCCTGCTGGATCACCACTGTGAAGTGGCCACGCTCTGCGCCGAGTTGACCGAGCTGCTGCAATGCTGTGGCCAGCCGGCGGCCGCCGAAGAGTTGCACAACGAGGTGCAGCGAGTGATACAGGCTACGGCGGCGAACTACTCCTCCATGTACCAGGATGTCGCCCAGGGCCGGCGTACCGAGATCAGCTACCTGCTGGGCTACGCCTGCGCGGCGGCGGCTCGCCACCACCTGAGCCTGCCCCACCTCGAGCAGTTGCGCGAGCGCCTGGCCACACACCTGGCGAACCACGGCCTGCCAGTCGACTGATCGGCCTCGCACGCTCCTCCGGCAACCCCACCCCATCCTGTTCAAATCGCGCCCCTGGCAAAAGCCCGCGGCAAAAACCGACGGTTTGATACACTCAGTCACGGTCGGGCGCCGATCGAGGCCCGCCGTTTCTCTCACCTTGCCAGACAGGACCCGCGATGCCCCTGCGCCAGCGCCTAGAAAACCTCCCGGTCGGTCAGAAACTCCTCGCCGCGCTGCTGGTACTGCTGATTACCGTACTGCTGGTCGCCAACCTGACCTTCATCAGCGCCGCCTACTGGATCTCCCAGGAGAGCATGGCGCCCCAGGCGCTGCAGACCATTGGCCGGCTGGTATCGAACCCGAACCTGGCCAGCCAGGCCCTGGAGTCGCCGGACAATGCCGAGGCGCTGCTCAAGGAACTCAACACCTATTCACCCCTGCGCGCGGCCGCCATCTATGACGGCAGGGGCGACCGCCTGGCCCAGCTGCAACACAGCGACCGCCTGAAGCTGCCGGAGCGCTATCGCCATGTCGAGGCCTGGCGCCTGACCGAGTTCCGCAGCAACCAGGTCATCGACATGCCCCGCCCCGGACAGGCCCCCGGGCACCTGTTGCTGGTAGCCAGCAGCGAATTGCCGGTGGCCTTCTACACCGGGACCTTTACCGCCAGCCTGGGCATCCTGATCTTCAGCGTGCTGCTGTGGATGATCATCGCCCGGCAGATCAAGCGGCTGATCACCCAACCGATCCACGAACTCGAGGAGCTGTCGCGCCAGGTCACCCGCGAAGAAAACTATTCACTGCGCGCCTCGCGCGGCAACCACGACGAGATCGGTAGCCTTGCCGAAGCCTTCAACACCATGCTGTCGCGGATCGAAGCCCGCGAGCAACAGCTCAAGCGTGCCCGCGACGAGTCCCAGGCGGCCTACGACCAGGCCCAGGGCCTGGCCGAGGAAACCCGCCATACCAATCGCAAGCTCGAACTCGAAGTCCAGGTCCGCAGCAAGATCGAGAAGAAGCTCACGGGCTTTCAGAACTACCTCAACAGCATCATCGACTCCATGCCCTCGGCACTGATCGCCCTGGATGAACAGTTGTACGTCACCCAATGGAACCAGGAGGCCAGTGCCCTTTCCGGTACGCGCCTGGACGAAGCGCTGAACCAGCCGATCTTCCTCGCCTTCGAGCCGCTCAAACCCTTCCTGCCGCAGCTCAAGGACACCGTCGAGCAACACACCGTGGCGAAGATCGAGCGCGTCACCTGGGTCAAGGACGACGAGGCCCGTCACTATGCCCTGACCTTCTATCCGCTGATGGGCGGTGCCGGTCGTGGCGTGGTGATCCGAATCGACGACATCACCCAGCGCCTGTCCCTGGAAGAAATGATGGTGCAGTCGGAGAAAATGCTCTCGGTCGGCGGGCTGGCCGCCGGCATGGCCCACGAGATCAACAACCCCTTGGGCGCGATCCTGCACAACGTGCAGAACATTCGCCGACGACTGTCCTCGGAGCTGCCGAAGAACCTCGAGTACGCCGAGCAGGCGGGCATCGACCTGGGCACCGTCAACCAGTACCTCACCAGTCGCGAGGTGCCGCAGTTGCTCGACGGCATCCAGCAGGCCGGCGCGCGGGCAGCGAAGATCGTCACCCACATGCTCAGTTTCAGCCGGCGCAGCAAGCGGGAAATGGCGCCTTGCGACCTGCCGGCGCTGATCGACCAGGCAGTGGAGATCGCCGGTAACGACTTCGACCTGGCCATCGGTTTCGACTTCAAGGGCCAGGCCATCATCCGTCAGTTCGACCCGGCGCTCGGCCCGGTTCCCGGCACCGCCAACGAACTGGAGCAGGTGCTGCTGAACCTGCTGAAGAACGCCGCCCAGGCCATTCACCAGCGTGACGATGACCGCGAACCGGGGCGCATTACCCTGCGCACCCGACTGAATCCGCCGTGGGCGGAAATCCAGGTCGAGGACAACGGCATCGGCATGCCCGAGAACATCCGCAAGCGCACCTTCGAACCGTTCTTCACCACCAAGGAGATCGGCCAGGGGACCGGCCTTGGGCTGTCGGTGTCCTACTTCATCATCACCAACAACCACAAGGGCCAGATGGAAGTGCAATCGACGCCCGGCCAGGGGACCTGCTTCACCCTGCGCCTGCCGTTGGCGAGCAACCAGGCCCTTCTTCCCGAACTCAATAAAACGGAGTCGTAACCATGGGTTTTCGCCTGTCGAAGATTTACACAAGGACCGGTGACACCGGCGAAACCGGGCTGGGCGACGGTCGTCGCGTGCCCAAGGACCATCCACGGATCGAGGCCATCGGCGAGGTCGACAGCCTCAATAGCCAGCTCGGGCTGCTCCTGGCCGGATTGGCGGAACTGGTAGTGATCCACCCGGAGCTGGAAGAAGTGATCGAAGTGCTTTCGCCTTGCCAGCATCGGCTGTTCGACCTCGGCGGCGAGCTGGCGATGCCGGAGTACCAGGCACTGGATAAAAGCGAGATTGAGCGGCTTGAGAGCGTGATCGACCGCTGGAACGAGGAGCTCGGCCCTCTGGAGAACTTCATCCTGCCGGGCGGCTCGATGCTGATTGCCCAGGCCCATGTCTGTCGCAGCCAGGCACGCAGCGCCGAACGTCGCTGCCAGCAGCTCAATGCCCTGGAGCCGCTCGGCGGGGTAGGACTGGCCTACATCAACCGGCTATCGGATCTGTTTTTCGTGGCGGCCAGGCTGATTGCCCGGCGCGAGAAGATTGCCGAAATACTGTGGGAAGCGGCCAAGAAGCCAATCTCCCACTGATCTCTGGGCAGGTGAAAGAAGCCGCTCCTTGTGGCGAGCGGGCTTGCCCGCGCTGGGAAGCGAAGCCTCCCCAACACAGCAAACCCGTCTACCAGCAAGATCGGGGTTGCCGGCCTAACGACTGCTTCGCAGCCGAACGCGGCGGTGCGGCGTCCCGACAAGCCCGCTCGCCACAAGGGCTACCTGCCGAAAGGCGCCAGAGGCACTTGCAGGTTACTGCGGCCAGAACGCCCGAATACCCGCTACACCCTGGGCCCCGGTGTCCCAGGCTCGCGAAACATCAGCAGGTCCAACCCCGCCCAGCAGATACACCGGTCTGTTGAAACCGGTAATCAACTGCCCGGCCTGCTCCCAGCCGAGCGGCTGTGCATCCGGGTGGGTCTGGGTTGGCTGCACCGGCGACAAGGTGACGAAATCCACCCCCATCTGCTCGGCCAATGCCAACTCCTCGGCGTCATGGCAGGACGCAGCCAGCCGGCGCTCCTTGGGCAGCGGCCGTCCGGCAGCAGCGTACTTGCGCAGTTGTGCCGCGGTGATGTGCCAACCGGCCGAAGGGAAGTCCCCCAGCCATTCGAACGGGCCCTTGAGCATCAGTTGCGCCTTGCCAGCACACAATCCGACCGCATCGACCGCCAGGTCGCGGTACTTGGGATCGAAACCATTCGGTGCCCGCAGCTGGACCAGCTTGATGCCACCGGCAATCGCCTTCTGGATACCCTGCAACAACTGCGGGGTCTCCAACCCATCCGGAGTGATCAGGTACTCGCCCGGCAAGCGCGCAGCCGCGACGATCGGCTGGTTGGCCGCCGGAAACTCGTAGCTCGGCAGTTCCCGTGCCGTCACCCAGGCCAGGGGTTGGCCCTCGGCACCATGCGGTTCGCCGGTGAAGGCCGAGACCTCCCAGACATCCAGCAATACCTGCTTGTCCGGGTAGTCATGCTGCACCTTGATCAATGGACGAGCTTCGGTGACCACGATCCCCAGCTCTTCCTGCAGCTCACGGGCCAGGGCCACCCGGACCGCTTCGCCCTCCTCGACCTTGCCGCCGGGGAATTCCCACAGGCCGCCCTGGTGCTGGGAGTCGGCACGGCGGGCGATCAGGATCCGCCCATCATTGCCTCGGATAACGGCCGCAGCCACATGTACGCGTTTCACGCTGAAAACTCCTATCAATCTGCCGTTTAACGGGGGCGGAACCTAGACCCAGCGCGGGGTATTTGCATACGGTACTTGATGATCGTTCCCAGGCTCCGCGTGGGAACGCAGCCCGTGACGCTCTGCGTCACAAGAGCGGGCACCGAGCCCCCAGAGAGGCATTCCCACGCCAAGCGTGGGAACGATCGGTATCCGGCCGCTTGCGCACCCTCCACAAACCTCGCCGCAGGGTACTTACGTACGGTATTCCGCGTTGATCTTCACGTATTCGTGGGACAGATCGGTGGTCCAGATGGTTTCGCTGCAATCGCCACGCCCCAGTTCGATACGGATGGTGATCTCTTCACGAGACATCACCGCCGCACCCTGCTCCTCGGTGTAGGTTGCAGCACGGGCACCACGGCTGGCGATGCACACCTCGCCCAGGAACACGTCGATCTTGCTCACGTCCAGGTTCGGCACGCCGGCACGGCCGACCGCGGCCAGGATACGGCCCCAGTTCGGGTCGGAAGCGAACAGTGCGGTCTTGATCAGCGGCGAGTGGGCCACGGTGTAGCCAACATCCAGGCATTCCTGGTGCGTGCCGCCGCCGTTGACTTCAACGGTGACGAACTTGGTCGCGCCTTCACCGTCGCGCACGATGGCCTGGGCCACTTCCATGCAGACTTCGAATACCGCCTGCTTCAGCGCAGCGAACAGCGGGCCGCTGGCTTCGGTGATTTCCGGCAGGTTGGCCTGGCCGGTGGCGATCAGCATGCAGCAGTCGTTGGTCGAGGTATCGCCATCGATGGTGATGCGGTTGAACGACTTGTTGGCACCGTCGAGCATCAGGTTCTGCAGCACTTCGCGGGAAACCTTGGCGTCGGTGGCGATGTAGCCGAGCATGGTCGCCATGTTCGGCCGAATCATCCCGGCGCCCTTGCTGATGCCAGTGACGGTGACGGTCACGCCGTCGTGCTGGAACTGGCGGCTGGCGCCCTTGGGCAAGGTGTCGGTGGTCATGATCCCGGTAGCCGCGGCAGCCCAGTTGTCCACGGACAGGTCGTCCAGGGCAGCCTGCAATGCACCTTCGATCTTCTCGACCGGCAGCGGCTCACCGATCACGCCAGTGGAGTATGGCAACACGGCATTGGCATCGACGCCCGCCAGCTCGGCCAGCTTGGCGCAGGTGCGCGCGGCAGCGGCCAGGCCTGGTTCGCCGGTACCGGCGTTGGCATTGCCGGTGTTGGTCAGCAGGTAACGGACCGGGCCCTGCACACGCTGCTTGGCCAGAATCACCGGCGCCGCGCAGAAGGCGTTCAGGGTGAACACGCCGGCCACCGTGGAGCCCTCGGCGCAACGCATCACTACCACATCCTTGCGCCCGGGGCGCTTGATTCCGGCCGAGGCGATACCGAGTTCAAAACCGGCAACCGGGTGCAACGTTGGCAAAGGACCAAGACCAACAGCCATGAATGCGCTCCTCTCAAGGTGATATCCACTGTCGCCACAACGGACAGTGTTTCAAATGGAAAAACGCCGCGACGGCTGATGCCGGTCGCGGCGCGGGTGTTTCAGTGTCCGGCGGAAACCTTAGTTGATCTGGCCGTGACAGTGCTTGTACTTCTTGCCCGAACCGCAGTAGCACAGTTCGTTGCGACCCAGCTTCTGTTCGTTGCGTACCGGTGCGGTGGCCAGGGCGACATCGACCTCTTCACCCTGCTGCTCGGTTTCCGCTTCCAGGCCTGGGGCCTCGGCGTGCTGGAACTGCATGCGCTGGGCCAGGGCCTCGGCTTCGCGACGCAGGCGGGCTTCCTCTTCGGCCGGGTCTTCGCGACGCACCTGGACGTGGGACAGCACGCGGATCGAATCGCGCTTGATCGAATCCAGCAGTTCGGAGAACAGGGTGAACGACTCGCGCTTGTACTCCTGCTTCGGGTTCTTCTGCGCATAGCCACGCAGGTGAATACCGTGACGCAGGTGGTCCATGGTCGACAGGTGGTCTTTCCACAGGTCATCCAGCACGCGCAGGACAATCTGCTTCTCGAAGGTGCGCAGGGCTTCGGCGCTGGCCTGCTCTTCCTTCTCGTTGTAGGCCGCCAGCAGCTCGTTGAGCAGCTTCTCGCGCAGGGTTTCCTCGTAGAGGTGATCGTCTTCGTCGAGCCACTGCTGGATCGGCAGCTTCACGCCGAAATCGCTCTCGATAGCCGATTCCAGACCCGCCACATCCCACTGCTCCGGCAGCGACTGTGGAGGAATATGGGCGCTGACGGTGGCGTTGAGCACGTCCTGGCGGAAGTCGGCAATGGTTTCACCGATATTGTCGGCGGCCAGCAACGTGTTGCGCATGTGATAGATCACTTTACGCTGTTCGTTGTTGACGTCATCGAACTCGAGCAGTTGCTTGCGGATATCGAAGTTACGGCCTTCGACCTTGCGCTGGGCCTTCTCGATGGCGTTGGTCACCATGCGGTGCTCGATCGCCTCGCCCGGCTGCATGCCCAGGGCCTTCATGAAGTTCTTCACCCGGTCGGAGGCGAAGATACGCATCAGGCTGTCTTCCAGGGACAGGTAGAAACGGCTGGAACCGGCGTCGCCCTGGCGACCGGCACGACCACGCAGCTGGTTGTCGATACGACGCGATTCGTGACGCTCGGAAGCGATCACCTGCAGGCCTCCCGACTCCAGCACTTGCTGGTGGCGCTTCTGCCAATCGGCCTTGATCTGCGCGATCTGCTCCGGCGTCGGGTTCTCCAGGGAGGCGACTTCGACTTCCCAGTTACCGCCCAGCAGGATGTCGGTACCACGACCGGCCATGTTGGTGGCGATGGTCAGCGCCCCCGGACGACCGGCCTGGGCGATGATTTCCGCTTCCTTCTCGTGGAACTTGGCGTTCAGGACCTTGTGCTCGATGCCCTTCTGCTTGAGCAGGTTGGACATGTGCTCGGAGGTCTCGATGGTCGCGGTACCCACCAGCACCGGACGGCCCTGCTTGAGGGACTCCTCGATGTCAGCAATGATCGCCGCGTACTTCTCGTCGGCGGTCAGGAACACCAGGTCGTTGTAGTCCTTGCGCGCCAATGGCTTGTTCGGCGGGATGACCATCACCGACAGACCATAGATCTGGTGGAACTCGAACGCCTCGGTATCGGCGGTACCGGTCATGCCGGACAGCTTGGTGTAGAGACGGAAGTAGTTCTGGAAGGTGGTCGCGGCCAGAGTCTGGCTTTCGGCCTGGATATTCAGGTTTTCCTTGGCCTCGATGGCCTGGTGCAGGCCCTCGGACAGGCGACGGCCCGGCATGGTACGGCCGGTATGCTCGTCGACCAGGACCACCTGGCCGTCCTGCACGATGTACTCGACGTTGCGGTTGAACAGCTTGTGCGCACGCAGGCCGGCATAGACGTGCGTCAGCAGGCCGAGGTTGTGCGCCGAGTAGAGGCTCTCGCCTTCGGCCAGCAGGCCGACCTGGGTGAGCATCTCCTCGATGTATTGGTGACCGGCCTCGTTCAGCTCGACCTGGCGGGTCTTCTCGTCGATGGTGAAGTGACCCTCTTTGGTCACCACGCCCTCGACTTCCTCGACGTGCTGGGTCAGGCGCGGGATCAGCTTGTTGATCTCGGTGTACAGGCGCGAACTGTCTTCGGCCTGGCCGGAGATGATCAGCGGGGTACGGGCTTCGTCGATCAGGATGGAGTCGACTTCGTCGATCACGGCGAAGTTCAGCTCGCGCTGGAACTTCTCTTCCACGCTGAACGCCATGTTGTCGCGCAGGTAGTCGAAACCGAATTCGTTGTTGGTGCCGTAGGTGATGTCGGCAGCGTAGGCAGCGCGCTTCTCTTCCGGCGGCTGGAACGGCGTGACCACACCGACCGTCAGGCCGAGGAACTCATACAGCGGACGCATCCAGTTGGCGTCACGGCGGGCCAGGTAGTCGTTCACCGTCACCACGTGCACGCCCTTGCCGGACAGCGCGTTGAGGTAGACGCCCAGGGTTGCCACCAGGGTCTTGCCTTCACCGGTACGCATTTCGGCAATCTTGCCTTCGTGCAAGGTCATGCCGCCGATCAACTGCACGTCGAAGTGGCGCATGCCCATGACACGCTTGCCGGCTTCGCGGGCGACGGCGAAAGCTTCCGGCAGGATCTTGTCGAGGGTTTCACCTTGGGCTATGCGAGCCTTGAACTCTCCGGTCTTGGCGCGTAGCTGCTCGTCCGAAAGGGCCACCATTTGCTCTTCGAAGGCATTGACGATCTGTACCGTCTTGAGCATGCGCTTGACTTCACGCTCGTTCTTGCTTCCAAAAAGTTTCTTTAACAAAGGCGCAAACATATCGGCAGGTTCTTCCACACATAGGGATGGAGGGCGGCCCCAAGAGTCGCCCGAGCAGCCCTCATGGCCGCATGCGAACGAGTATTCTACCCGGAAACGGTGGTGAGAAAAGTGGCGTTATTCCACGATGCTGGCACAGCGCTTTTACGGGGCCACTCTAAAATAGGGTCTTTTTCCCGAACTTCAAGCCATCAAGCCCGGAACATGGGTGCAGACTTTAGGGGCAAAGCCGCCCCGCATCAATGGGGACCGGCTGTGGGGCCGGTTTCTGCTACCATGGCGGCTCTGTTACCTAAGGTGTCTGAATCATGGCATTTCGCCCTCTCCCGGCCCGGGCACCCGCCGTCCTGCTTCGCGAAGCCAAGCCGCTGAAGGCGATTTTCGGCCACGCCCAGCGCCTGGCCCACCTGCAACGACTGCTGGAAACCCAACTGCAGCCGGCTGCCCGCGAGCACTGCCACGTGGCTTCGTGGCGCGAGGGCACGCTGCTGCTGATCGTCACCGACGGGCACTGGGCGACCCGCCTGCGCTACCAGCAAAAGCGCCTGCAACGACAACTGCAGGCCTTCGATGTGTTCAGCGGCCTGATCCGCATCCTGTTCAAGGTGCAACCGCCGACCGTCCAGCAGGGGGCGAGTGGCCATACCCTGGACCTGTCCGCCAATGCGGCGCAAACCATCCAGGAAACGGCCGAGGGCATCAGCGACCCGAAACTGCGCGCCGCCCTCGAACGCCTGGCCAGCCACGCCCGTCCCAAGAGCTGACCCCCTCCTTTTCACGAGCGCATCGCCCGGCACCCGGGCGATGCGCTCTCGTGCGCCCGTGGTTAATCTTTGCGCCGCGCCAGTCGATACAAGGGAGGTAGCCCACAAGGCAATCAAAACAACAATAAGGTGCATCCCTTAAGAGGGACCCCTAAGGAGCCAAGCCATCATCAGCTTATGTCCCATGCTGCCCATCCCGTGCAGTCTCCGCGCACACGCCCGGACACCCAGAACCTTAGCGGACCTCGAACGCCATGAATAAAAGCCTCAAATTCAGTCACAAGATCCTGCTGGCCGCCTCGCTGATCGTCGTCGCCGCCTTTGCGCTCTTCACCCTCTACAACGACTATCTGCAACGCAATGCGATTCGCGACGATCTCGACAGCTACCTGCACGAAATGGGCAGCGTCACCGCCAACGAGATCCAGACCTGGCTGACCGGACGCGGCCTGCTGGTGGAAAACCTGGGGCAATCGGTCGCACTGAACAACGACCCGGCCAACGTCTCGAACCTGCTCGAACAGAAAGCCATTACCTCGACCTTCATGGGCGCCTACCTGGGCAACAAGGACGGCAGCTTCATCATCCGTCCGGACAGCAAGATGCCCGATGGCTACGACCCGCGTGCCCGCCCCTGGTACAAGACGGCCCAGAACAGCAGCGGCTCGGCCCTGACCGAGCCCTACATCGACCTGGCTTCCGGACAACTGGTGATCTCCATCGTCGCCAGCGTGCGCAAGGCCGGCCAGGAAATCGGCGTGGTCGGCGGCGACCTCAGCCTGAAGGCCATCGCCGACAGCCTCAATACCCTCAATCTCGACGGCAGCGGCTATGCCTTCCTGGTCAGCGCCGACGGCAAGATCCTGGTGCACCCCGACAAGGCCCTGGTGATGAAGACCCTCGCCGAGGCCTATCCTCGCGACACCCCGCGCATCGGCAACGAAATCAGCGAGGTCGAGGTCAACGGCAAGACCCGCATCGTCGCCTTCGCCCCGATCAAGGGGCTGTCCTCGGTCAACTGGTACGTCGGCCTGTCCGTGGACAAGGACAAGTCCTTCGCGATGCTGAGCAAGTTCCGCAACTCTGCAGTCATTGCGACCACCATCGCCGTACTGATCATCATCGCCCTGCTCGGCCTGCTGATTCGTGCGCTGATGCAACCCCTGCACACCATGACCCGTGCCATGCAGGACATCGCCGATGGCGAGGGCGACCTGACCCGGCGCCTGACCATCCACTCCCAGGACGAGTTCGGCATCCTCGGCACCGCCTTCAACCGTTTCGTCGAACGCATCCACGGTTCGATCCGCGAGGTGTCCTCGGCCACCGAGCACGTCAACGAAGTGGCCCTGCGGGTGGTCAGCGCCTCCAACTCGTCGATGCTCAACAGCGACGAGCAGGCCAGCCGCACCAACAGCGTCGCCGCGGCCATCAACCAGTTGGGCGCCGCCGCCCAGGAGATCGCCCGCAATGCCGCCCAGGCCTCGCACCAGGCCAGTGATGCGCGCGGCCTGGCCGAAGACGGCCAGCAGGTGGTGGAGCGCAGCATCAAGGCCATGCATCAATTGTCGGACATGCTCGCCACGTCAAGCGGCAACATCGAATCGCTCAACAGCAAGACGGTGAATATCGGACAGATTCTCGAAGTGATCACCAGCATTTCCCAGCAGACCAACCTGCTGGCGCTCAACGCGGCGATCGAGGCGGCACGGGCTGGTGAGGCCGGGCGCGGCTTCGCGGTGGTGGCGGACGAGGTACGCAACCTGGCCCATCGCACCCAGGAGTCGGCGCAGCAGGTCCAGACCATGATCGAGGAGTTGCAGGTCGGCGCCCGGGAATCGGTCGGCACCATGAGCCATAGCCAGCGCCACAGCCAGGAAAGCGTGGAAATCGCCAATCTGGCCGGTGAACGCCTGAACAGCGTCACCCAGCGCATCGGCGAAATCGATGGCATGAACCAGTCCGTCGCCACGGCGACCGAGGAGCAGACCTCGGTGGTCGAGTCGATCAACATGGACATCACCGAGATCAACACCCTCAATCAGGAAGGCGTGGAAAACCTGCAGTCCACCTTGCGGGCCTGTTCCGACCTGGAACAGCAGGCCGCCCGATTGAAGCAACTGGTCGGCAGCTTCAGGATCTGAAGCCCCTACTGCGGAGGAGTCTGCGACTCCTCCTGCACCTGCCGCCACAGCTCGGCGGCACCGGGAAACTCGGTGCCATCCTCGCTGCTCAACTCGTCAGGGTCATAACGGCTGAGGCAGCCCTCGCCGAGGGTCGGCGGGGCCTTGGAAGTCGCCTTGTCGAGTGGGTCAGCCATGATCGAACCTCCAGGCCCGCCAGCGGGCTGTCATGACAACTATCAGAACACCACGGTCTTGTTGCCGTGCACCAGCACGCGATCTTCCAGGTGGTAACGCAGGCCGCGGGCCAGCACCATCTTCTCGACGTCACGACCGAAACGCACCATGTCTTCGATGCTATCACTGTGGCTGACGCGGACCACGTCCTGTTCGATGATCGGGCCGGCATCCAGCTCTTCGGTCACGTAGTGGCAGGTCGCGCCGATCAGCTTCACCCCGCGCATGGAGGCCTGGTGGTAAGGCTTGGCGCCGACGAACGACGGCAGGAAGCTGTGGTGGATGTTGATCACCTGGTGTGCATATTCCTGGCACAGCTGTGGCGGCAGGATCTGCATGTAGCGCGCCAGCACCACCACGTCGGCCTCGTGATGCTTGACCAGGCGCGAGACTTCGGCGAATGCCGGGGTCTTGTCCTGCGGGTTCACCGGTACGTGGTAATAGGGAATGCCATGCCATTCGACCATGCTGCGCAGGTCGTCGTGGTTGGAAATCACACAGGCGATATCGCAGTCCAGCTCATCACTGTGCCAGCGGTGCAGCAGGTCGGCCAGGCAGTGGGATTCGCGACTGGCCATCAACACCACGCGCTTCTTCTGCTCGGTGTCGGTGATGCGCCAGGTCATCGAAAACTCTTCGGCGATCGGAGCAAAGGCTTCGCGGAAGGCCTCCAGGCCGAACGGCAGGCTGTCGGCACGAATTTCGTGACGCATGAAGAACCAGCCGCTCTGGTTATCAGAATGATGGCTCGCCTCGGTGATCCAGCCGTTGTAGGACGCCAGGAAATTACTGACTTTGGCAACGATGCCAACGCGGTCGGGGCAAGCGATCACCAGCCGGAAAGTGCGCATGGGGGAAAACTCCAGAACTTCGCAAAGTCGGCCATTCTAGCGATTGCGCGGCAAAACTGCAGTATTCCTTGCAAGCGCACGCCCGCCGGGCATTTGCCGAGTGCCTGGCGGGCGCAATCGCCAACGCGATGCGCCGCACTGCCGATAGTTCGCCGGCCAGATTCCGAGACTAGTTTCAGCCACATCCGGTGCAACATCTAAATCAGCGACATCGGCAATCGACAAAGTTTAAAGTATCAAATTCAACAAACATTCTCTTAATTGTTTACTTGGGCAAATTGTCTGACTACTATTACAGCACTGTCCCTGTCATACACGAATCACATAAGGTAGTCCTCATGTCCCTGATCAACAAATATCGCGCCACGGAAGAAGCTATCAAAGAACTGCAAGCCCAGATGGCTGCGATGGAAAAAGACGGCGCGCTGAAAAAGGAAATGGAATTCGAAGAGCAACTGCGTGCCCTGCTGGCCAAGTACGGCAAGTCGCTGCGTGACTGCCAACTGATCCTCGACCCGCACGCCAAGGAAAAAGCCCCACGTGGCGCCGCGGTAAAAACTACCGGCACCAAGCGTGCGCGCAAGGTCAAGCAGTACAAGAACCCGCACAACGGTGAAGTCATCGAAACCAAAGGTGGCAACCACAAGACTCTGAAAGAGTGGAAAGCCAAGTGGGGTGGTGACGTGGTTGAAAGCTGGGCCACTCTGCTGGGCTAAGCGAAGCCCCGTCGCAGAGCTCTGCACGCCTTCAGAAAAACGCCAGGTAACTGGCGTTTTTTTATTGTCGTTTTTCCCTTCCCACTCCATCAACCCAAGGCGATGTTAAAGCGGCTGCACAAATAACGTGCATGGCGCTGCCACTCCTCGAGCACTTGTGCCTGCTCGGGCGTAGCATTGCAAAGACTGCTCGTGAGTGCTTCCTGGAATTGCCCCAGGGTATTCGGGGCTCCCCAGCTCGACTCACTCAGGCGCTGCCGACAAAATGTCTGCCAGCGTTCTTGCTCTTCTTCACTCAAGCTCCCGGGAAAGTTACGCGCCCGATAACGGAAAAGTAACTCAGGCAAGCGCTCATCATCGAAAGGCCACTGCTCCCGGGCCAGTTCTTCAGGCCCACAATTGCGGACTTGTTCACATAAACGGCGATCCCGATCACCGAGGAAAGCATCGTATAACTGCTGCTCCGGATCCGCGCTGGGCGTGAAATCCTCGGCGGCATAAATCGCCTGGACTTTATCCCGCCAAACTTCCTGTGCGTCATTCAGCCGCAGGCGCCGCGCTTCATAAAGCGCCATGTCCAGTTGCAGGCGTTGCTGATCCGGTTCACGCAGAACATTCATTGGCGCCACTACCGGACAACGATTCACATGAATCAACTTGAGCGGCACCGGTAACTGGCCTTCGGCCATATCCTCGCGGCGGGTGTACAGATGCTGGCGCAATGATTCAGCATCCAGATCCAGCAAGGGCTGCGGGTCTTCATGCAGGTCGCAGACAATCAGCGCATTGCGGTTACGCGGATGCCAGGCCAGTGGCAGGACCACCCCCAGGTAGTTGCGGGCCGCAGAAAAACGCCCGGAGATATGCACCATCGGCTGCAACAGGCGAATCTGGTCGAGCACGCGTTGCTTGCTGCGCAGCTGGAACAGCCAGTCATACAACCGTGGTTGCTTCTCCCGGATCAGCCGGGCCAGGGCGATGGTCGCCCGCACGTCGGACAAGGCTTCGTGGGCATGACCGTGATCGATGCCGTTGGCAGCGGTCAACCGCTCGAGCCTGAGCGTCACCCGGCCGTCATCCTGTGGCCAGACGATTCCTTCCGGACGCAAGGCATAGGCGGCGCGCACCACGTCGATCAGGTCCCAGCGGCTGTTGCCCCCCTGCCACTCGCGGGCATAGGGGTCGAAGAAATTCCGGTACAGGCTGTAGCGGGTCACCTCATCGTCGAAGCGCAGGGTGTTGTAGCCGGCTCCGCAGGTCCCGGGTTGCGCCAGTTGGGCATGCACCCGCGTCATGAAGTCCGCCTCGTCCAGCCCCTGGCTGGCGAGCAGGCTCGGGGTGATGCCGGTGATCAGGCAGGCCGCCGGGTGGGGCAGGATGTCTTCGCTGGGCCGGCAATAGAGATTGACCGGTTCGTCGATCTCGTTGAGCTCGGCATCGGTACGGATGCCCGCCACCTGCAGGGCGCGGTCGCTGCGCGGATTGATCCCGGTGGTTTCGTAGTCGTACCAGAAGATGGAGGTCACGGTGGGTTCCTGAACAAAAGACCGGAGCAGTCTAGGCGCTTGACAGTGCCCCGGGCCAGACGCATGGCACAACTTATCCATACAACCGATTACAGGGTCGGGCAGCAAGAGTTCTGTTGCGCCGCCCGCCAGTGCTGGCTAGGATCGGCCAGATAACGAGCCTGACAAGGAATGCACCGCTGCCAACGCCACTGGATACCCGTCATCAGGTCGAGACCCCGGAGGGTATCGACCTGCCCCTGCGCCCGGCTGGCCTGCCGGTGCGGGCGGTCGCCTTCGCCATCGACCTGGGCGTGCGCGGGGTGATACTCGGGGTGCTGCTGTCGATCCTGGCGCTGCTGGACAAGCTGGGCGCCGGCCTCGGTTCGATCCTGCTGTTCCTGGTCAGTTGGTGGTACATGGTGCTGTTCGAAGTGCTCAACCAGGGCCGCTCGCCAGGCAAGCAACTGATGGGCTTGCGGGTCGTGCATGACGACGGTACGCCGATCGGCTGGTCCGCCTCGCTGACTCGCAACCTGCTGCGCTTCGTCGACATGCTGCCGTTCGGCTATTGCCTGGGGGCCCTCAGTTGCCTGCAGCATCCCACCTTCAAGCGCCTGGGCGACCTGGCCGGCGGCACCCTGGTGATCTACCGCGAACAGCCGTCGAAACGCCCCACCCTGCCAGACGCCCTGCCACGCACGCCGGCGTTCGCCCTACGCCTGAACGAACAGCGCGCCCTGCTGAGTTTTGCCGAACGCCAGGCTGAACTGTCCGCCGAGCGGGTCGACGAGCTGGCCAGTCTGCTCGCACCCGCCCTGCGGGTCCCGCCGTCGCTGGCGGTGAGCGAACTGAACGGTATCGCCCGCGGCCTGCTGGGGCCGACATGAAACAGGGTCTCTTCGAAAGCCGCCACCAGCAGCAATGGCAACGTTTCGCCGAGCTGCTCGAACAGCTTGAACGCGGCAAGGCCAAGGCCGAGGCGAGCGCGGAGTTTCCCGCAGCCTACCGCCGGTTGTGCCATCAACTGGCAATGGCCCAGGAACGCGGCTACAGCAGCCACCTGGTCGACCCACTGCAACAACTGGCCCTGCGCGGCCACCAGCAGCTCTACCGGCATCGCAGCCGACTGGGCAGCCAGTTGCTGGGGTTCATTCTCGCGGACTTCCCACGCCTGGTACGCCAGCAATGGCCCTTCGTCGCCGCCGCCAGCCTGTTGCTGTTCGGCAGCCTGCTGCTCACCGGGGTCCTGGTCTACCTGTTTCCCGACCTGATCTACAGCATCGTCAGCCCGCAACAGGTCGCCGACATGCAGAGCATGTACGACCCGGACTCCAGCCGGCTTGGCCGTACCGCCGCACGCGCTTCCAGCGAGGACTGGGCGATGTTCGGCTACTACATCATGAACAACATCGGCATCGCCTTCCAGACCTTTGCCAGCGGTCTGCTGTTCGGCCTCGGCAGCCTGTTTTTCCTGCTGTTCAACGGCCTGACGATCGGTGCGGTGGCCGGTCACCTGACGCAAATCGGTTTCGGCCAGACCTTCTGGTCGTTCGTCATCGGCCACGGCGCCTTCGAACTGACCGCCATCGCGCTGGCCGGTGCCGCCGGGCTGCAGCTGGGCTGGTCACTGGTGGCGCCAGGCCGCCTGCCGCGGGGCGAAGCCCTGCGCCTGGCGGCGAAAAGCAGTATCCGGATGATCGCCGGCGTCATTCTGTTCCTGCTGATCGCCGCCTTCATCGAAGCCTACTGGTCATCCATGACCCATCCGACGAACCTGGTCAAATACCTGGTAGGCGGTGGCCTGTGGCTGCTGGTGATTGGCTACCTGCTCTTCGCCGGACGGAGCCAGCATGCGCCTGACTGACGCCAGCGTCGCGATCCGCCCGCGCAGCACCTGGGAGGCCATGGACCTGGGCATCCTGCTCGCGCGACAGCACCGCAACCTGTTGATGAGCAGTTGGGCCATTCTCACCCTGCCGGCCTTTGCGCTGCTGAGCCTGCTGTTCTGGGAGCACCCATCGATCGCCATGCTGTTGTTCTGGTGGTTGAAGCCCGCCTTTGAGCGCCTGCCACTGCACATCCTGTCCAGGGCCCTGTTCGGCGATACGCCGAGTTTGAAACAGGCCCTGCGGGCCTGGCCGCGCCTGCTCAAGTCGCAACTGCTGGCCAGCCTGACCTGGCGTCGCCTGAGCATGAGCCGCAGCTTCACCCTGCCCGTGCAGCAGCTCGAAGGGCTCGATGGGCAGGCCCGCCAGGAACGCCTGCGGGTCCTGCTGCCACAGGCGGGCCGTGGCGCTCGCTGGCTGACGCTGATCGGCATCCACCTGGAAACCGTGCTGTGGATCGGCTGCATGGCGCTGTTCTATCTGCTCCTGCCCCGCCAGGTCGAACTCGACTGGGACTGGCAGAAGGTGGTGCTCGCCGCCCGGTACGACTGGTGGTGGCTGGAGCACCTGACCAACCTGTTCTACGCGCTGATCCTGATCGCCTGGGAGCCGGTCTATGTCGCCTGCGGCTTCAGTCTCTACCTCAACCGGCGCACCGTGCTGGAGGCCTGGGACATCGAGCTGGTCTTCCGCCAGTTGCGCCAGCGCCTGGCCCCGGTACTGGCAGGCCTGATGATCGGCGGCCTGCTGCTGGTCGGCGTTCCGGCACCGAGCCTGGCTGCCGAGCCTGCCGCACCGGATAGCCCGCGCCTGCTGCAACAGCCGCTGAGCAGCCAGCAGGCGCACAACTCGATCAATACACTGCTCGACGCACCACCGTTCAAGAACCGGGAAACCATCACTCGCTGGCGCCTGGCACAAGCGCCAGCCGAACAACAGCACGAGGCTGTTCCCGGTTGGCTGCAGAGGCTTCTCGGCCTGCTCGACAGCCATTCCTTCGGTCGACTCGCCGATGCCCTGTCGATATTGCTCTGGGGCATCGTACTCAGCCTGATTGCCTGGCTGGCCTGGCGCTACCGCGACTGGTTGCAGGCCTTCGTCAGCCGACGCCCGACCAAGCCGTCCAGATCGCGCGCCAAGGCCCCCGCCCAACTGTTCGGGCTCGACCTGGGGGTCGAGAGCCTGCCCGAGGATATCGCGGCAGACGCCGAAGCGCTTTGGTCCAGCCAGCCACGCGAAGCGATGAGCCTGCTCTATCGCGGCCTGCTGAGCCGCCTGCTGCATGATTTCCAACTGCCGTTGAAGAATGCCGATACCGAGGGCCAGGTGCTGGCGCGGGTCGCACAGCTGCAACACCCGGCACTCCAGGTCTTCAGCCAGCAACTCACCAGCCACTGGCAGAATCTCGCCTATGGCCATCGCCTGCCACCGCCACACCTGCAACGGGAACTGTGCAACGGCTGGCGCGAGCTGTTCGGCCCGCAGGTGCAGTCATGAAGCGCCGCTCGTGGCTACTTGGTACCGTGCTGGTCGGAGGCCTGCTGCTCGCCCTGGGCCTGTATGTCTTTCAACAGGCCGAATCCTACGAGGAGGTCATCGATCACGGCCCCTCGCCCGAGGCCCGCGCCTATCCCTACCTGGCAGCAGAGAACTTTCTGCGCCAACGTGGCCTGGCGGTCAGCCATGCCAACGACCTGCGCATCCTGCCGGAGCTGGAACCACGCCATCACACCCTGATGCTGCTGGGTGATCGCTCGGACATGACCCCGCGCCAGGCCGACCAGTTGCTCAATTGGGCACGTGCCGGTGGGCGCCTGCTGTTCGTCGCCGAAGCCCTGTGGGACCCGAAACGCGGGAGCAGTGGCGACCTGTTGCTGGACCGCGTGCAACTGCGCCAGTCCCTGAGCAGGAACCTCAAGGGCGACGGCCCGGAGCCCGAGGACGCGTACTACCCGAAACTCACCCGCATGTACCTGGAAGATGAAGACGCACCGGCCTACTTCAGCTTCGACACCGCCTTCCATCTGTCCGACCCGAAGAACCTGGTGCAGTCCTGGGCCAACAGTGCCACCTCGACCCATCTGATGCAGATGAACTACGGCCTGGGCTCGGTCACCGTGCTGACCGATGCCGACCTCTGGAACAACGCCAATATCGGTCGCTACGACAACGCCTGGCTGCTCTGGTACCTGGGCCAGGACAGCGCCGTCACCCTGCTGTTCAACACGGCCCATGACAGCCTGCTCAGCCTGTTGCTGCGCTACTTTCCCCAGGCGCTGGCAGCCCTCGCCGCGCTGATCGCCCTGTGGCTGTGGCATGTCGGCCTGCGCCACGGCCCTCTGCAGGCGCCTGCACCGAAAGCCCGCCGGCAGTTGCAGGAACACCTGCGTGCCAGTGCCGACTTCCTGTTGCGCCGCAGCGGCCAGGAGGCTTTGCTACGAGCCCTGCAACAGGACATCCTGCGTCGTGCTCGCCAGCGTCACCCCGGTTTTGAACGGTTGGCAGTCGCCGACCAGTGGCAGGTGCTCGCCCGCCTGACCCGCCAACCCACCAGCGCCATCAGCCAGGCCTTGCGCCCGCGACCGAAGCAGCGGCTTTCCAGCGCCGACTTCAGCCGCCAGGTCGCCCACCTGCAAACTCTCAGGAATGCCCTATGAGCGAACAACCCATGGAACCGTCGACGCCGGTCGATCCAGAAGCCCATGCCCTGCAGCAGCGGCACCGGGCCAGCCAACTGGTCCAGTCCGTGCGCCATGAGTTGCAAAAGGCCCTGATCGGCCAGGACGCGGTGATCGACGATGTGCTCACGGCACTGATCGCCGGTGGCCATGTGCTGCTCGAAGGCGTGCCGGGGCTCGGCAAGACCCTGCTGGTCCGCGCCTTGGCCCGCTGCTTCGGCGGCGAATTCGCCCGCATCCAGTTCACCCCGGACCTGATGCCCAGCGATGTCACCGGCCATGCCGTCTACGACCTGCAGACCGAGCAGTTCAAGCTGCGCAAGGGGCCGTTGTTCACCAACCTGCTGCTGGCGGACGAGATCAACCGGGCCCCGGCCAAGACCCAGGCGGCGCTG
The DNA here is from genome assembly GCF_014268755.2 of Pseudomonas vanderleydeniana. Taxonomy (NCBI): domain Bacteria; kingdom Pseudomonadati; phylum Pseudomonadota; class Gammaproteobacteria; order Pseudomonadales; family Pseudomonadaceae; genus Pseudomonas; species Pseudomonas vanderleydeniana. The sequence goes on along the minus strand of NZ_CP077093.1, from coordinate 1,821,726 downwards.
CTCGAAGCCATGCAGGAACGCCAGGTCACCCTGGAGGGACGTGCCCTGCCCATCGCCCAGCCGTTCATGGTCCTGGCGACGCAGAACCCGATCGAACAGGAAGGGACCTACCCACTGCCCGAGGCCGAGCTGGACCGCTTCATGCTCAAGCTGCGCATGGACTACCCCGACGCCACGCAAGAGCTGGAGATGGTCCGCCAGGTCACCCGCTCGACCCGGGCCGACATGCTCGACGTCCAGCCGTTGCGCACCGTGCTGCAAGCCAAGGATGTACTGGTGGTACAACGTATCGCCGGTGACCTGCCCCTGGACGAACAGGTCCTCGACTATGCCGTGCGCCTGGCCCGGGCCACCCGCAGCTGGCCCGGCCTGACCCTCGGCGCCGGCCCCCGGGCCTCGATCGCCCTGGTACGCGGCGCCCGTGCCCGGGCACTGTTGCGTGGCGGCGAGTTCGTGATCCCGGATGACGTGAAAGGCTGTGCACTGGCCGTGTTGCGCCACCGCGTGCGCCTCGCACCGGAACTGGACATAGAAGGCCTGTCGGTCGAGCAGGTGCTGCGGCAACTGCTCGACCAGGTCCCGGCGCCACGCCTGTGAGCAGGCCTTCGCGATGAAACCGTCACGGCTGCTGCTGACCTGGCTGGGTATCCTGTTCGGACTCGGGGTCCTGCTCGGCACGCTCAAGGCACTCGACGTCGAGTTGCCCGACAACCTCGACTCGATTGGCTGGGGGCTGCTGCTCGCCCTGTCGTTGCTGGCCCTGCTGGACGCGGCCCGGTTGCGGCGCCTGCCGTCACCCAGGCTGCAGCGCCAGGTGCCCGGCAGCCTGGCACTGGGCCGCTGGGGGGAAATCCGCCTCGAGTTGCAGCACGACTACCCCGAGGAACTGCGACTGCGGGTTTTCGACCATGTCCCCGAGGGCCTGGGCTTCGAACACCTGCCGCAGTCCATCGTCCTGCGGCCCGGGGAAAAAGGCGAACTGGGCTACCGCGTACGCCCCATCCGCCGCGGGCACTTCACCTTCGAACGTTGCGAGATCGAACTGCCAAGCCCGCTGGGGCTCTGGTCCGGGCGACGCTACCTGGCACTCGCCGACGCCACCCGGGTCTACCCGGACTTCGCCCGCCTCTACGGTGCCCGCCTGCTGGCCGTGGACAACTGGCTCAGCCAGCTCGGGGTCCGACAACGCCAGCGTCGCGGCCTGGGGCTGGAATTCAACCAGCTGCGCGAGTTTCGCGAAGGCGACAGCCTGCGCCAGATCGACTGGAAGGCCACCGCCCGGCAACGCACGCCGATTGCCCGCGAATACCAGGATGAACGCGACCAGCAGATCATCTTCATGCTCGATTGCGGACGGCGGATGCGCAGCCAGGACGGCGAACTGGCGCATTTCGACCACGCCCTCAATGCCTGCCTGCTGCTCAGCTATGTCGCCTTGCGCCAAGGCGACGCCGTGGGCCTGAGCACCTTTGCTGGAGAGCGGCCGCGCTTCCTCGCACCCGTCAAGGGCCAGGGCCAGCTCAACCTGCTGCTCAATACCGTCTACGACCTGGACAGCAGCCAGCAGCCGGCGGACTACCAGGCTGCAGTCAGCCAGGTCCTGGCCCGGCAGAAACGCCGCGCCCTGGTGGTACTGGTCACCAATCTGCGGGATGAGGACGACGAGGAACTGCTGACGGCGGTCAAGCGCCTGGGCCGCCAGCACCGGGTGCTGGTGGCCAGCCTGCGCGAGGAGATCCTCGACCAGTTGTGCCAGGCCCCGGTGCAGACCCTGGGCGAAGCACTCGCCTACTGTGGCACGGTCGACTACCTCAATGCCCGCGCCAACCTGCACGAACGGCTGAACGCCCATGGCGTCCCGGTGCTCGACGCTCGCCCGGGCGAACTCGGCGCCGAACTGGTCAGCCGCTACCTGAGCTGGAAGAAAGCGGGGACTCTCTGAACCCTAGGCCGAGGCCTCCAACGGGTAGAAACTGAAGTAGTGCTGCAGCGCCTCCACCAGTTTGTAATACGCCTCGGGGGGGGCATTCAGGACGAAACCGGAGTCGTAGTAACAGGGCATCGCCTCTTCATGTGACCACAGGCAACGGGCATTCAGGTCGATGAGTTGAACCGTGTCGTCGGGACCGGGAAGTTTCAGTTGCAGTTCAAAGTCCGCATTGACCAACAACGGCAACTGGCTGATCAACATCAGCCCCTTGTCGGAGACGTTGCCCAGATAGCCAATGGGCTGGTCGGTGAAGCGGTTGAACACCCTGAGGAAGTACGGCAACTGGTGCCGCTCGATTCGACGCTCGTTAGGCATGTTGATAATCGCTATACAAGACCATTCAGCATGGTCGCGCTAGTGCTTCGGAGCAGGGCCGAACGACCCGCTCTCCCTTGGCCTCGGCGCGACGACAGCCACTCGCTGCGTCGCGAACCTCTACCGAGCCATGGTTTTCAACTCAAATGAATTGATAAAACTGAAACCATACCTCCGAACTTTAGCTGAAAGCTGGCAGAGAGCCAGTTCATATTTCACCTGTCATCACAACGGGGCGGGACGTGGTTGCGCCGGTACGGCGGCATCGGTGTGCCCCAGCTGGCGCAAGGTTTCCAGGCGAGCCTGGGCGCGGTACGCATACTCGCTGTACGGGTACTGGGTAATGATGAAGCGATAGGTCTGCACCGCATCGACGAACAGTTTCTGGCGTTCCAGGCACTGGCCGCGCAGCATCGAGACTTCCGGCTGCACATACTGCCGGGTGCGGCTCTCGCGATCGACCTGGGACAACTGCAGCATCACGTCTTCACAGTTGCCACGGTCGTAGGACCGATAGGCATTGTTCAGGTGGCTGTTCATCGACCAGCGGGTGCAGCCGACGACACTGGCCGCCAAGGCTAAAACGAGCAAAATGCGCATGGGGTATCTCCTGTTCTTGGCAGTATATCGACCCCTTGGCGAAAATCTTCAGCATGTTCACCAAACAACATATCCGAAAAAAACTTCTTCGCTGAAAAGTAGTGCAAATGAACAATGACTACAGCACGGGACCATAGTAGCCTCTTGTTGCGCTTGAACTCAGGAGTCTCTGCATGTCCGTTCGTCGTACAAAAATCGTCGCCACACTGGGCCCGGCCAGCAACTCGCCGGAAGTTCTGGAACAGCTGATTCTGGCTGGCCTGGACGTCGCCCGCCTGAACTTCTCCCACGGCACCCCCGACGAGCACAAGGCTCGCGCCAAGCTGGTGCGCGACCTCGCTGCCAAGCATGGGCGCTTCGTCGCGCTCCTGGGTGACCTGCAGGGTCCCAAGATCCGTATCGCCAAATTCGCCAACAAGCGTATCGAACTCAAGATCGGTGACCACTTCACCTTCTCCACCAGCCATCCGCTGACCGAAGGCAACCAGCAGGTCGTCGGCATCGACTACCCGGACCTGGTCAAGGACTGCGGCGTGGGCGACGAACTGCTGCTCGACGACGGTCGCGTGGTCATGCGCGTCGACACCGCCACCGAGACCGAGCTGCGTTGCATCGTCACCGTGGGCGGCCCGCTGTCGGACCACAAGGGCATCAACCGTCGCGGCGGCGGCCTGACCGCCCCGGCCCTGACCGACAAGGACAAGGCCGACATCAAGCTGGCTGCCGAAATGGAAGTGGACTACCTCGCGGTGTCCTTCCCCCGTGACGCCGCCGACATGGAATACGCCCGCAAACTGCGCGACGAAGCCGGTGGTACCGCCTGGCTGGTGGCGAAGATCGAGCGCGCCGAAGCCGTGGCTGACGACGAGACCCTCGACGGCCTGATCCAGGCCAGCGACGCGGTCATGGTTGCCCGTGGCGACCTCGGCGTGGAAATCGGCGATGCCGAGCTGGTGGGTATCCAGAAGAAGATCATCCTGCACGCACGCCGCCACAACAAGGCGGTGATCGTCGCGACCCAGATGATGGAGTCGATGATCCAGAACCCGATGCCGACCCGCGCCGAAGTGTCCGACGTCTCCAACGCCGTGCTGGACTACACCGACGCCGTCATGCTGTCGGCCGAGAGTGCTGCCGGTGCCTACCCGCTCGAAGCGGTAGAGGCCATGGCGCGCATCTGTGCCGGTGCCGAGAAGCACCCGACCAGCAAGACCTCCAGCCATCGTATCGGCAAGGTCTTCGAGCGCTGCGACCAGAGCATCGCGCTGGCGGCCATGTACACCGCCAACCACTTCCCGGGCGTCAAGGCGATCATCGCCCTGACCGAAAGCGGCTACACGCCGTTGATCATGTCGCGGATCCGTTCGTCCGTACCGATCTACGCGTTCTCCCCGCACCGTGAAACCCAGGCCCGCGCGGCGCTGTTCCGTGGCGTCTACACCGTACCGTTCGATCCGGCCTCGTTGCCGCCCGAGCAGGTCAGCCAGGCTGCGGTCGACGAGCTGCTCAAGCGTGGCGTGGTCGAGCAAGGCGACTGGGTGATCCTGACCAAGGGCGACAGCTACCACACCATCGGTGGCACCAACGGCATGAAGATCCTGCATGTCGGTGACCCAATGGTCTGATTGACCTCTGCGCTGCACCAAAAGCCTCGCCGCAACCCGCAGCGAGGCTTTTTTACGCCTGGGAAACGACGCCTGCCGGGCAGCAGCGTTCTCAACGCCTGCTCAAGAACCCTGAAAGCGCAGCGATCGCTTCCGGCGAACGCAGGCGCTGGACGAACAGCTTGCCCTCGGCCTCCACCACCTGGCGCAGTTGCTCACGGTCCGGCGCCTTCATCAACGCCTTGCTGACCTGTACCGCCTCCGGCGCCAGTTGTTCGAAACGCAGGGCGGCTTCCCTGGCCTTGAGCAATGCCTCGGCTCCGCTCGGCAAAGCCGCCGTCGCCAATCCCCAGGCCGCTGCCTGTTCCCCACTGAAACCCTCACCCAGCAGCAGTAACCCGGCAGCCCTGGCGGGGCCGACCAGTCGTGGCAGCAACAGGCTGGAGCCGAACTCCGGACACAACCCGAGATTGACGAACGGCATGCGCAAACGGGCATCGGCACTGACGTAGACCAGGTCGCAATGCAGCAGCAACGTGGTGCCGATCCCCACCGCCGGCCCCGCCACGGCAGCGATCACCGGCTTGCGGCAATCGAGCAGGCTGCGCATGAAATGAAAGACCGGGCTGTCGAGATCACTGGGCGGCTCCTCGAGAAAGTCGGCGATGTCATTGCCACTGGTAAAGCACTCATCGCTGCCGCGAATCAGCACCGCCCTGACCGCCGGGTCCTCGTCGGCCAATTGCAACGCCTGGCCCAATTGGCTGTACATGGCGCGGGTCAGGGCATTTTTCTTGTCGGCACGGTTCAGGCGCAGGGTCAGCAGACCGCCTTCGCGCTCAATCACAATCGCGTCAGTCATCTCGGCTCTCTTGTCGGCTTTAGGGTTGTCGGCTCTGCACTCACACAGAGCGGATCGCGCAGGCAGGTGCTCAGCCGCGTGGCACGAACACATCCGCCAACAGCTGGTTGCGCGGCAGCCCGGCCAGGAACAGGCGCCGGGCAAAAGCCTCGACGCTGGTCGGGGCTCCACAGAGTAGGGCCAGGGTTTGCCGGGAGACAAGCCGCAGTTTGGCCAGAAACTCCGGCAGTTCGGCAGCACTGAGGCATTCAACCGTGAGATTCGGGTGGCGGGCCGCCAGCGCGGTCAACTCGGCAGTCAGGTAGTGTTCGCGGCTGTCATGGGCCAGGTGCACCAGGCGCACGGGCCCCTCATGTCCCTGGCGCAAGGCTTCGCGCAACACGCCCCACAAGGGCCCGAGCCCGGTACCGGCGGCCAGCAGCCAGAGAGGCCTGGCATGCCAGTCCGGATCATAGTGCAAGGCGCCACCACGCAGCTCTCCGAGACGAATCACCTCTCCCACGCTGAAGCCCCGGGCCGCGTCGCAAAACTCGCCGGGCAGGCGGCAATCGAGGTGGAACTCCAGATAGCGATCCTCCTGCGGCAGGCTTGCCAGCGAATAGGGCCGGGCAATGCCCTGCGCCGTCCACAACACCAGGTGCTGGCCGGCACGATAACGCAAGGCCCGCTCCGGTAGGACGCGCAGGCGCAGCACCGTCGGGCTCAACCAGTCAAGTTCGCAGACCTGGGCAGGGATGCCATCACGCAGTGGATCGAACACTGCCAGGCGCAGGTCCTCGTGCACCTGGCACTGACAGGCCAGGCGCCAGCCACGCTCGCGCTGCTCAAGAGTGAGCGCATCCGGTCGATCGTCTTGCGGCTCGCCCTGCAGGCAATGCACCAGGCAGGCATGGCAGCTCCCGGCCCGACAACTGTAGGGGACCCGGACACCGGCCTGGTTCAGGGCATCGAGCAGGTTGCTACCCGTGGCCACCGACCAGCTTCGCTCGCCAACCCGCAGCTCAGGCATCACTGAATTCCCAGGCGGCGCAGCAGCGATTGCGACCGTCCCGCTTGGCGCGGTAGAGCGCCTGGTCGGCACTCTGCAAGGCGTCATCGAGATCGTCGTCTTCGCAAACCAGGGTCATGCCCACCGAAAGGCTCAGGTTACCGACCGCCAGCCCGACCAGCTCGACCTGGGTGAACGCCAGCCGCAAGCGCTCGCAACAGGCCGTCAGGCGATCGGGATCGGCATTGGGCAGCAGCAGCACGAACTCCTCGCCACCGTAGCGGGCCAGCACATCGCCCTCGCGCACGCAGGCCCCGGCCACGCCGGCAAAGGCCTGCAAGACCTGGTCGCCTGCCGCATGCCCGTGCACATCATTGATACGCTTGAAGTGGTCGAGATCGATCAACGCCAGGCCATGGATCGTGCCCGGCTCCATCAGTTCCAGTTCACGCGACGCCAGCCGCAGGAAGTGCCTGCGGTTATAGAGGCCGGTCAGCTCGTCGGTGGCCACCAGGTCTTCCAGTTGGCGCATCATGCCGCGCAAGGTGTCCTGGTGCGCCTGCAGGGCGAACCGTCGCTGGCGCATGCGCAGGCGCGAGGCCTGTACGTAGCTCGCATACAGGCACAGCCAGGCCAGCACCACGAACAACACGCCCACCTGCAGGGCCGCCAGACCCGGATCGGGCAAGCGGAACTGGTAACCCTCCCACAGATTGAGCGCGGCAAAGCTGAAGAACACCAACACCGCACAGCGCACGAACTTGCGGCGCGGCAGGTGAAACAGCCCGAACAATAGAATCAGCGGATAGAACACCAGAAAGGTGCCCCGGGCCTGCTCAAGGCTGGCCATCATCCAGGTTTGCCAGGCCAGCCCCAGCAGCACCTGGAACTCGGTCAGGCTGGGGTCGCGAAAACGCAGGTTGCGGCCGCTGAGGAACAACCAGCCGAGCACGGCCTGGCTGGCGACCACCAAGCCGGTAGTGACCAGGCCCTGGGCCAGGCTGGCCCGATGGTAACCGGTAAAAATCGCCGCCCAGAACAACATCAATGCCAGTCCGTAGGTACCGGCAGCCAGGGCGAAACGCTTGCGTAAAAGACTCTGTATGGCTTTATGGGTCAATCTATGACTCACCGTGCGCTGAGGGCTCATGGGACTTCCTTCCCGTACAGGCCACTTGCCACTCTAGTGATCCGGATCAAAAATAACCATTCAATTTTCACAACTGTACAGCCTCCGCTGTATCAGGACGCAAGAACGGTGCCGAGAACCACCCGACCATGGTTTGACCACTGACGGATGTGCCCGGCCGCTGGGCGGGTTATACTGCCGCGCCGTTTTTGTGCCGGCCCCGCGTGCCCGGCCTGCCTCAAAAGATGTTTTCGACAGACCAGATGCAAAAAGGTCGCAAACACCTTACTTAAATGTTCCCGTCTTTATAGAGGAGCGCGACCCATGACCGTGATCAAGCAAGACGACCTGATACAGAGCGTTGCTGACGCCCTTCAGTTCATTTCCTACTACCACCCCGTGGATTTCATCCAGGCCATGCACGAGGCCTACCTGCGGGAAGAGTCGCCAGCCGCCCGTGACTCCATGGCGCAGATCCTGATCAACTCGCGCATGTGCGCCACCGGCCACCGGCCGATCTGCCAGGACACCGGTATCGTCACCGTGTTTGTCCGCGTCGGCATGGACGTGCGCTGGGATGGCGCCACCATGAGCCTGGACGACATGATCAACGAAGGTGTGCGTCGCGCCTACAACCTGCCGGACAACGTCCTGCGCGCCTCGATCCTGGCCGACCCGGCCGGCAGCCGCAAGAACACCAAGGACAACACCCCCGCGGTCATCCACTACTCCATCGTTCCGGGCAACACCGTTGAAGTGGACGTGGCAGCCAAGGGCGGCGGTTCCGAGAACAAATCGAAGATGGCCATGCTCAACCCGTCCGACTCGATCGTCGACTGGGTGCTCAAGACCGTTCCGACCATGGGTGCCGGCTGGTGCCCACCGGGCATGCTCGGCATCGGCATCGGCGGTACCGCCGAGAAGGCCGCCGTCATGGCCAAGGAAGTGTTGATGGAATCCATCGACATCCATGAGCTCAAGGCCCGTGGCCCGCAGAACCGTATCGAGGAACTGCGCCTGGAGCTGTTCGAGAAGGTCAACCAGCTGGGCATCGGTGCCCAGGGCCTGGGTGGCCTGACCACCGTGCTCGATGTGAAGATCATGGACTACCCGACCCACGCCGCTTCCCTGCCGGTGTGCATGATCCCCAACTGCGCCGCGACCCGTCACGCCCACTTCGTGCTCGACGGCTCCGGCCCGGCCGAACTGGAGGCGCCATCGCTGGACGCCTACCCGGAAATCGTCTGGGAAGCCGGTCCATCGGCCCGCCGCGTCAACCTCGACACCCTGACCCCGGAAGAAGTGCAGAGCTGGAAGCCGGGCGAAACCGTCCTGCTCAACGGCAAGATGCTCACCGGTCGCGACGCCGCGCACAAGCGCATGGTCGAAATGCTCAACAAGGGCGAAAGCCTGCCGGTCGACCTCAAGGGTCGCTTCATCTACTACGTCGGCCCGGTTGATCCGGTGCGTGAGGAAGTCGTCGGCCCAGCCGGTCCGACCACCGCCACCCGCATGGACAAGTTCACCCGCCAGATCCTCGAACAGACCGGCCTGCTGGGCATGATCGGCAAGTCCGAGCGTGGCCCGACCGCCATCGAGGCAATCAAGGAGCACAAGGCTGTCTACCTGATGGCCGTGGGCGGCGCTGCCTACCTGGTGGCCCAGGCGATCAAGAAGTCCAAGGTCGTCGCCTTTGCCGAACTGGGCATGGAAGCGATCTACGAGTTCGAGGTCAAGGACATGCCGGTGACCGTCGCGGTCGATACCAACGGCGAGTCGGTGCACATCACCGGCCCGGCAATCTGGCAGAAGAAGATCAGCGACAGCCTGGCAGTCGAAGTGCAGTAAGCACTTTCGCTGCAAGCAGACGTTGATGCGAAAACGGCCCGGTTGATCCGGGCCGTTTTTTTTGCCCGCAAGAACCTCAGTCGGACACCTGGGCAACCGCCTGCATCTTCTCGCGTAGCCACTTCAGGGCCTGGTCGCCTTCCCGGCGCGTGTGCCAGACGAAAATGAAATCGAACTCCGGAATCTCGAACGGCGGTGGCAACACCACCAGCCGCTGTTCGTCGATCGTCCGCAGGTTGCGCGCGGCCACGGTCAGCACCAGGTCGGTACCGACGATCAGCCGCGGTGCCACGCTCCAGTGCGGCAGGCTGATCGCCACCCGGCGTCGCTGGTGGATCGCGCTCAACGCCCGCTCGATTTCCGCCGTGCCGCTGCCACGCATCTCCAGCAGCACATGGGGCCTTGACAGATAGTCGGCCAGATCGAGCCCACCCTGCCCGGCCAGGCTCTGGCGGTCCACCAGGCAGGCATAGCGCTCGCGAAACAGATGGACACTGCGCAGTTGCGGCGACAGGTCGGGAAAGACCCCGGCCGCGGCGTCGATATCGCCATTGAGCAGCAATTCGAGCATGCCCTCGCGGCTCGCCTGGGTGATCTGCAGGTCGATCCCCGGTGCCTGGCTGCGCAGGATCGGCACCAGCCCCGGCAGCAGCATCGCGGCGCCATAATCCGACATCGCCAGTCGAAAGGTACGGTTGGCCGACGCCGGGTCGAATCCCGCCGGCGCCAGCAGGTCCTGCACCCGCTCCAGGGTCTCGCGCAGCGGCTGTGCCAGCTCCAGCGCCCGCGCCGTGGGCACCAGCGCACCACCGGCGCGCACCAGCAGCGGGTCGCCGAGCAGGTCGCGCAGCCGGGCCAGGGCATGGCTGACCGCTGGCTGGCTCAGGTGCAGACGCTCGGCGGCCCGGGTGACATGTCGTTCGGCAAGCAGCGCATCGAGAATCACCAGCAGGTTGAGATCGATACGACGAAGATCATTCATCTCATGCATGCTCTGAATACTTTCTTAGAATTTAAATTTCCACGACGAATACCCTAGCATTCTCTCGAAAGCAACCGCTCGATCCTGGTGATACCTGTTGGAGAATGCACATGAATAGCTTGAGTGGACTCGGACTGTTGGCGCTGGCTGCTATCGCGGGCGCCGTCGTGCCCTTCCAGGGTGCGATCAATGCCCATCTGGGACGGGGCCTCGGCCATCCGTTGTGGGCCACCCTGGCCTCGCTGCTGGTCAGCCTCGCGGTGCTGCTGCCGGTGATGCTCGCCCTGCGCCTGCCCTTGCCAAGCCTCGCCTTCGCTGCCAAGGCACCGGCCTGGGTCTGGCTCGGAGGGGTATTCGGGGTGTGTTTCGTGGCCCTGGCGGTGCTGCTGGTGCCACGGCTGGGGGCCGGCGGATTCATTGCCCTGGCGCTGGCCGGGCAAGTGATCGCCTCACTGGCCCTGGATCATTTCGGCCTGTTCGGACTGGCAGCGCGTCCTGTCGACGGCGTGCGCCTGATCGGAGCGCTGCTGCTGATTGCCGGCGTGCTGACGGTGCAACTCGGCCCGGGCGTCGTCGCCGGCACAGCGGCCAGCGCACGACTCCAGACTGACCGCTAGCGGCTAGAACGCATTACGGAAGATTTCCTCGATCTGCCGCTGATCCGCCGCACGCGGGTTGGTCAGGCCGCAGGCATCCTTGAGGGCATTGGCCGCCAACACCGGGATATCCTGCAACTTGGCCCCCAACTCGCGCAGGCCGGCAGGGATTTCCACATCCCTGGCCAGGCTGCGGATCGCCGTGATGGCGGCCTGGGCAGCCTCCTCCGGACTCAGGCCGGCGATATCGGTACCCAGCGCCCGGGCCACATCCGCCAGCCGCCGTGGGCAGACCGACGCATTGAACGTTTGCACGTGAGGCAGCAACACCGCGTTGCAGACCCCATGGGGCAGGTCATAGAAACCACCCAGTTGATGCGCCATGGCATGCACGTACCCCAGCGAGGCGTTGTTGAACGCCATCCCCGCGAGGAACTGCGCATAGGCCATGTTTTCCCGGGCCTTCAGGTCGCTGCCGTCACGTACCGCCAGCCGCAGGTTGGCGCTGATCAGCTCGATGGCCTTGATCGCGCAGGCATCGGTGATCGGCGAGGCTGCCGTCGAGACGTAGGCCTCGATCGCGTGGGTCAGGGCATCCATGCCGGTCGCCGCCGTCAGCCCCTTGGGCATGGCCACCATCAGGGCCGGGTCGTTGACCGACAGCAGCGGCGTGACATTGCGATCGACGATGGCCATTTTCACATGTCGCGATTCGTCGGTGATGATGCAGAAACGGGTCATCTCGCTGGCCGTACCGGCCGTGGTATTGATCGCCACCAGCGGCAACTGCGGCTTGGCCGAGCGATCGACACCTTCGTAGTCACGGATATGCCCACCGTTGGTGGCACACAGCGCGATGCCCTTGGCACAGTCATGGGGCGAACCACCGCCCAGCGACACCACGAAATCACACTTGCCGTCCTTCAGCGCAGCCAGGCCCTGCTCGACGTTGGCGATGCTCGGGTTGGGCTTGGCCCCATCGAAGATCAACGAATCGATATCGCGCAGCGCCAGCGCCTCGGCGATCCGCATCGCCACGCCGGCCTTCGCCAGCCCGGCATCGGTCACGATCAACGCCTTGCGAAAGCCATGATTGCGGATGGCGTCCATGGCCTCGTCCAGGCAATCGATACCCATGATGTTCACGGCGGGAATGAAAAATGTACTGCTCATGACGAACCCTCTCGGCGTTGACCGGGGCTGCCTGCCCCGCGATGAGCACAGCATCGACCGCCTGCTCCGGCCGGTTGTTGATCTGGCTCAACGCCGGGTCGTGATAAAGTCGCCGTCTGTCCACCTTCTGCCTTGAGACGACGAATAGCGATTATGGAATTCCAGGAATTTGACGCCGAACTTGAAGACTGGAACGCCGTGCGTACCGAGATCCCGTGCACCGGGCTGCTGATCGGCAACGGTGCGAGCCTGGCGGTGTGGCCGGGCTTTTCCTACGACTCACTGTTCGAGAACGCCCAGCGCACGAAAAATCGCCCACTGGGGCTGAGCGAACTGGCCGTGTTCAAGACCCTGGAGACGAGCAACTTCGAGCAGGTGCTCAGCGCGCTGAAGAACACCATCAAGGTCAACGCCGCCCTCTCAATCAGCTCGTCGTCACCGCGCAATCGCTACTTCGCGATCAAGGAAGCGTTGATCCACGCCGTGCGCGGCGTGCACATTCCCTGGAAGCGGGTGCGCCCCGAGAGCCTGGCGCGGATCAACGCCGAACTGGGCAACTACCGCACGCTCTACTCCACCAACTACGACCTGCTCAACTACTGGGCGATCATGCAGGCTCCTCAGCCATTCAAGGACCTGTTCTGGAACGGCGAAGCGACGTTCGACCTGGGCAATACCGAGACCCAGGGCACGCGCATCCTCTACCTGCACGGTGGCCTGCACCTGGTGAAGAACATCGATGGCAGCACACGCAAGCTGCTGTCCTCGGAAAGTACCCTGCTGGGCAGCTTCGCGGTCAACGCGCTGGGCGACGTGCCGCTGTTCGTCAGCGAGGGCAACGCCGAGGACAAGCTCAAGGCGATCCGCAACTCGGACTACCTGTCGTACTGCTACGGTCAGCTGTGCCAGCACCAGGGTGCCCTGTGTGTTTTCGGCCACAGCCTCGGCGAGCAGGACCAGCACATCGTCCAGGCCGTGCTCGATGCTGGCATCGAGACCCTGGTGATCTCGATCTATCCGCGCAGCAAGGCGTTCATCCAGCACCAGAAGCGTCACTACGCAAAGCTGTTCGTCGGCCATGACGTGAGCCTGCGTTTCTTCGATGCCAAGAGCCATCCGCTGGGTGATCCGGCGCTGCTGGTGGCTCCCGAGGGTGTCAGTTAGGACTGGGTACCCCGTGCGCGGCGATCCGAAGCCTCGGTCAATCCGGCTCCCACAAGCGCTCGCGCCGTGCATGAATCCTGCGAACGACGCTGACACTGTGGGAGCCGGAGTGACCGATGCGTCGGACCGCCGCGAAGAACGATAACGAGGTCTTTCTGAAAAGATGCGTCGCCTGTTTCGCGGATGAATCCGGCTCCCACGGTTCTGCGGCGCCTGAAGCACTTCCGCCGTTGGCGGTTCGCGGATAAACCGGGGCGCCGGACCGCCTGCTCCCACAGTTTGCGTCGATCACAAGATTTGTGTTCAGCACGGTACCGTGGGAGCCGGATTTATCCGCGAAGAGGGCAGGGAGTTCTCTACCGCTTATCGGCGGTGAGTTAAAGACAGTTGGCTCCCACAAGGTAAGAACCTGGCGCGGTCACCGTGGGAGACGGCCAGGCCTCAGAAATACCGGTTCGCCACCCGCCGCAAACCGAGGTTTTCCCTCAGGCTGCGCCCCTCGTATTCGCGGCGGAACAAGCCCACCCGCTGCAACTGCGGCACCACCTGTTCGACAAAATCATCGATCGCCCCCGGCAGATGGGTGAACAACACATTGAAGCCATCGGCGGCCCCGGCCTCGTACCAGGCGGCCAGTTCGTCAACGATCTGCGCCGGTGTGCCCACCAGCACCTTGTGCCCACTGGCCGATAGGCTGCGCAGCAGCTGGGCCACGGTCGGTCGCTCACGGCGGATCAGGTCGATGACCAGTTGCTGACGACTCTTGTGCCGCTCGGTCGACGGCACCTGCTCCGGCAGCGGCACCCGGGCATCGAGTGGCAGCGCCGAGAGATCGAAACCCAGCTCCAGCAGATAGGACAGCCCCTTGAGCTGCGCCTGTGGATCGAGCAGATCCTGCAGGGCCTGGTACTTTTCCTCGGCCTCGCTCAGAGTCCGCCCGACCGTCGGCGAGATACCGGGGAAAATCTTCAGCGCCTCCTCATCGCGTCCATGACGTGCCAAGCGCTCCTTGAGGTCAACGTAGAACGCCCGCCCCTGCTCCAGCGTCTGCTGGGCGGTGAACACCAATTCCGCCGTACGCGCCGCCAGCTCGCGCCCGGCCTCGGAGGAGCCGGCCTGGGCAATCACCGGCCACCCCTGCAACGGCCGTGGTGCATTCAACGGCCCCCGCACCTGGAAGTGCCGGCCCTGGTGATCGAGCACGCGCATCTTCGTCACATCGAGCCAGATCCCCGAGGCCTTGTCCCGCACAAAGGCATCATCGGCCCAACTGTCCCAGAGCCCGCTGACCACATCGAAGAATTCCTGCGCACGCTGGTAACGCTCGGCGTGCTCCAGGTGCTCGTCACGGTTGAAGTTCTCGCCACCAATCAGCGCCGTCACCAGGTTCCAGCCGGCACGACCGCCGGACAGATGATCCAGTGACGCAAAGGTCCGCGCGAGGTTGTACGGTGCGTTGTAGCTGGTGTTGGCCGTGGCGACCAGGCCGATATGCCGGGTCGTCATCGCCAGCGCCGGCAACAGGGTCAGCGGGTCCCAGCGCAAACTGTGGGCACTGCGGGCCAGGACCTGCGGGTCGAGGCTACCGACCGCCACGTTGTCGTTGAGGAACAGCGCATCGAAGCGCCCGCGCTCCAGCGCCCGGGCATACTCGACATAGCGCTGCACGTTCAGCGAGGCATCGGCATCCGCCGCGGGATGCCGCCAACTGGCACCGTGAGCCCCGGAGCCCGACAGAAACGCACCGAGGCGAATCTGCCCGGTGCGTCTAGCCACGGCTGGAACCCTCGGCCAGCGCCTGCGCCGCCGGTACCCGCAACAGGCCGGCGACCAGTGCCCAACCGGCCACCACCACCAACGCGAGGAACAGCATCACCGCCCGATAGCCGTGGATGAAGGCGCCTTGCACGTCATCCACCGGTTGCCCGGAGAAAGCGTGGTAGATGCCCACTCCGACCGCCAGGCCAAGGCCGCCGCCGATGTTGTGCAAGGTCATCAGCGACCCCATCGCCACCGACGAGACGTTCTGCGACACCGAGGAAATGCCCAGCACCGTCGACGGCCCGAGAATGCTGGCCCAGCCCAGGCCCATGATCACGAACGCCGCCAGCAGGTACGCCAGCGAAGTCTGTCGGTCGAAGCCGGCCTGCAACAGCGCCGAGAGCAGGAACAGCAACAGCCCGGCCTTGATCGGCAAGGCCGGACCCTTGCGGTCCACCAGCCGTCCCACCAGCGGCGACAGCACCGCCACCCCCAGGGTCGTTGGCAGCAGCAACAGCCCGCTGGCCTGCACGCTTTCACCCCGGACCAACGCCAGGTACAGCGGCATGACGAAGAAGGCCACGCAATAGAACACCGCCAGGCTGAAGCTGGCGACCACCCCGGCGACGAAGCGCCGGTTGGCGAACAACTGCAGGTCGATGATCGGCGCCGCCACGCGCTTCTCCACCGCAACGAAGGTTGCCAGGGCCACCACGGCCAGGGCGATCAGGCCCAGCGTCACTGGCGCCCCCCAGCCCCAGGCCGCCCCCTGGACGATCACCAGCACCAGGCTGGGCAGGCCGATCAGCAGCAACGCCGCGCCGAGCCAGTCGAGACGCGCACCCTCCTCCCGGGAACGGGACTCGTCGACGCTGAAACTGCTGATGCCGAGGCTCAGCAGGACGAAGGGTACGTTGATCAGGAAGATCCACTGCCAGCCGAAGGCGCTGGTAATCAACCCGCCCAGCACCGGCCCCACCGCCAGGCCGACGCCGTTGACCCCGAACAGGATGCCGAAGGCCTTGCCCTGTTCGGCACTGTCGAAGGTATTGGCGACGATCGCCCCGGAAGCGGTATAGAGCACCGCACAGGCGGCCCCCTGGAGAATCCGCGCGGCGATCAACAGGTCGATGCCGCTCGCCAGGCCGGCGCCCAGGGACGCCAGCCCGAACACACCCAGGCCGATGAACAGCACCCGCTTGCGCCCGTGCAGGTCGGCCAGCCGGCCTACCAGCACCATGAAACTCGACAGGGCCAGGATGAAACCGTTGATCACCCACTGCAGGCTGTCCACCGAAGCCTGCAGATCGGCCTGCAGGGCCGGCAGCGCGGTGTTGACGATGGTGAAATCGACGCAGCCGAGAAAACTGGCAATGCTCACCCCGAGCAATGCCCACCATTTGCGTTGCTGTTGCGCAAAAACGCCCATGGGGAAACTCCTTTTTTCAGTTGAATATCGAGGGACCGTGTTGATGCCTTCGCGGGCAAGCCCGGCTCCTACAGGTTCGCGGCGTACGCGAGGTTTGCGTACGCATTGGCCCTGTAGGAGCAGGGCTTGCCCGCGAAGAGGCCAGAACGGCCACACACAAGGATTCAGATGGCAATCGCGCTGCTGGACCAGTTCGGGTGCACGATTCCCGGCAAGGTGAACGGAATCGGAATCCCGCGCTTCTTGAATTTCAGCGGCAGCCAGCGCACCCGATCGGGGCTGTGCGGGGCGATCAGCAGGTCGCGGCTGGTGGCCATCGCCGCCGTCATCTGCTGCGGATACAGCACATAGTGATACCCCTCGTCCGCCCACAGCGGCAGGATGATCGGGATCTCTTCAAGGATGTATTCGCGGCACTGGGCCGCGGCCTTTTCAAGGTCGGCGTGTTCGTCACGCAAACGCAATCGCTCGGTGAACACGCCAATGGTCTCGTCGATGGCCGAGCGCAACTCCTCCCGGCTCCGATAGACCTCGTCCAGCTGCTGGCGCAGTTCGGCATAACGGTCACTGGCCAGTTCCTGGTTCCAGCGCGTGACGTGATACGGCACCCGCAGGCCATCGAGGATGCCCTGGTTGCGCGCCAGCCAGGCATCGCCATCGCGGATCGACGCCGACAGCGCCTCGCCCGGCGACTTGCCATGCTTGTTGTGGCGCTGCAGGGTGTCGGCCACCACCACCTTCACATGGCTGAAGCCGGACTGGTTGATCAGGTGGATGGTCGAGCGCAGCTTCTGGTCCTCGTGATACTCCTGGCCAACGCTGACCGCCAGCACCACGCGCTTGCCGTCGAACTCATGCTCTTCGCCGCCCTTGTTGAAATACGCCTTGAGGTTGATTTCTTGCACAGTGCTCATGGGATTAGCTCCAGTAGGCCAAAGGCTGGTTTTCGCCGTAGTAACCGATAAAGACGCCGAGGGTGATGCGGGTGCTGGTGGCCGAGGGGCGCACCGCATGGATCAGGCGCGGGTTGAGCAGGATCAGGTCACCGGGTTCCGGCTTGACCACGAAGTCCGGCGGCGGCAACAGATGGCGCTCGATGCCGTAGGCGCGTTCGCCCCGCAGGCGCCTGTACTCCTCCTCGTCCGGCTCGATCCCCCAGATCTCCAGCTCGCCGCCATCCTCGGGGATCTGCAGGTAGATGTTGGTGGACAACTGGCTCAGCAGCTGCCGACCGTGGCCCGGTGGCGTGTTGCGCTCCAGATCGTCGGTATGCGGGGTGAGATCGACACCCGAGCCCTGGAAGCGGGCAATGCCGACGAAGCACTTGCGCCCCTCCACCTGCAGCAGGTGCGCACCGCTGGGCCAGACCTCATCGAGCAGCAGGCGCAGCTCGTCGATCGGCGACGCCAGCGGCCGGAACAGGTTGCGGATCCTGCGGATATTCGGCAGGGCCAGCGCGTGATACTCGGTCCGGCTCGGCTCGTCGTCGATTTCGATATAGGCCTTGCCGACCCGCACGAACTCGTTCTGCCCGCTGAAGGCGCTCTTGAGGCCGGCGAGCTTGTCCCGGGCCAATTGCAGGGTGTCCGGCGGGCAGAAGCCCTTGAGCTGGACACCATAGGACCGTTTCTCCACGACATCGACGATATGTCGGGCCTCGAGTTGTTCGGCAGTGGTCACGGTAAACATGAAACCCCCTTCAATTCCCTGAAAGTGATGGACTGGCTACGGACGTGTTGAAGCGTTGATCGAAATGCTGCTCGGCCTCGAAGGCCGCCTGGATGACGCCCTCCTCCCGATACAGGTCGGCGGTGTGTTGCACGTCATCGATCACCGTCGGCCCGACATCGATCCGATGGGCCTGGGCGAAGCGATTGGAACGTTCATGGATCTCCAGTGGCAGGCCGCTGTAGCCGGCCTGGATCGCGGAAAAGGCGGCCTGGTGGGCATTGGCCCAGTCGTAGGCACGGGCCAGGCGCCGCAGGAAGTCAGCGATCTGCGCCGGCTTGTCGCGGATCGCCGTATCGTTGGCGACCAGCAGCATGTGCCCGGCGAACAGCCCGGTACCGCTGACCAGCACCCGCGTGCCACCCTCGAGCTGGACCATGCTGGTGTAGGGATCCCAGGTCGACCAGGCATCGGCCTGGCCGTTGGCGAGCAAGGTCCGCGACTCGCCCGGGGCGAGGAAAATGAACTGCGCATCGCCCGCGTGCAGCCCTGCCGAACGCAACGCCGCCAGGGCCAGGAAATGGCCGATGGAACCGCGGGTGGTGGTGATGCGACGGCCCTTGAGATCGGCGGCGCCCTGGAGCGGCGAGTCCTCCTTGACCACGATCGCCACCGCGGTCGGGGTGACATTGACCTTGATCACCCCGACGGTTTTCAACGGTGCGCCGGCGGCGGCGGCGAACACGAACGGCGCATCACCGAGACTGCCGATGTCCACCGCCCCGGCCGCGAGGGCCTCGGCGGTGGGCGCGGCGGCGGCGAACGAGGCGAACTCGATCGGGTACGGCAGCTTGTCCAGCTCGCCGGCCGCCTGCAGCAGAATCTTCAGCGACTGCTTCTGGCTGGAAACCCGCAGCGGCTCGGCGGCGTGGACGCTGGCACAGAGCATCAGCAGAGCCAGCCACGCCCACCCTTGTGAGAGCCGGCCGGGCGGCGCTCCTCTTGTTGGTGATGGAGGCCTCAGGTTTCGCCTGGCCCATTCGACCGCTATCGCCAGCAAGCCGGCTCCCACAGGTGCCATGCAGGCCACAGGAGGCACAGGAAGGGAGCAGGCGTTCGTGCGCAGGTTCATCGTTCAGAACGCCAGGCTGATGCGGCTGTAGTAGTACCCGCCACCCAGCCCGTACGGCGAGAACATGCCGTACTCGTAGGTGCCGGCCCAGGCCTTGAGGCCGATCTTGTCCGGGTACACGTCGAACAGGTTGTTCGCCCCCACCGCCACCGTCAGGTTCTGGTTCACGTCGTAGGCCACGTCCAGATCGGTGATCCACTTGGCGCTGTAGGTCCGGTCGTCGCGCGGGTTGTTCGCCCCCTCGGTGTACTCGCCGAAACGGGTCAGCTGCAGGTTGGTGGTCCAGTTGCCGAGCTTGTAGTTGCCGGACAGGATCCACTTGTCCTTGGGGGTCGCCTTGGTCAGGTCGATCTGTTGCTGGCGGTCGAACAGCACGTACTGCGAACCGAGGCTGGCCAGCGCCGCCGGGGTATCGGCGAGGCTGCGGATGGTGGTCTTGTTGCGGTTGTAGGCCACGCTCCATTTCGCCGCACCGTACTCGCCGAAGGACTGGCTGTAGTCCGCCACCACGTCGACGCCCTTGGTCCGGGTGTCGGCGGCGTTGGCGTAGTACTGCCCGGCCAGGTTTGGCGACAGGCCGTTGTTGACCAGGATCTGCGAGACCGCCGGACCGCTGAGGATGCCGGTCTGCAGGATGCGCTTGTCGATATCGATCAGGTAGAAGTCCGCCGTCAACCGCAGTCGTTCAGCCGGCTCGGCGGTCAGGCCGATGCTGTAGTTGCGCGAGGTCTCCGGCTCCAGGTCCTTGGCCCCCAGCGCGCGCCCCTCGGGCGAATCCGGGCGCATCTGCTTGGTCCGCACGTTGGTGGTGCTGCCGCTGGTGAACTGGGTCACGGTACTGGTGGTGGAGAACACGCTCTGGGCCAGCGACGGGGCGCGGAAACCGTTGCTGACCGCCGCCCGCACGGCGTAGCCCGGCAGGAATTCATAGCGGGTGGTGAGCTTGCCGCTGGCCGTCTCGCCAACCCCCAGGTTGTATTTCTCATAGCGCGCGGCGGCGCCGACGTACCACTTGGGCGTGATGTTCAGGCCCAGGTCGATATAGGCCGCGTCGCTGTGGCGCTGCAACGAATAGGCGTCTTCCGGCGTGGTGCCGTTGACCGAGAACAGGCCCGGGTCCGGCACCCGGCCGGCGAACGGACCGGTGGTCGGTACGTAGCTGCCGAAGTTGTAGGAATTCGGTTCGCCTTCTTCCAGGGCGTACTTCTCCCAGCGATGCTCGATGCCGAACGAGGTTTCCAGCGGACTGCTCCAGCCGATGTCCAGTGCCCGGCTGAAGTCGAAGTTGGTGGTCCACTGGTCGAAGATCAGGTTGCCCAGGTGGAAGTCGTGCTGGCTGTAGGGGCCGTTGGAGATGTTCAGGTTGTTGGCCGTGTCCAGCACCGCACGATCCTTGCCGTAGGTGCTGCTCAGGTCCCAGTCCCAGTTGCCCACCAGGCCCTTGGCGCCACCGGCGAACTGGAAGTCGACCTCGTGGATCTCGCGCCGCGCCTGGCCGCCGTTGGGGTACGGCGCGTCGGGAATGCCGGCCAGGCTGGTGATGTCGGTCGGCCGGCGGTGGCCGAGGTCCTTGTTGCTGTTGCGGTAGCTGAGGGTGGAAAACGAATACAGCTTGAGGTCGTTCTCCAATGGCAGTTCCAGGTTGTACGCCAGGCTGCTGGTGCGGTCGCGGCCCAGACCGTATTCGCCGCCCCAGCCGTGCCGGTTGCTTTCGCGCGGGTCGGGCGAACCGTCGGCCTGGTTGAAGTACAACTGGCCGCTGGCTGCGGCGGCACGCTCGTAAGGCTCCTGCAGCTTGCCATCGAAGGACAGGTTGAAGAACCCGCCGTTCTCGCCAAGCGTCGAGCCCCAGTTGACCGCCTCATGGCCGGTGGCGCCGTCACCGTCGTAGTACTGGCCCACGGTGGTATCGGACGTCAGCCCATCGGCGTTGCGTTTGAGGATGATGTTGATCACCCCGGCGATCGCGTCCGAACCGTACTGCGCCGCCGCGCCGTCGCGCAGCACTTCGATGCGTTCGATGGAGGCAGTGGGGATCAGGTCGAGGTCGACCGGTACCGAGGCGTTGCCGACCCGCGCCCCGTTGTTGATCAGCGCCGAGTTGTGCCGGCGCTTGCCGTTGACCAGGATCAGCACCTGATCGCCACCCAGGCCGCGCATGCTCACTCCACGGACCAGGAACGCGGTGCCGCCACCGTTGATGGTCGGGACGTTGAACGATGGCAAGAGGCGCCCGAGCATTTCCTTCAGGCCGTTCTGGCCGATGGTGCGCAGTTGCTCGCCACTGATCACATCGATCGGTGCCGGGCTGTCGGTGACCGTGCGCTGCTGGCTGCCACGCACCCCGGTGACGACCACGGTGTCGAGGGTCGGGTCCGCGGCGAACAGTGCCTGGGAAGTCGCCAGGCCGAGCACTGCAGCACTCAATGGCGCGGCAAAACGGGTGTTGCCAAAAGAACTGGAAACCATGACTCGAATATCCTTCCTGTGGATCGGCTCAGCGCGCCTTGGCGGCAACGGTTTCGACTTCGATCAGCGCACCGGGCAGCACCAGCCCGGCTACCTGCACCGTGGTACGGGCCGGCTTCAGCGGTTGCCTGTCGGTACCGAAGAATTCGCGGAAGGCGGTTTGCAGGCCGTCGAAATCCAGCTTGCCGCCCAGCGCCGGGTCGCCCACCAGGTAGATGCGCAACTGCACCACGTCGCCCAGACCCAGGCCCTGGCTGGCGAGGATCGCCTCGACCTTGCGCAGCACCGCGCGGGCCTGGGTCTCGGTGTTGCCGCTGGCGCGGACCTGGTCCTTGGCGGCCTTGGGATCGACCGGATCGGGCAGCAGCCCGGAGAGGTAGGCGACCTCGGCATTGGCCGGCAGGGTCACCGATTGCAGGATCGGCGAATTCGGATAGGTCGACGGCACCCGTTGGATCGAGGCGGCTTGCGAGCTGCTCGCGGCGAAAAGGATCCCCAACCCCAGCAAGGCTTTCTTGAACGACATAAGGACACTCCAAGGTATTGTTTTATGCCGGCCTCGGAGGTCCGCTACCCGGCAAATCGGTGTGGCTGTTTGAGTGAGAGCGCGGCTTTTTCAGGCCGTTTGCTTGAGCGGCGAGCTTTGTGCCCGCTCGAATAGATGACGGACCACCCGTCGTGCGGCGGCTGCCGCGGACTCCTGCCAGATCCCGATCCCCCCGTGGGCCAGGCCATCGCTGGTCAGGTAGACCCGGCCCTGGGCCTGGTTGAGCAGGCTGTAGTCCGGCTCGGCCACTTCATGGTTGATCCACGGCCCCAGGTTGTAGGGGATCCTGGCCCAGGCGATCGCCAGCGGTTTGCGCAGCTCCTGGCCATGCCCGGGGTGCAGCAGTTCCACGGCCTGGCGCGACAGTTCGATCTGCTCGGCGAGAGTCTTTTCGCCGAACCGGCGGGCCGTTTCGCCATTGTTGTAGGCCGCGACCAGCACGCCTTCAGCCTGGTTGAAACCACCGCTGGGGTACCACAGGCCGGAAGACTCCTGGTTGATGAAGGAGAGCCCGCCGTAGATCTGGTAGTCGCGCTCCCAAAAACGCCGGGATTGCCAGGCGACCTTGTTGGCGTAGCCGAACTGCACCGCGCCGATCGCCTGCTGCACCGGCTTGGCCAGGTTGTTCCGAACCTTGGCCAGCAACGGCAGCGGCAGGCTGCTGATCACGTAGTCGGCCTTCAGCGCCTGCTTGCGCCCACTGTGGCGGTCGAGATAACCGACCTCGACGAAGTCGGCCTGGTTGTCGATCGACAGGACCTCCGCGCCCAGCCGCAGTTGCGCCTTGAGGTGGCGTTCGAAGGCCTTGGCAATCCGGTCCATGCCGCCAACCGGCTGGAACATGGTCGGGGAAAATTCCGGGTACTCGTCGATCATCAGCGCGGTGGTCAGCGCCGGGTTGAGCAGGGTCTTGAGCGGCAGCGGGTCGCGCTTCTGCGCCAGCTGGTCGCCTGCCCCCGGCCAGACCTTGTAGCCGGAGCGGGCCGAGCCGAGGTATTCGAGCTTGTCCGAGAGATCGCCCCAGGTTTTCAGGAAGCTCAGCAGGCTCTCGCGATCGGCGGGGCTCAGTTCCTGGTCCAGCGCATGGCGATTGACCGCCTTGGCCAGCAGCTCGGAGAAATGCCCACGGCTGTCGTTGACCGCCTGGCGGATCTGAAGGGTCGGCGCGTTGAGATCGGGGCGGACCAGGGCATTGCGGCTGGTGTTGACCAGCACTTCCAGCTCGACACCCAGTTCGCGGCAATAGCCGAGCATCAGTTGATGGTGGCTGGGCAGGCGGCCTGGGCCGGCATTGAGGTAGAAACCCTGGTCGAAGTCGGCGACCTGCACGCTGCCATCGGTGTACTCGACCCGATCGCCCTGGCGCACGGTCCAGTTGCGGCCGCCGACACGATCGCGGGCTTCGAGCAGGGTCACCTTGAAACCGGCCTTGTTCAACTCGTAGGCACTGACCAGTCCACCGATACCGGCACCGATCACGATCACACTGGCGCCCCGGCCGACAGCGGCGGTCGGCAAGGCGGCGTAGTTCTCTTCACCGGCTGCGGCAGGACGGTCCACGCCGAGCAGGCCCATCACTGCCGTCGCCGCCTGCAGGCCACCTACGGCGGCGACCCGGGCGATCAGTTGTCTTCTGGTCAACGGCATGCAAGCGCTCCCTGCCTGTGTGGTGGATAGTTCATTCCGTTATAGCCCGCCGAAACATTCAGTTACTTCGGTCTATGGAAGCCATCCTAAGGAGCGCAACTTAATAAGAGAAATACATTTTAGGCATATGCAAATATTACTTTGTTTCATATTTTATGACGTAGATATTGCGAGAAATGCATAGAGTCATGACGGGGTCGACTGAGAAGAGCGGGCGCTCGACGACCTTCGTGGCGAACGGACCACTTGTGGCGAGCACGCGCGCCACAACAGTGGGCCCAGGCTAGCGCTCGCCGCATGCCTGGGCCTGCGTCAACACGCGCAGCAAATTTCCACCCCAGATATTCGCCAGGTCCCTTTCCCCATAGCCCGCCGCCAGCAACCTTGTGGCGAGCGGGCTTGCCCGCGCTGGGGCGCGAAGCGGCCCCAAAGGCGGCCGTCACAGCGAACCTGAAGGAATGAGGTGCCAGATCATGGGGCTGCTTCGCAGCCCAGCGCGGGCAAGCCCGCTCACCACAAGAGGTCCGCTTTCCACAAAGGGTGCCCTGACTAGTGCTCTGCGCGTGCCTGGGCCTGCGCCAATACCCGTAGCACATTCCCGCCCCAGATATTCGCCAGGTCCCGCTCTCCATAGCCCGCCGCCAGCAACCGCTCGGTGATCCTGGGCAACTGCGAGACATCCTCCAGCCCCTCGACCCCGCCACCACCGTCCCAGTCGGCACCGATGCCGACATGCTCCGGCCCGACCACCGCCAGGATGTGCAGCAGATGCTTCATGTAGTCATCGAGCGTCGCCTTAGGTTCGGGAAAGCGCGCCTCGACTTCGCGAATCCGGGCCGCCAGGTCCGCCACCTGCGCCGGCGTCATGCTCGCCGCCAGGCGGAACTCCTTGTACAGCGGCCCCAATGCCTTGCCACGCTCCGGGTCGGGCCGCTGCTCGATCAGGTCGCTGGGGAAGCTGTTCACCTGGATCACTCCGCCCTTGGCCGCCAGTGCCTTCAGGCGCCGGTCGTCCAGGTTGCGTGGATGCGCGGTGATTGCCCGGCTGGAGGAGTGCGAGGCGACGATCGGTGCCCTGGACAGTTCCAGCACCTGGTCGAACACCTGGTCCGAAGCATGTGACACATCCAGCAGGATCCCCAACCGGTTGGCCTCGGCCACCAGCGCCCGTCCCTGCGGACTCAGGCCATGCCATTGCGGCAGGGCGGTCGCCGAGTCGGCGAAGTCGTTGTTCGCCGAATGCACCAGGCCGAGCATGCTCAAGCCCAGGCGTCGGTAGGTCAGCAGGCGCCCGGGATCGGCGGCGAGCGGCTCGGCATTTTCCATGCTGATGAACACCACCCGCTGTCGCCTGGCAATGATCGCCGGAACATCCTCGGCCTTCACGGCCAGGGCGAACTGTCGTGGGTGGGCCGCGACCATGTCGCGGATCCGGGTGAGCACCGCCAGGCCGTGCTCGCTGGCGAGGGTACGACCTTCGGCCGTCAGCGGCCCCTGGGGCGTGAAGATGGCCCAGAAACCACCGTCCAGGCCGCCCTCCTCCATGCGCGGCAGGTCGACCTGGGACAGGTCGTCGCGGTAACGATGACGCTGGGTGATATCCCAACCGGGGCGAGCCAGTTGCATCGGCGTGTCGAGGTGGCTGTCGAGGACGGTGAGGCGCTGGTGCAGGGAGTCGGCGACCCCGGCTTGCGGCGCGAGCAGCAAGGCCAGAACAAGGGTTTTCTTCAACATCTGGATCGTCCATGAACATCGGTGCCTGGCACCTGTCTGGTATTTGGGAGACGGTTTTGTGGGAGCCTCACTCTGTGGAAGCCTCACTCTGTGGGAGCCTCACTCTGTGGGAGCCTCACTCTGTGGGAGCCTCACTCTGTGGGAGCCTCACTCTGTGGGAGCCGGATTTATCCGCGAAGCTTTTGGCGATTTCAGTGACTTCTTCGCGGATAAATCCGGCTCCCACAGCGTCCGGCCTCAATGAGCCTGGTCCCACAGCCTCCGGTTCTCACAGTGGCAAGGCAGATGGAGAGGAAATTGTCAGACAGGGCTCCAACTGAAGCTGCGATCCCACAAGCCACTCACATCCAGCTTCTGCGGCAGCACCCCGGCCTCGAAGAACAGGTCGGCGACATCCTGCTGCGAACGCACCGCCGCATCGTCCACCGGCTGCAGGATCCGCGGCCCACTCTGGGCCTTGTACTGCGCCAGGAACACTTCCCGGGGCATGCCGAGGATCTTCGAGCTTTTGGTCGCCCACTCCTCGGGATGCGCGGCAATCCATTGCCAGGATCGGTACTCGCGCAGAATGTAGTCGGTGATCGCCGCGTGCTTGAGCGGGTCGGCAATGCTGTTCTGGTTGGCCGCGATCACGTAGTTGCCCGACAGGTAGCCCTGCCCGGTCTTGAGCACGCGTGCGCCGCTGCGCAGCTCGGCCAGCTGGATGAAGTAGCCGAAGCTGACCCAGGCATCCACCGCGCCATTCTGGAACGCGGCGAAGCCATCCTGGGGCGTCAGTGCCATGGGCACGATGTCGTCGAAACCCAGCCCCTGTTCCTTCAGCGCCTTGAGCAGGAAGTAGTGGGAACTGGTCGAACGGATATAGGCAATGCGCTTGCCCTTGAGCTCGGCCACCGACTGCACTGTCGAGCCCTTGGGCACGATGAACGCCTGGTTGTTGACGTCACCGGTCAGCACCGCGATCAGCTTCACCGGCGCCTGGTTCCTGATACCGAAGATCGGCGGGATCTCGCTCATCGGCGAGACATCCAGGGTGCCGCTGACCAGCGCCTCGAAACTCAGGTTGCCGCCATTGAACTCGGCATACTTGACCTGGTACGGCGCCGGGCCGATACCGGCCTCGGGGAAAAACGACGGCGCCGCGCCCTTGTAGGTCGCGACATTCAGGGTCACCCCGCTGAGGTCCTGGGCCCGGCCCAGGCTCGGCAACACGGCGCCGAGCCCGGCCAGGGCCGAGAGTTGCAGAAAACGACGACGGTCCATCACGCTGACTCCTGTCACAGAAAGGCATCCGGCTCATTGCGCAGAACCCGGTCCCAGTAAGGTTGAAAACTGAACCAGCCACCGAACTCGGTGCCCACCTGGCGCGCGGTGTGGCGTGCCACCTCGGGCGGAATCGGCCTTGGCGTGCCGGCCGCTTCGGCCAGCAGTTGGGTGTGGGCGGCGTTGTCCATGGCGATGAAGCGCCAGACCGCCGCCTCGACCGTCTCGCCCACCGTCAACAGGCCATGGTTCTGCAGGATCAGCGCCTTGTGCTGACCGAGGGTACGGGCGATCCGCGAACCCTCGCTGTTTTCCAGCACCACGCCGGAGAAGTTGTCGAACAGCGCATGCTTCTCATAGAAGGCACAGGCGTCCTGGGTCAGCGGATCGAGCAGGCGGCCCAGGCTTGACCAGGCCTTGCCGTGCAACGAATGGGCATGCGCGGCCGCCACCACGTCCGGCCGGGCCTCGTGCAGGGCGGCATGGATGGCGAAGGCCGCCAGGTTCAACGCGCCGGCGCCTTCGACGATCTCGCCATGGGGATTGACCAGCAGCAGGTCGGACACCCGGATATGGCCGAAGTACACGCCTACCGGATTGACCCAGAAATGATCAGCGTGCTCTGGATCCCGCACGGTGATATGCCCGGCACCGCCCATGTCGAAACCGAGCCAGGCGAACACCCGGAACGCTGCGGCCAGGCTCTGCTTGCGGCGCAGGCGTTCCAGTTCGACGGTCGGTTGCTGCGGCGGATGTTCCCAGCGGAACACGGTGTGCCCGTCACGGGGCAAGCCGTAGGCGCTCGGTGGGTGTCTCGGCGATTCAGTAGCCACGTTCGGCCTCCACGCGGTTGTCCAGGGGCAGGCCGCTGGCCTCGCGCTCGATGTTGTTCTGCAACAGACGGGCGAGGTTCAGGTAGACCTGGGGTGAGTTGGCGCTGGTGTGCGGTGACAGGCGAACGCGGGGATGCCGATAGAACGCATGCCCGGCAGGCAACGGTTCCGGGTCACTGACATCCAGGCTGGCGAGGCTCAGTTGCCCACGCCCCAACGCCTCCAGCAGGGCCTCCTGGTCGATCAGGCTGCCACGGGCGATGTTGATCAGGTGCAGGCCGGAACGCGCCGAGCCGAGCACGTCACGGTCGATGATACCGCGCGTCGCGGCGGTGGCCGGCACCGCCAGCAGCAGGTGATCGGATCGGGCGAACAGTTCATGCAGATCGGCCACGCCCTGCACGCCAGGCACCTCGAGAGGTGCCGGCGAACGCCTCAGCGCCAGGACCTCCATGCCCAGTGCCAGCGCCTTGGGCGCCAGGGCCCGGGCGATGCTGCCGAAGCCGAACAGCCCGAGGGTACTGCCCGCGACCTGGGCCAGCGGCCGTTGCCGCCAGTTGGCGGCGTCGTCGATCCAGATCTGCGGCAGCTGCTTGGCCGCCGCGAAGATGGCGGCCAGGGCGAACTCGGCAATGCTCTCGGCGGTAACACCGCGGGCACTGGCCACCGGCAGGCTGTCGAACAGCCAGCGAGGGAAGTAGTCCAGCCCGGAAGTCGCCAACTGCACGAAGCGCAACCCGAACGGCCAGCCCTCGGGCGCCTGGGGCGCGTCGCGAAACTCGGCATGGGGCGCCGCTAGCAGCACCCGAACATCCGCTGGCAGTTCGCGCGGCAGGCCACGGGGCAGTTCCAGCACCTCCAGCCCCAGGCTGCGCAGGTGCGCATTGAAGGAAGCGTCCAACTGACTGGCGACGCGTGCCCCGCTCACGCCTGGCCTCCACGCGCGGGCAAGGCGAAGGCCGCACGGCCGACCGCAGCGAGAATCGCGTCGTTCTGCGGGGTATGAATCCGGCTGCACAACACATCGCGATAATGCCGCTCCAGCGGATTGCCGCGGGCCAGGCCGGGGTTGCCGATGGCCTCGATACCCAGCTCCACCGCGCTGATGGCATTGCCGGTCACCAGGTACTTGACCTGGGTCGCTTCACTCGCGGCAATCCGCCCTTCGGCGGCAGCGTCGAGCAAGACGCGGTTGGCCAGCAACAGCGCATCGATCCTGCCGATCAACTCATGGAAACGCGGCAGGCTCGACAGCGGCGCCCCCAGGTTGGCCGGGGTCCGCTCGCCGAGCCACACCACCAGCCAATCGCGGGCCGCGCGGGCCACGCCGTCATAGATCGACGACAGCAACACCGCCAGCCAGAGCACGCCGCTGCTGTCCAGTTCGGAGGGACGCGGGGTGCTGGCGGGCTGGATGTCCACGGCGAACTCGCTGGCGACGAAGACGTCCTCGAACACCACGTCATGGCTGCCGGTGGCACGCATGCCCAGGTGATCCCAGGTCTCCTCGATGCGGATACCCGGCGTATCGCGGTGCACCAGCCAGGTGCCGACCCGCGGCTCGGGTTCGTCACTGCGGGCCCAAACCGACAGCCAGGTCAGCCCGGGAATGCCGGTGGAGTAGATCTTGCGCCCCTCGAGCCGCCAGCCGCCCTCGACTCGCCGAGCGAGGGTACCGGGCAGACCACCGCGAGCCGGAGTACCGAGATCCGGCTCGACCCGCAGGGCATTGATCAGCGCGCCCTGCTCCACCGCCTCGCGGGCGACCCGCTGACGCAGGTGCAGCGGCCAGGCCTGGTTGCCCTGCAGGCGTGTGTGCTGCAGGTACTGCATCACCAGCACCAGCGCCGTCGACGGCTCGCCCCGGGCCACCGCGCCGATGACCCGTCGTGCCTGGGCCAGGGTCGCCTCGCTACCGCCCAACTGGCGCGGCACGGTCAGCGCCAGCAGGCCATGCTCCTGCAGGCGATGCAGGTTGGCATGGGGGAACTCGCTGTGCCGATCATAATAGGCAGCGGTACCGGCGAACTCCTGGCTGAGTTGCTCCAGCAAGTCGGTGAAGGCCGGTGAGTCGAGGTCGAGGTGCGGTCCGGCATGGGTCGGGCGCGATTGCACGGTGGTTGGACTCATCGATGGGCGATCCTGCTGAGAAAGTGAAGGCGACCGTCATCGACGGCGGCCACGGGTTGTTCGACGCCGAGCTGTTCCAGCAGGCGCGCGCGCAGTGCCTGGAACGTCGGGTTGGCCACCTGGCGCGGGCGCGGCAGGCGGATGGGAATCTGCTCGGCGATACGGCCGTTGGCCAGGACCACCACGCGGTCGGCCAGCAATACCGCCTCGTCGACATCATGGGTCACCAGCAGCACCGCCGGCTCATGGGCGCGCCACAGGTCGACGATCAATTGGTGCATGCGAATCCGCGTCAGCGCATCGAGGGCGGCGAAGGGTTCATCGAGCAGCAGCAGCTTCGGCTCGCGGACCAGCGCCCGGGCCAGCGCCACCCGTTGGGCTTCGCCGCCGGACAGGGTGTGTGGCCAGGCCCCGACCCGATGCGCCAGCCCGACTTCCGCCAGGGCCGCCAAGGCCCGGGCTTTCGGTTCAGCTCCCCGCAGGCCGAGGGCGACATTGCGCCAGGCGCGTTTCCACGGCATCAACCGGGGCTCCTGGAACACCGCCGCCAACGGCTCGGGCACGACCAGGCGACCCTCGTCGATACGATCCAGGCCGGCCAGGGCGCGGAGCAAGGTGGTCTTGCCCGAACCGCTGCTGCCCAGCAGGGCGACGAACTCGCCCGGAGCGATGTCCAGGTCAAGGGCATCGAGCACCGCCTGCCCGCCGAAACGGCGGCTGACCTGACGGCACTCGACGGCCGGACGCTGGGGACGCGAAAGAGGCAGGGTCATGATCAGCTCCTGATGAAGGATGGCCGCCAGGCCAGGGACAGGCGTTCGAGCAGGCGCACCAGGCCATCGATGCCCAGCCCCAGCACGCTGTAGATCAGCAGGCAGATCACGATCACATCGGTACGCATGAAGTCCCGGGCATCATTGACCAGGTAGCCGATGCCGGCGCTGGCGTTGATCTGCTCGACCACCACCAGGCCCAGCCAGCTCAAGCCGAAGGCGTAGCGCAGGCCGACGAAAAAGGACGGCAAGGCGCCGGGCAGGATCACGTGCCAGATCCGCTCGCGGCGGGACAGGCCCAGCAGGGTCGCCGCCTCGAGCAACTTGGGATCCAGGCCACGGATGCCGGAGAACAGGGTGAGGTAGATGGGGAACGTGGTGCCCAGGGCGATCAGGGCGATCTTCGGGGTCTCCCCCACGCCGAACCAGAGAATGAACAGCGGCACGATGGCGAGAAATGGCAGGGTACGCAGCATCTGCACCGGTGAGTCGATCAGCAGTTCGCCGCGCCGGGACAAGCCGGAGAGCAGGGCCAGGACGGTACCGATGCTGACACCGATGGCCAACCCGCCCAGGGCCCGCTGCAGGGAAACCGCCAGGTGGCGGCCCAACTCGCCGCTGCCGAGCATCTGCCACAGGGTGCCGCCGATGGTACTGGGCGCGGCGATGATCCGCCCTGGCAACAGCCCGCTGCGCGATGCCAGCTCCCAGAGCAACAGCAGCACCAGGGGACTGGCCAGGCGCAGTGCCGGTTCACGCCAGCCCCTCCAGCGGGCCAATGCACGCAGGCCGGTTCGAGGGGAGACAAGGTCTTGCGCGGGCATGCTGACGTCCTGTTCTGTAGCGCGTGGAGGACCATGCTAACTACATAAAAAACGTCCGTGAAATTCGCTTTTGTTCTAATCTAATATACAAAAATTGCATTTATAAAAATTACTATTATGCAAATAATGGATTAACCAAGGAATGAAAACGGCTTTTGTGGCGAGCGGGCTTGCCCGCGCTGGGTTGCGAAGCAGCCCTAAAAACAGCCACCGCGATGTGCCTGAAGAAACGAGGTGCCAGGATTCAGGGCTGCCCTGCAGCCCAGCGCGGGCAAGCCCGCTCGCCACAGAAGCCCGCCACAGCAAACTCACTCAGCGGCCACAGCCAGACGCTGCGTCCGAACTCAGGACTTGCCAACCCGCTGCGCCACCATCTCGCCGAACGTGCTCACCGGCTCCTGCAGGTTGCCGAGAAAACGCGGGTGGATCAGCCACAGGTCGATCACCGGCTTGAAGTCGGACACCGGCACGATCTCCAGTCTGTCGCGGTGGCTGCTGTTCTCCAGCAGCGGTGCCGGTACCAGCCCGTATCCCAGGCCATTGGCGATCAATCCCAGTTGCAGCTCGGTGCCGAAGGTTTCCAGGTTGATCTGCAACGACAGCCCCTGGGCACTCAGGGCGCGCTGCAGGCCGGCGCGGAAACCACAGCCATCGGGGTTGAGCACCCAGCCGCGCTGGTACAGGTCGGCCAGCTTGCACGAACGCCGGGTCACCTCGCCCTTCGCCGCGACCACCACCAGGTTCATGCTGCCCAGCGAGCGTCCGACCACGCCGTCGGGGAACACCTTGCCCGCCGGGAACAGTGCCGCCACCACGTCCAGCTCACCGTTCTCGATCTTGCCCAGCAAGTGGCTGCCCCAGCCGGTGGCGACCGAGGTCTGCAACTGCGGGTAGAGAGTCTTCAACTGGCTCAGGGCATCGAGCAGCACCACATCGCCGATGGTCTGCGGTACGCCGATACGCAGCGCACCGCTGGGCGCACCGTCATTGGCCACCAGTTCACTCAGGCCATCGAGCGCGCGCAGCACTTCCAGGCACTGTCCGTAGACCCGCAGGCCCATGCTGGTGGGCTTGAGCGGCTTGGTGTTGCGGTCGAGCAGTTCCACCCCCAGCGCTTCCTCGAAATTCTGCACACGCCGGGTGATGGCCGGCTGGGTCAGTTGCAGCGAATCGGCGGCCTGGCTGATGGTCTGGCAACGGATCACCGCCACGAATGCATTGATATCATCTATCTTCATTCTTTATTCGCATAATAAATAACTGGAAAAATGTCTGGAAAGAATAATACCTTTTAGCCCACTCGTGTAGTTCACGTCGTATCCGACTGTCCACGGAGGGACCGCAATGCCTCAACCAGCCCATCGCCTCACCCCCACCTCACCGACGCCGAACCTCGGGCGACTGCGCCATTTCATCGACCAGCTGGCAGCCCTGCTGGCGGCGGAGCCCGGTGAGGAACAGGTGCTCGAAGACGGCAGCCGCCTGCTGCAACAGTTGGTCGCCCATGACGACTGGCTGCCCGACGACTTCGCTCAACCCGACCCACAGCGCTACCAGCAATTCCTTCTGCATGCCGATTCGCGCCAGCAGTTTTCCATCGTCAGTTTTGTCTGGGGGCCGGGCCAGAGCACACCGATCCATGATCACCGGGTCTGGGGGCTGATCGGCATGCTGCGCGGTGCCGAATACTCCCAGGGGTTCGCTCGACAGGCTGATGGCAGCCTGCGCGAGACCGGCGACGCGATCCGCCTCGAACCGGGCCAGGTCGAGGCGGTCTCGCCGCGCGTTGGCGATATCCACCGGGTGTCCAATGCATTCGCCGACCGGGTGTCGATCAGCATCCACGTCTATGGCGGCAACATCGGGGCGGTGAAACGCGCGGTGTACCACCAGGACGGCAGTGAAAAACCGTTCATCTCCGGCTACTCCAACAGCCTGCTACCTAACCTCTGGGACCTGTCGAAGGAGCCCCTGCAATGACCGAGATCCGTACCCGCCGCTACCAGGACATTCGTCAGGCCCTGCTGGCCCGCCAGGAACTGGCGCTGCTCGACGTACGCGAAGAGGCACCGTTCGCCGAATCCCACCCGCTGTTCGCCGCCAACATCCCGCTGTCGAAACTGGAGCTGGAGGCCTATGCGCGGATTCCGCGCCGGGATACGCCGGTGACCGTCTACGACAATGGCGAGGGCCTGGCGCAACGGGCGGCTACAGTGCTGCAGGGCCTGGGCTACCACGACGTGGCCCTGCTCGAAGGTGGGCTGGCCGGCTGGCAGGCGGCCGGTGGCGAACTGTTCCAGGACGTCAACGTGCCCAGCAAGTCCTTCGGCGAACTGGTGGAGGCCGAACGCCACACGCCATCGCTGGCCGCCGAGGAGGTCCAGGCGCTGCTGGATGCCCAAGCCGACCTGGTGATACTCGACGCCCGGCGCTTCGACGAATACCAGACCATGAGCATCCCCAGTGGCATCAGCGTCCCCGGGGCCGAGCTGGTACTGCGGGTGCGCGAACTGGCGCCCGACCCGCACACCCGGGTCATCGTCAACTGTGCCGGGCGGACCCGCAGCATCATCGGCACCCAGTCGCTGGTCAACGCCGGTATCCCCAACCCGGTGGCGGCGCTGCGCAACGGCACTATCGGCTGGACCCTGGCCGGACAGGCGCTGGAACATGGCCAGGCGCGACGCTTTGCCGAGGTCGGCCCAGACAATCGGCAGGCCGCACAAAAGGCCGCCCGGGCGGTGGCCGACCGGGCCGACGTGGGCCGCACCAGCCTGGCCGAGCTGCACCAATGGCAAGCCGAAAGCGCTCGCACCACCTACCTGTTCGACGTGCGTACCCCGGAGGAATTCGAGGCTGGTCACCTGCCCGGCGCCCGCTCCACACCCGGCGGCCAGCTGGTGCAGGAGACCGATCATTTCGCCAGCGTCCGCGGCGCCCGCCTGGTACTGGTGGACGATGACGGTGTGCGGGCGAACATGAGCGCGTCATGGCTGGCGCAGATGGGCTGGCAGGTGAAAGTGCTGGACGGCCTGGCCGCGAGCGACTTCAGCGAACAGGGCGCCTGGCAGGCGCCATTGCCCGCCAGGCCGCAAGCCCAGGCCGTGGATGCCACGACCCTGGCCGGCTGGCTGCAGGAACCGGGAACCCAGGTGCTGGACTTCACCGCCAGCGCCAACCATGTGCAACGGCATATTCCCGGCGCCTGGTGGACGTTGCGCAGCCAACTCGCCGAGGCGCTGGCGATTGTTCCTCCGGCTCAACGTTATGTACTGACCTGCGGCAGCAGCCTGCTGGCCAACTTCGCCATCCCCGAAGTCCAGGCCCTGACCGGCAAACCGGTCTGGCTGCTCGCCGGAGGCACGGCCGCCTGGATTGCCGCCGGGTTGCCGGTGGAGGCCGGGGAACAACGCCTGGCCTCGCCGCGTATCGATCGCTACCGCCGTCCCTACGAGGGCACCGACAATCCGCGCGAAGCCATGCAGGGCTACCTGGACTGGGAATATGGCCTGGTGGCCCAGCTGGGCCGGGACGGTACCCATGGTTTCTTCGTGATCTGATCCTGGCAACCCTGGCGGACCAGACGGATGGCGCTGTTCGCGGGCAAGCCCGGCTCCTACAGGATTTATGCCGTACTCAGGATGTGCGTACGCCACCCCCCTGTAGGAGCCGGGCTTGCCCGCGAATGGCCTCAAGACTGACGAACAGTTTCATTTCAGACGAGACAAATAGCAATAATTCTCGATATCATTCGCGACCTCCAGCCCTGCCACCTGAAGTCGTGAAGGTTCCCCATGTCTCGTCCAAAGCCCGACCCGCTGTCGGCTGAAGCCTTTCGCGGGTTCTATGCGGACATCCTGCACTTCCTGCGCAAACGCACGAACAACGCCAGCGACGCGGCGGACATGACCCAGGACGTCTTCACTCAATGGCTGGACTACGACCAGCAGGCCAAGGTCGAGCAACCGCGGGCCTTCCTGTTCCAGATGGCACGCAATCTGCTGCGTGATCACTGGCGCAAGCAGAAGGTCCGTCAGGCGGTGCACAGCGAACAGGTCGATCCGGAACAGGAACCCGTGGCCGACGAGCGCAACGACCCACTGGCGGCCGCGCAGCGCCTGCAACGGCTCGAACAATTGAAAGAGGTGCTCGCCGAACTCTCGCCTCGGCGTCGAGAAGCCCTTATGCTTGCCCGTTTCGAGGGCTTGAGTCAGGCCCGGATCGCTGAACGCATGGGGATTTCCGTCAGCATGGTGGAAAAACATATCGCCTTTGCCTTGTTGCACTGCAAGCAGCGTCTGGAACAGGACCCTGGCAAGGAGCAGCCGGAATGACCCGCGCCACCGACATCGAGTTCGATGAAAACAGCATCGACGCCCAGGCCGCCAGCTGGTTCGCCCGCAATCGCGACGAGCAGGCCCCGGGGACCGACAAGGATTTCGAAGCGTGGCGGGCCACTCCGGCACATGCCAAGGCCTACGCCGAATTCGAGGCCCTGTGGGCCGACCTCGCCGAACTCCGGCAACTGAACAAACCGGTGCCCCTGGCATCACGCCGGCGAAACCCGTGGCGCCCGGCCCTCGCTGTGGCCGCCGCGCTGGTCTGTGCGGTGCTGACCACCAACGTCGGTGCCCCCAACAGCCCCTACCGGCATCAGGTCGCCGCCCATGCCGAAGGCACCCGCACGCTGAAACTGCCGGACGGCAGCACCCTCTACGTGAACGCCAATACGCGGCTGCGCATCAATTTCCGCAGCCTGCAACGGGACATCTACCTGGATCAGGGCCAGCTCTACCTGGAAGTCGCCGCCGACAAGGAACGCCCCCTCTGGGTGCACGCCGGCAACGCACGGGTGCGCGTGGTCGGCACCGCGTTCGATGTACGGCGCGGGCAGAAACAGCTGGTGGTCAGCGTCGCCCACGGCCAGGTCGCCTTCGAGCCGGAAGGCGATCCGGGCAACGCGACCCTGCTCGAAGCCCGCCAGCGCGGGACCTACGATTACGCCAAGGGCACCGTGCAGCAACAGGCAGTGAGTGCCGAGGAAGTCGCCGACTGGCGTAGCGGCCACCTGACCTTTCGTAACCGCGAACTGCTCAGCCTGGTCGATGAGTTGAACCTCTACCGCAGCAAGCCGGTGCAACTGGCGGAGGGGCCGCTGGCTCACTTCAAGGTCTCCGGCAGCCTCGACGCGCAGGACCCGGATGCCCTGCTCAACGCCCTGCCGGCGTTGATCCCGGTCCGGACCGTGGCACTGGACGACGGCCAGGTGCGGATCGAGAGCCGCAAATAGATATTCATGAGAATATTTTTCATTCGCAGGTGAGGTATTTTTTCACTGCCGCGTCTTCCTCCCCGATTGCGTTCTGAACGAACGCCTTTTTGGCCTTTGGCCACGTCGGGGGATTCCATGTTTCGCGCTGCTCACGAGCTGTTCCATCGCTGTTCCCGCCCAACCCTGGTCGCCGCCTGCCTGGTGGCCAGCCTTCAGGTCCAGGCAGCCGACAAGGTTGCCATGAGCCTGCCAGCGCAGTCGCTGGCGACCTCTCTCAGCCAGGTGGCGCAGAAAACCCAGATCCAGTTGCTGTTCGACGAGGACCAGTTGCACGGTATCCCGGCACGTGCGCTGGAAGGCCAGTTCACCGCACAGGAAGCCATCGCCCTGCTGCTCAAGGGCGGCGACTTCAAGCTGATCAAGGTCGGCAGCACCTTCGTGATCCGCAAGACCGATGCCGACCCGGCCCCCGAAAAGAGCGCCATCCAACTGGGCGCGATGAGCATTCTCGGCGACGGCCAGGAAGTCGACTCCAGCAGCGTCGGCCGTTCGACCCTGACCAGGAACGATATCGAGCGCGCCCAACCGAGCAACATTCCCTCTCTGCTCTCGACGCTGCCCGGTATCAGCATGGGCGGCTCGATGAAACCGGGTGGCCAGACCATCAACATCTGGGGCCTGGGCGATGCCGAGGACGTGCCGCTGACCGTCGACGGTGCTACCAAGAGCAGCTTCGAGCGCTACCAGCAGGGCACCATCTTCATCGAGCCGGAGCTGATCAAGAGCATCGAGGTGGAAAAGGGCCCGCACTCGCCCGAAACCGGCAACGGCGGTTTTGGCGGCACCGTACACATGGAAACCAAGGATGCTCCCGACCTGCTGGAAGACGGCCGCAACAGCGGCGCCATGGTCAAGTACAGCTACGCCAGCAACAACCATGAACAGACCTACAGCGGCGCGACCTATGGCCGTACCGATGACGGCAAGATCGATGGCCTGGTGTTCCTGACCCAGCGTGACGGTGGCGACATGAAGCTGGCCGAAGCCCCGCCCAACCCCAACAACCAGTATCCGGTCAATCCCAAGCGCATCCCCAACACCGCCCAGGACCTGGATGCAATGCTGCTCAAGCTGAACCTGAATCTCACCGACGAGCAGAGTCTCAAGCTGTCCTACTCGCGCTCCAACAGCGAGCGCTGGACACCGTTCTCCGCCCAGAGCTACCCGACGCCACCCACCGCCTCAAACATTCGCCTGTATGGTTACGAAGGTGCGTTGAAGCGCCTGCTGGCCAATCGTGAAACCATCGACACCACCTGGTCGGGCAAGTACGAATACAAGCCACTGGACAACCCGCTGGTGGACCTGAAGATCAAGTACTCCGAATCCAACACCGACCAGACCGACGAACGCAACGCCACCGCCTTCTTCAGCCTGGCCACCGGTGGGCGCAAGATGGACACCGACTACAAGGACCGCGAGCTGGAGATCAAGAACACCAGCCTGTTCGATACCGGCTCCCTGCAGCATGCCCTGACGGTCGGCACGCAGATCCGCAAGCACGCCCGCGAGACCGAGATGTGGATGCCCGGCAGCACCTACAACACCGCACGCTACAACTATGGGCACTTCCAGCCGGCCTTCATGCCGCACGGCAAGGTCGACGCCAACGCGTTCTTCATCGAGGACGCCGTGACCCTGGGCGACTTCACCCTGACCCCGTCGCTGCGCTATGACCACGTGCGCAACCGTGGCGAGGCCAACGACGCGCCCTACTACTCCAATCCCGACCCGGCCATCGGCCACGACTACAGCGACCGCACCTACACCGGCTGGTCGCCACGCCTGGCGGCCTTCTGGCGGGTGACGCCGACCCAGGGCCTGTACGCCAACTACAGCAAGACCTGGCGCGCCCCGGTTATCGACGAGCAATACGAAGTCCAGGGGCTGGGCAGCCGCACCGCCACCAGCGTCGACCTCGACCCGGAACGCATCACCGCGTTGCGGTTCGGCAGCATCAGCAACTTCTCCAAGCTGCTCACCGATAACGATGACCTGATGATCCGCACCACCTTCCTGCACAACCGGATCGAGGATGAAATCTTCAAGGCGACCGGCGTGGGCTGCGAAAACCAGGCGATCAATGGCGGCACCATCAGCACCGCCTGTCCGCCCGGCCCGATGTCCAACTACCGCAACGTCGGTGGCACGACCATCAAGGGCTTCGAGGTCGAGAGTTTCTACGACTCCAGCTACTTGTTCGGCCAGCTCTCCTATGCCTACCTGAGTGGCAAGCGCGACAACCCGTACACCAACCCCTGGGGACCATCGGTCTGGGCTCGGGACATCCCGCCGGCCAAGTGGGTGGTGCTGCTCGGCACCAAGATCCCGGCCCTGGATGCCCGCGTCGGCTGGCAGGGTGTCTACGTACGCAAGACCGACCGGCTACCCAGCGACAAGTACAGCAGCGGCCCGGGTACCAGCGTCGGCGATGCCTTCTACGACCAGTACGAGAACGACAGTTATGTGGTGCAGAGCCTGTTCGCCCAGTGGAAACCGCAGCAGCGCTACCTGAAGGGCACGGAAGTGAACCTGACGGTGGACAACCTGATGAACCGCAACTACCGCCCGGAACTGAGCGGCGACCGCGCCTACAGCGTGGGCCGCAACCTCAAGGTCAGCCTGACACGCTACTTCTGAGTACCTGGCAAAACACTGGCTGGGAAGACGAACGGCTGGCAGGACTCACTGTGGGAGCAGGATTTATCCGCGAAGAATTCACTGAAACCGCTAAAAGCTTCGCGGATAAATCCGGCTCCCACGGGTGTCAGTGTTCACACGACTTGCGGGCACCACTTTACTGCGTGGGAGCAGGATTTATCCGCGAATAGGCCTCCACAGCCGTCCATGAGTAGGGAGCTGAAGACAGTTGGCTTCCACGGAGACAGGGGCACCCCCGATCAGCCGGCGTTCGCCCGCACCACGCTCAACTCCCTGACCTGAGCCCGTTTCTGGCTCAGGTAACGGGTACACCCGACCCGCAGGAACGAGGCGAAGTTCACCACCTCGCCGCGGTAGTCCATCACCTCCTCGTACAGCCGGGTGATCATCTGGTTGGTGGTCACGCCCTCGCCCTCGGCCATCTCGCTGAGGATGTCCCAGAACTGGTTCTCCAGGCGCAGGGTGGTCACCACGCCACCGATGCGCAGTGATCGCGAACGCGACTCGTAGAGAATCGGATCGGCTTTGACGTAGAGCTCGCACATCGGCGCTGCCTCGCTTACAGGGTGATTTGGGTGCCCAGCAGGCCCAGGAAGGCCGCCAGCCAGCTCGGATGCGCCGGCCAGGCCGGAGCGGTGGCGAGATTGCCCTGGACGTGGGCCTTGTCGACCGCGATATCGATATAGCGACCACCGGCCAGGCGTACCTCCGGGGCACAGGCCGGGTAGGCACTGCACTCGCGACCTTCAAGGATACCCGCCGCCGCCAGCAATTGCGCGCCATGACACACCGCGGCGATCGGCTTGCCGGCCTGGTCGAAGGCCCGCACCAGTTGCAGCACCTTGTCGTTCAGACGCAGATACTCCGGCGCACGGCCACCCGGAATCAACAGACCGTCATAATTGGCGGCATCGACCTGGGCAAAGTCGAAATTCAATGCGAACAGGTGGCCGGGCTTCTCGCTGTAGGTCTGGTCGCCCTCGAAATCATGGATCGCGGTACGCACGGTCTGGCCGGCGGTCTTGTCCGGGCACACGGCATGCACCTGGTGACCGACCATCTGCAGGGCCTGGAACGGCACCATCACTTCGTAGTCCTCGACGTAATCGCCAACCAGCATCAGGATCTTTTTCGCGGCCATGGGGTGAACTCCTCTGGGTGAAGGCTTGGGCAGACAAGAGTAGTCAAGGTAGTCGTTGTACGGGGGGACAGGTAATCGCCGGCTACTACGACAACTGTACGGACAACTCTGCGCCTATCTGTAGCAGCCGCCCTGGCGGG
Organism: Pseudomonas vanderleydeniana; assembly: GCF_014268755.2. Classification (NCBI taxonomy): domain Bacteria; kingdom Pseudomonadati; phylum Pseudomonadota; class Gammaproteobacteria; order Pseudomonadales; family Pseudomonadaceae; genus Pseudomonas; species Pseudomonas vanderleydeniana. The sequence continues at coordinate 1,780,991 of NZ_CP077093.1, read as the reverse complement.
CTTTATGGCTAGATGAACACTCGTTCTCCCACCTACTTCGGTTCTTCCCTATGTCTTCCCGTGAAAACACCGGCATGCTGCTCGGCCTGCTGGGCGTCGTGATCTTCAGCCTGACCCTGCCCTTCACCCGTATCGTGGTGCAGGAGATCAACCCGCTGCTCAACGGCCTCGGCCGAGCACTGGTGGCGGCGGTCCCGGCGGCGGCGCTGTTGTTGTGGCGACGCGAGAAATGGCCGACCTGGAGCCAGTTCAAGGGCCTGTGGCTGGTGATCGCCGGGGTGATCCTCGGCTTTCCGGTGCTCTCGGCCTGGGCCATGCAGAGCCTGCCGGCCTCCCACGGAGCCCTGGTCAACGGCCTGCAGCCGTTGTGCGTGGCGTTGTACGCGGCGTGGCTGTCCCACGAGCGGCCCTCGAAAGCCTTCTGGGCCTGCGCGGCCCTGGGCAGTGCGCTGGTACTCGGTTATGCCCTGCTCAGCGGCGCCGGTAGCATCCAGGCCGGAGACCTGCTGATGCTCGGTGCTATTGCCGTCGGCGGCCTCGGTTATGCCGAGGGCGGCCGCCTGGCCCGGGAAATGGGTGGCTGGCAGGTGATCTGCTGGGCGCTGGTGCTGTCGGTGCCGGTGCTGCTCGGCCCGGTGCTGCTCGGCCCGGTGCTGTACCTGGCCTGGCAACACCAGGGCGCAGTTTCCACCCGGACCTGGTGGGCCTTCGGCTACGTGGCGATGTTCTCGCAGTTCCTCGGCTTCTTCGCCTGGTACGCCGGGCTGGCCCTGGGCGGCATCGCCCGGGTCAGCCAGATCCAACTGTTGCAGATCTTCTTCACCATTGCCTTCTCGGCGCTGTTCTTCGGTGAACATGTCGAACCGGTGACCTGGCTGTTCGCCGCCGGGGTGATCGTCACGGTGATGCTCGGGCGCAAGGCCGGAGTGCGCCCGGCGCAACCGGGCCAGTTGCCGCCCGGGGTTCAGCTCAAGTAGCCATCGCCGCGCAGCAGGGTTTCCAGGCAATGCTCCTGGATGGCATAGAAGGTCTTGAGCTCCTCGATCTTCGCCAGCAGCCGGGCCGGGTCCTGCGGCTCGGCGCGCTTGACCGCGAGGATCATCTTGTTCTTGTTGGTGTGCTCCAGGGAGATGAACTCGAACACCTTGGTTTCGTAGCCACAGGCTTCGAGGAACAGCGCCCGCAGGCTGTCGGTGACCATCTCCGCCTGCTGGCCCAGGTGCAGGCCGTATTGCAGCATCGGCTTGAGCAGCGCCGGGCTCTGGATCTGCTGGCGGATCTGCTTGTGGCAGCACGGCGAGCACATGATGATCGCCGCCCCGGAGCGGATGCCCGTGTGAATCGCGTAGTCGGTGGCGATATCGCAGGCGTGCAGGGCGATCATCACGTCCAGCTCGCTCGGCGCCACGCTGCGTACGTCACCGCACTTGAACACCAGGCCCGGATGCTCCAGGCGCGCGGCGGCCGCATTGCACAGGCTCACCATGTCCTCGCGCAACTCGACGCCTGTCACCTGCGCCTCGGCCTGCCGGGTGTTGCACAGGTAATCGTGGATGGCGAAGGTCAGGTAGCCCTTGCCCGAACCGAAGTCCGCCACCCGCACCGGCCGGTCGAGCTGGATCGGTGAGCTGCCCAGGGCATGGGAGAACACCTCGATGAACTTGTTGATCTGCTTCCACTTGCGCGACATCGCCGGGATCAGCTCATGCTGGCGGTTGGTCACGCCCAGGTCGGTGAGGAACGGCCGGTTCAGTTCCAGGTAGCGATTCTTCTCGCGGTTGTGTTCGGCCGAGGGCACTTCCCGCTCCTGTTGCGCCTTGCCCCTGAACAGCGTGCTCTTGCCCTTCTTGCTGTATTCGAGCTGGATCTCGTCGGTCAGCGAGAGCAAGTGGGCGTTCCTGAACGACGCCGGCAACAGCGCCGCGATGTTCGCCACCCCCTCGGCCAAGGGAAAATTCTTGGTGATGTCGCGGGTCTTGTAGCGGTAGACGAAGGACAGGCAGGGCTGGTCCTTGACCGTCAGTTGCTTGATGATCAGCCGCTGCAGGTCCGCCTCGGCACCGACATGCTTGGCCAGCACCAGCTTGATGAAGGCATTCTGCGCCAGGCTGGTTTCGAGCAGTTCGATGAACTGGGCATGGTGGTCCGGCACGGACTGGGCGGGTTTTGCAGTGACTGACATGTAGGAAAGCGCCTCGGGCGTGCAGGAATCGGATCAGGAATTGCCGGGCATTGTATCAGCCCAGCACCACCAGGCGGTTCGGCAACTCGTTGCGCGCCTGGGTCAATGGCACGTGGGTGACCAGCAGCTTGCCGCAGTCCTCGATGCAGGAGACGAAGCCCTGCAGGGTCTGTCCCTGCTTGACCCGCTCGGTGAACGCCTTGACGATCGGCTCCCAGACACTGTTGTCCAGGCGCCGGGCGATCCCCTCGTCCACCAGGATCTCCACATAGCGCTCGGCCTCGCTGACGAAGATCAGCACGCCGGTACCGCCAACCGTGTGGTGCAGGTTCTGTTCGAGAAACTGCCGCCGCGCCAGCCCCGAGGCGCGCCAGTGCCGCACCGAACGTGGAATCAGCCGGCTGGTGACCGACGGGATGCGAAACAGCAGGCACAACAGGATGAAGCTGCTCCACTGCACGGCCAACAGGGTGTGGCTGTTCAGCCAACCGAAGAAGAAGTTGATCACGCCCGGCACCAGCAGGGCCAGCAGGCTGGCCCAGAGCAGGGGGATATAGGCGTAGTCGTCGGCGCGACGGGCCAGTACCGTCACCAGTTCCGCATCGGTCTGGCGCTCCACCCGCGCGATCGCTTCGGCGACCTGGCGCTGTTCGTATTCACTGAGTAAGGCCATGGTTGTGCTGCTCTCTCGTTATTATGGTTTACCAACTGCCCGACGATCCGCCGCCGCCAAAACTGCCACCGCCACCGCTGAAGCCTCCACCGGAACGGCTGCCACCACCGCCGCCCAGTCCTCCCGAGCCACCGCCCCTGGGGCCGTAGCCCATCAGTTGCATGACGCCGCAGAACAGCACGAACAGCACGCACAGGAAAGCGACCAGCAAGGGATGCCGTGAACCGAAATCACCCTGCGGCTCAGCCGGCTCCTGCACCTTGCCGCCGAGGGTATCGAGCATCGCCTCGACCCCGGAGCGGATACCGCTGGAGACATGGCCACGCTTGAACTGCGGCACGATCAACTGGTTGATGATCAGCGCGGCACGGGCATCGGTCAGGCGCTCCTCGAGGCCATAACCCACCTCGATACGGACCTTGCGCTCGTCGCGGGCGACGATCAGCAGGGCACCGTTGTTGCGATCCTTCTGGCCAATGCCCCAGTGCCGGCCCAACTGGTAGCCGTACTCCTCGATGGTCGCGCCTTGCAGGTCCGGCAGGGTCACCACCACGATCTGCTCGCCGGTGGCCTTTTCATGGGCCTGCAGTTCCCGGGTCAATGCCTCGGCCACCGGCGCCTCGATCATGCCGGCGTTGTCCACCACCCGCCCGGTCAGTTCGGGGAACCGCAACTCGGCCCTGGCCGTCAGGGCCAGCATGCAGAGCAACAGCCACACGGCGCTCTTGAATATGCGCATGTCTACCTCATCCGTGATGACCCGAGCGGTCAGAACTTCACTTGGGGTGCCTTGTCGGCGTCCTGGCTGGTCGCCTCGAAGTTCGGCCGCAGCGGCAGGTCGCTGTACATCAGGCTATGCCAGAGGCGACCGGGAAAGGTACGGATCTCGGTATTGTACTTCTCCACGCTGAGAATGAAGTCGCGCCGGGCCACGCTGATGCGGTTCTCCGTCCCCTCGAGCTGCGACTGCAGGGCGAGGAAATTCTGGTTCGACTTGAGGTCCGGATAACGCTCCGACACTACCATCAGCCGGCTCAGCGCCCCAGTCAACTGACCCTGGGCCTCCTGGTACTGCTTGAGCTTCTCGGGGTTGTCCAGGGTACTGGCATCGACCTGCACCGAGGTCGCCCGCGAGCGGGCCTCGACCACGGCGGTCAGGGTGTCCTGTTCCTGCTTCGCATAGCCCTTGACCGTTTCCACCAGGTTCGGGATCAGGTCGGCGCGCCGCTGGTACTGGTTCTGCACCTGGGCCCAGTTGGCCTTCACCTGCTCGTCGTAGGTGGGAATATTGTTGATACCGCAGCCCGCCAGCACGCTGGCCAACAGGACCAGGACCGCGACTCTCCAGCTCGAACGCAAACCTTGGGGTGCCTGCATGCTCGAAACGCTCCTTGAAACGATAAAAAGGGACAAACGCCTGGGCTTTGCGCATTCGTGACTAGGGCATAATCGGCCCCCGCCACTGGAATGTATGAAGCCAATCAGCTAAAAGATGCCCAGCGCGAAAAACAGTTCAGCAGTGTGCTGGATTTATTGGCACGACAATAGCCGCTCCCTATAACTAAACAGCCCGGCCGGTGCTCGTTGAGCCCTAGCCGTACCGGGCTCTCGAGAAAACCATTCATGAAGAAGCTGTGTTTGCTGGGCCTTGCTGTCGGCCTGGCCAGTCTCCCGGTTGCGGCGGACAGCAAGACCGCCCCCATCGAAAACAAGGACGCCTTCATCGCCCACCTGATGAAGCAGATGACCCTCGAGGAAAAGATCGGCCAGTTGCGCCTGATCAGCATCGGTCCGGAGATGCCCCGTGAGCTGATCCGCAAGGAAATTGCCGCGGGCAACATCGGCGGTACCTTCAACTCCATCTCCCGCCCGGAAAACCGCCCGATGCAGGACGCGGCCATGCGCAGCCGGCTGAAGATCCCGATGTTCTTCGCCTATGACGTGATCCACGGCCACCGGACCATCTTCCCGATCAGCCTGGGCCTGGCTTCCAGCTGGGACATGGATGCCATCGGCCGCTCCGGGCGCATCGCCGCCCAGGAGGCCAGTGCCGACAGCCTCGACATCACCTTCGCGCCGATGGTCGACATCTCCCGCGATCCACGCTGGGGCCGCACCTCCGAAGGTTTCGGCGAAGACACCTACCTGGTCTCGCGCATCGCCAAGGTGATGGTCCAGGCCTACCAGGGCAAGAGCCCGAGCCAGGCGGACAGCATCATGGCCAGCGTCAAGCACTTCGCCCTGTATGGCGCGGTGGAAGGCGGCCGCGACTACAACGTGGTCGACATGAGCCCGGTGAAGATGTACCAGACCTACCTGCCGCCCTACCGTGCCGCCATCGACGCCGGTGCTGGCGGGGTGATGGTCGCGCTGAACTCGGTCAACGGGGTGCCCGCCACCTCCAACACCTGGCTGATGCAGGACCTGCTGCGCAAGGACTGGGGCTTCAAGGGCCTGGCGGTCAGCGACCACGGGGCGATCTTCGAACTGCTCAAGCATGGTGTCGCCAAGGACGGTCGCGAAGCGGCCAAGCTGGCGATCAAGGCCGGCATCGACATGAGCATGAACGACTCGCTGTACGGCAAGGAACTGCCGGGGCTGATCAAGTCCGGCGAAGTGCCGCAGAGCGACCTGGACAACGCCGTGCGTGAAGTGCTGGGTGCCAAGTACGACATGGGCCTGTTCAAGGACCCGTACCTGCGCATCGGCAAGGCCGAGGATGATCCGGCCGACACCAACGCCGAAAGCCGCCTGCACCGTGCCGAAGCGCGCGACGTGGCCAAGCGCAGCCTGGTACTGCTCAAGAACGAGAAGCAGACCCTGCCGCTGGAAAAATCGGCGAAGATCGCCGTGGTCGGCCCGCTGGCCAAGGCCCCGATCGACATGATGGGCAGTTGGGCCGCCGCCGGCCAGCCGGCACAATCGGTCACCCTGTTCGACGGCATGAGCCGTGCCCTGGGCGACAAGGGCCAACTGGTCTACGCCCGTGGCTCGAACATCACCACCGACAAGAAGATCGTCGACTACCTGAACTTCCTCAACTTCGATGCGCCGGAAGTGGTCGATGACCCGCGTCCCGAGCAGCAGCTGATCGACGAGGCGGTCCAGGCCGCGAAGCAGGCGGACGTGGTCGTCGCTGCGGTGGGCGAATCGCGCGGCATGTCCCACGAATCGTCGAGCCGTACCGACCTGAACATCCCCGAGACCCAGCGCAAGCTGATCGCCGCCCTCAAGGCCACCGGCAAGCCGCTGGTACTGGTGCTGATGAACGGCCGTCCGCTGACCATCGGCCAGGAACAGGACCAGGCCGATGCCGTGCTGGAAACCTGGTTCAGCGGTACCGAAGGCGGCAACGCCATCGCCGATGTGCTGTTCGGCGACTACAACCCGTCGGGCAAGCTGCCGATCACCTTCCCGCGCTCGGTCGGCCAGGTGCCGATGTACTACAACCACCTGACCATCGGCCGGCCGTTCACGCCGGGCAAGCCGGGCAACTACACCTCGCAGTACTTCGACGAGGAAAACACCCCGCTGTATCCGTTCGGCTACGGCCTGAGCTACACCGATTTCAGCCTGAGCAACATGGCGCTGTCCTCGACCACGCTGAACAAGAGCGGCAAGCTCGACGCCAGCATCACCGTGCGCAACACCGGCAAGCGTGATGGCGAGACCGTGGTGCAGCTGTACATCCAGGATGTGGCGGGTTCGATGATCCGTCCGGTCAAGGAGCTGAAGAACTTCCAGAAGGTCATGCTCAAGGCCGGTGAGGAGAAGGTCATTCACTTCACCATCGACGAGAACGACCTGAAGTTCTACAACACCCAGCTCAAGTACGTCGCCGAGCCGGGCAAGTTCAACGTGCAGATTGGCCTGGATTCCCGGGACGTGACGCAACAGAGCTTCGAACTGCTGTAACCCCTCCTTGTAGGAGACAGTCGGGCGGCGCTCCGCTTGATGATAGTGCCCACGCTCAGCGTGGGCACGCAGCCCGTGACGCTCTGCGTCACAAGAGCGGACGCCGAGCGTCCAGAGAGGCATTCCCACGCAGAGCGTGGGAACGATCGGCAAGTCAGCGTTGGTCTGGACGGGCGTGTTATCTTTCCTGCCCTCTCTCCAAGCCTGTCGTTGCCCGCATGCCGCCGATCCCCCGCTCCCTGCGTCTGCTGCTCCATACCCTGCTGATTCTCGCCGGCACCGTGCTGGCCGCCGGCTGGGCCATGCACCGTGCCACGCAGCAGGCATTGCTGGATGATGCTGTCCGCGGCCGCGATCAACTGGCGCTGTACGCCAACTCCCTGCATACCCTGATCGAGCGCTACCGCGCCCTGCCGGCCGTGATCGCCCTGGACCCGGAACTGCGTGAAGCGCTCAATGGGCCGATCACGCCACAACGCCAGGATGCCCTCAACCGCAAACTGGAGCGCATGAACGGCGCCGCACGCTCCTCGACCCTGCAACTGCTCGACCGCAACGGTCTGTCGGTGGCCGCCAGCAACTGGCAACTGCCGAGCAGCTATGTCGGTCATAGCTACGGCTTTCGCCCCTACTTCAACCAGACCCGCAGCGAAGGCAGCGGGCACTTCTACGCGGTCGGCGTGACCAGCGGGATTCCCGGCTACTTCCTCTCCAGCGCGGTCTACAACGACCGCGGCGAATTCATCGGCGCCATGGTGGTGAAGCTGGAGTTCCCCGAGATCGAGCACGAGTGGAGCAAGGGCAACGACATCCTGCTGGTCAGCGACGCCCGCGACATCGTGTTCATCGCCAACCAGCCGAACTGGCGCTATCGCCTGCTGCGGCCGCTGTCGGACAACGACCGCAGCGAAATCGGCCGTACCCGCCAGTACGACAAGCAGCCGCTGAGCACCATCGAACACCAGACCTTGCAGGTGTTCGACAGCCACAGCTTCCTGAGCCGGGTGACCACCCCCGAAGGCACCGCCGAGCTGCTCTGGGAATCGCTGCCGCTGGACACCGAACACTGGACCCTGCACCTGCTGCGCAAGCCGCAACTGGCCGCCGAGGAACGGCGCAATGCCGGGCTGGCCGGGGCCGGCCTGTGGCTGACCCTGGTGTTCCTGGCGCTGTTCCTCAACCAGCGCTGGCGCCTGGCCCGCCTGCGCCAACGCAGTCGCGCAGAACTGGAGCGACTGGTTGAAGAGCGCACGCGCGACCTGCGTACGGCACAGGACGGCCTGGTGCAGTCGGCCAAGCTGGCGGCGCTGGGACAGATGTCCGCCGCCCTGGCCCACGAAATCAACCAGCCGCTGACCGCCCAACGCATGCAGCTGGCAACCCTGCGCCTGCTGCTCGACCACGGCCGGCTCGACGCCGCGCGCGAAGCGCTGGCACCGCTGGAGCAGATGCTGACCCGCATGGCCGCCCTGACCAGCCACCTCAAGACCTACGCCCGGCAAAGCCCCAGTGGCCTGCGCGAGCCGCTGGACCTGGCCGGCGTGGTCGACCAGGCCCTGCAACTGCTCGATCCGCGCCTGCGCGAGGACAACGTCAGTATCGTCCTGCACCTGACCCGCCCCGCCTGGGTTCGCGGCGATGCGATCCGCCTCGAACAGGTGCTGATCAACCTGCTGCGCAACGCCCTCGATGCCATGCATGACCAGCCGCTCAGGCGCCTGGAGATCCGTATCGAGGCTGACCAGCAACTGTGGCTGCTGAGTGTGAGTGACAGCGGCGGCGGTGTTCCCGAGGAGCACCTGGCCAAGGTCTTCGACCCGTTCTTCACCACCAAGCCGGTGGGCGAAGGCCTGGGCCTGGGGTTGGCCGTGTCCTACGCGATCGTCCATGAACAGGGCGGCCGCCTGAACGTCATCAACCGGCCGGGCGGCGCCTGCTTCACCCTGGCCCTGCCCATTGCCCTGGAGGTCTGCGAACCATGCTGAATTCGGTGATAGTGGTCGATGACGAAGCCAGCATTCGTACCGCGGTGGAGCAGTGGCTGGGCCTGTCGGGATTCTCGGTCCGGCTGTTCAGCCGCGCCGAGAACTGCCTGGCGAACCTGCCACCGCACTTTCCCGGGGTGATCATCAGCGACGTACGCATGCCCGGCCTCGGCGGCCTGGAGCTGCTGGCGCGGGTACGGGCGCTCGACCCCGACCTGCCGGTGATCCTGCTGACCGGCCATGGCGATGTGCCGATGGCGGTCGAGGCGATGCGCGATGGCGCCTACGACTTCCTGGAAAAACCCTTCAGCCCCGAAGCCCTGCTCGGCAGTCTCGGCCGCGCCCTGGAAAAGCGTCGGCTGGTGCTGGAGAACCGCCGTCTGCATGAACAGGCCGACAGCCGCTTACGCCTCGATGCCTGCCTGCTGGGGGTGTCACGCAGCCTGCAGACCTTGCGCCGACAGGTGCTGGAACTGGCGCCGCTGCCGGTCAACGTGCTGATCCGCGGCGAAACCGGCAGCGGCAAGGAGCTGGTCGCCCGCTGCCTGCACGACTTCGGGCCGCGCTCGGCCAAGCCGTTCGTGGCCCTCAACTGCGCGGCGATCCCCGAGCCGTTGTTCGAAGCCGAGTTGTTCGGCCATGAGAGCGGCGCCTTCACCGGGGCGCAGGGCAAGCGGATCGGCAAGCTGGAGTATGCCAATGGCGGCACCCTGTTTCTCGACGAGATCGAGAGCATGCCGCTGGCCCAGCAGGTCAAGCTGCTGCGGGTGTTGCAGGAACAGAAGCTCGAACGCCTGGGCTCCAACCAGAGCATCCCGGTCGACCTGCGCATCGTCGCTGCGACCAAGCCCGACCTGCTGGAGGAGGCCCGGGCCGGACGTTTTCGCGAAGACCTGGCGTACCGGCTGACCGTGGCCGAACTGCGCCTGCCGCCATTGCGCGAGCGGCGCGAGGATATCCCGCTGCTGTTCGAGCACTTTGCCCAGGGCGCGGCCGAGCGCCTGGGGCGCGCGGTAAGGCCACTGGGCGGCTCGCAACTGAGCCGGCTGCTGGGTCATGACTGGCCCGGCAACGTCCGTGAACTGGCCAATGCCGCCGAACGCTCGGTGCTCGGCCTGGGCGATCCGGAACCGGTCAGCCTCGATCCGGGCCAGTCATTGGCGGCGCAGCAGGAAGCCTTCGAGGCACAGTGCCTGCGCTCGGCGCTGACCCGCCACAAGGGCGACGTCAAGGCCGTGCTCGAAGAACTGCAACTGCCGCGGCGCACCTTCAACGAGAAAATGCAGCGCCACGGGCTGACGCGCGAAAGCTTCCTGCGCGACGACTGACCACGCCACAATCCTCTCTCCTGTGGCCCCTGTGGCGAGCGGGCTTGTCGGAACGCCGCACCGCCGCGCTGGGGCGCGGAGCGGCCCTGAAACCTGCAATCGCCATGCGCCAGGCCCACCCAGGTGAATGGCTTTACGACTGCTGCGCAGTCGAGCGCGGGCAAGCCCGCTCGCCACGGGTCTCTCTGCGTGCCCGTGACGCTATCGGCGATTTTCCGCTCACCGACCGCCCATCCATGAGCGGATTTCCGCTCATGGATTTTCTCCACCCCCTCTAAACCGGGCCTTCGAGCCCTGGCACGGCTCCTGCTATGGAGCGCCCAGGCTGCGCTCACGCGCGCTCCACAAAAACAATACTCACAAGGTTCCCTAGATGGATAACTCCACTACCCTGCCCCTGGGGTCGGCGGTCGCGCCGGCACAAGAAAGAACCACCGCCAGCCGCCTGAAATCGATTTTCAGCGGGTCGGTCGGCAACATGGTCGAGTGGTACGACTGGTACGTCTACGCCGCCTTCTCGCTGTACTTCGCCAAGGTCTTCTTCCCCAAGGGGGACACCACCGCGCAACTGCTCAACACCGCCGCGATCTTCGCCGTGGGCTTCCTGATGCGCCCGATCGGTGGCTGGCTGATGGGTCTGTACGCCGACCGCAAGGGCCGCAAGGCGGCACTGATGGCCTCGGTCCTGCTGATGTGCGCAGGCTCGCTGATCATCGCCCTGACCCCCGGCTATGAAACCATCGGCGTCGGCGCCCCGATCCTGCTGGTGGTCGCCCGCCTGATGCAGGGCCTGTCGGTCGGCGGCGAATACGGCACCTCCGCCACCTACCTCAGCGAGATGGCCACCAAGCAGAGCCGTGGCTTCTACTCCAGCTTCCAGTACGTGACCCTGATCTCCGGCCAGCTCATCGCCCTGGCGGTGCTGATCGTGCTGCAACAGCTCCTCAGCGTCGAACAGTTGCAGGACTGGGGCTGGCGCATTCCGTTCGGCATCGGCGCCCTGTGCGCGGTGGTCGCGCTCTACCTGCGGCGCGGCATGGAAGAAACCGAATCGTTCGTGAAGAAGAAGGAAAAGCCGAAAGAGAGCCTGATGCGCACATTGCTGCGTCATCCCAAGGAGCTGCTGACCGTGGTCGGCCTGACCATGGGCGGCACCCTGGCGTTCTACACCTATACCACCTACATGCAGAAGTACCTGGTGAACACCGTCGGCATGAGTATCTCCGACTCCACTACGATCTCGGCGGCCACCCTGTTCCTGTTCATGTGCCTGCAACCGGTGATCGGTGCGCTGTCGGACAAGGTGGGCCGGCGGCCGATCCTGATCGCCTTCGGGATCCTCGGCACGCTCTGCACCGTCCCGATCCTCAGCACCCTGCATACCATCCAGACCTGGTGGGGCGCGTTCTTCCTGATCATGGCGGCGCTGATCATCGTCAGCGGATACACCTCGATCAACGCCGTGGTGAAGGCCGAGCTGTTCCCGACTGAAATCCGCGCCTTGGGCGTGGGGCTGCCCTACGCGCTGACCGTGTCGATCTTCGGCGGTACTGCCGAGTACATCGCGCTGTGGTTCAAGAGCATCGGCATGGAGACCGGCTACTACTGGTACGTGACCGCCTGCATCGCGGTATCGCTGCTGGTGTACGTCACCATGAAGGACACCCGCAAGCACTCGCGGATCGAGACCGACTGATTACCCCTTCTGCCGGTTCCCGATTGCGGGACCGGCATTGCTCTTGAGTGGGAGCCGGTTTGCTAGCGATTGCGGTGTGCCAGTCGATGTAAATGCCGACTGATACACCGCAATCGCCAGCAAGCCGGCTCCTACAGAGCCCTCCTGCATTTCGTGCAAGCCCGGAATTAATAGCGACTTAATTCCCATCCTCCATCCTGACCCTACGCCCAATCGATTTGCGCGCCTGCCCTCGGGCATCCGGTGACCGCCATTTGATCGCGCCGCACAATACATCGATTTATACGATTAATTTAAGCACTTATTTGCGCTTTTTAATCGAATAAACGAGCGTAGTATGACTTCCACACCCACTGAACAAAACGAACACCCGACTGGAGCAACCACCATGAAAACCAAACTGATCCTCGCCCTGACCCTCTCCGTACTGGCCGCCAACACCTACGCCGCCGATGGTTCCAGCCACACCCCAGGTGCCTATCGCGTCGCTGCCGACGGTTACGACAAAACCCCAGGTGCGAATGCTGTCGCCGCTGACGGCTACGACAAAACCCCAGGTGCGAATGCTGTCGCCGCTGACGGCTACGACAAGACCCCGGGTGCCAACGCTGTCGCCGCTGACGGCTATGACAAGACTCCTGGTGCCAACGCGATCGCTGCTGACGGTTACGACAAGACTCCTGGTGCCAATGCTGTCGCCGCTGACGGCTACGACAAGACTCCTGGTGCCAATGCCATCGCCGCTGACGGCTACGACAAGACCCCGGGCGCCAACGCTGTCGCCGCTGACGGCTACGACAAGACCCCGGGCGCCAACGCTGTCGCCGCTGACGGCTACGACAAGACTCCTGGTGCCAATGCCATCGCCGCTGACGGCTACGACAAGACTCCAGGCGCCAACGCGGTAGCCTCCGACGGTTACGACAAGACTCCAGGTGCCGCTGCAATCAGCTGAGGCTTTCCAGATGGCATCACAGCCCGGCTCAGGCCGGGCTTAGTCATTTCTGGAGGACAGGAAATCCGAGGTGGCGAGGGGGCTTGCCCCCGCTGGGCTGCGCAGCGGCCCCAACGACCGACTCCGCGGTCCGCCAGGTAACCCCGCATGACCAGATTGCGACCGCGTCGCGGTCGAACGCGGGCAAGCCCGCTCGCCACCGGGATGTGCCCAGCTACGACAAGACTCCTGGTGCCGCTGCAATCAGCTGAGGCTTTCCAGATGGCATCACAGCCCGGCTTTAGGCCGGGCTTAGTCATTTCTGGAGGACAGGAAATCCGAGGTGGCGAGGGGGCTTGCCCCCGCTGGGCTGCGCAGCGGCCCCAACGACCGACTCCGCGGTCCGCCAGGTAACCCTGCATGACCAGATTGCGACCGCGTCGCGGTCGAACGCGGGCAAGCCCGCTCGCCACCGGGATGTACCCAGCTACGACAAGACCCCAGGCGCCAACGCGGTAGCCTCCGACGGTTACGACAAGACTCCTGGTGCCGCTGCAATCAGCTGAGGCTTTCCAGATGGCATCACAGCCCGGCTTTAGGCCGGGCTTAGTCATTTCTGGAGGACAGGAAATCCGAGGTGGCGAGGGGGCTTGCCCCCGCTGGGCTGCGCAGCGGCCCCAACGACCGACTCCGCGGTCCGCCAGGTAACCCCGCATGACCAGATTGCGACCGCGTCGCGGTCGAACGCGGGCAAGCCCGCTCGCCACCGGGATGTGCCCAGCTACGACAAGACCCCAGGCGCCAACGCGGTAGCCTCCGACGGTTACGACAAGACTCCTGGTGCCGCTGCAATCAGCTAAGGCTTTCCAGATGGCATCACAGCCCGGCTCAGGCCGGGCTTAGTCATTTCTGGAGGACAGGAAATCCGAGGTGGCGAGGGGGCTTGCCCCCGCTGGGCTGCGCAGCGGCCCCAACGACCGACTCCGCGGTCCGCCAGGTAACCCTGCATGACCAGATTGCGACCGCGTCGCGGTCGAACGTGGGCAAGCCCGCTCGCCACCGGCGATATGCCCAGCATCGGAGGGCACCACGCAAACGCCCTATCGCCTTTATCCGCCACGCAAAGCACACTAGCGATCCCCCGATACCCCTGCGGAACCCGCGAACCATGCCTGACGATATCCACTACTACGAACCCGCCAACGGCCACGGGCTGCCCCACGACCCGTTCAACGCCATCGTCGGCCCACGCCCCATCGGCTGGATTTCCTCACAGGATGCCGAGGGCCGCCTGAACCTGGCCCCCTACAGCTTCTTCAACGCCTTCAACTACATTCCGCCGATCATCGGCTTCTCCAGCGTCGGCCGCAAAGACAGCCTGAACAACATCGAACAGACCGGCGAGTTCGCCTGGAACCTCGCCACCCGTCCGCTGGCCGAAGCGATGAACCAGAGCTGCGCGGCCGTGCCGCCCGAGGTCGACGAGTTCCAGTTGGCCGGCCTCACGCCCATCGCCTCCCGGGTCATCCGTGTGCCGCGGGTACAGGAAAGCCCGGTGTCCTTCGAGTGCAAGGTCACCCAGATCATTCAACTGCAACGCGCCGACCAGGCCCTGGTACCCAGCTGGCTGATCCTGGGCGAAGTGGTTGCGGTGCATATCGCCCGGCATCTGCTCAAGGATGGGATCTATGATACGGCCGCCGCCGAACCGATCCTGCGTGGCGGTGGCCCGGCGGACTACTTCCAGTTGGGCCCGGAGGCGCTGTTCAAGATGTATCGTCCACAGTGATCAGGCTGATCACTGGCGGAGCCTGAGCATCACCAGGACAACTCGCCCTCGGCGTCGACGTCGCTCAGCCGCGCCAACTCCTGCTCGGCGGCCTGGTCGGCCTCGAGGGCGGTCTTGAATGTCTGGTCTGCAAGGATCTTATGAAAACGCGGTGGCTCGAAACCACCCAGGGCCTTTACCGCAATCGCCGCGTTGTAACCGGCTTCGCCGCGAACGGCTGCTGAAACTGCTTCGAACTGTGCAAACTCTCTACGTGCCATGCCTGTCATCCCGGCCAATTGATCGGCCGGCATTCTAAATCAGCTGGCCAAGCGTTGCAGGGAACCTGCACTGGACAGGTGATATTCGCACTGGGCACGGGCAGCGGACACCTCGCTGAACGTATGGAAATCCAGGCTGTCGACCACGAGCTCCTGCACCAGCTCACCGAACACCTGCATGGCCGGGGTATTGAAATAGGCAGTCATTGCCGACTGGTTGACCCAGAAACCGGACACCAGCCAGAGATCGGCATCGGCCAGCGAATGCTGCAGGGAGAACTGCAGGCAGCCGGCTGCCTGGCGGGAAGGTTCGATCAGGCTGCTCAGACGTGCGCCCAGCTCGGCGGAGCGCCCCGGGCGTGCGCGAACGAAGGCCATGTGACTGACAGGGATATGCTTGGACATGCGCGGCTCTCCCGAAAGGAATGTTGTGCTGACACCATCGACCGCGGGGATGACGGCGACAGGAGCATAGATTAGTGGCCCCGGCGAGCACCCGTTAGTCGATTCCTGTCGGCTTATTGCACAATCCTGCCGGCGCGTCCTGCCCCTGCCGTACGGCAGCCGAGCGGCGGCTTGCACGGTGATCCGGAGTTTTAAGCAAGCACAGCCCCCGGTCCGGGCAGTCATCCGCCTGTCATATGAGCCCAAGGCAGGATCAGGCAAGAATTGCGCAGGATCCGGCTGGCGATCCTCCTTGCCCAAACTTAAGCTATGTCTCGTCTTTCACGAGGGGGATCCTGCATGCCACTGTCCGAACTTCCGCAAGAGCCGATCCCCCCGGAGATGGAAAAGCAGCGTCTGGAACTGGCCGATATCATTCGCCGCCATGCCGCCGAGGACGGCAACTACCAGACCGCCGTCGGCTCGCTGGTACTGGGACGCCACAGCCATCCCTACGATTTCGCCCCCGTGCTGGCGCAGCCGGCCCTGTGCATCATGGCCCAGGGCCGCAAGGAAGTACGCCTGGGCGACGGCCATTTCATCTACGACCCGCTGCATTATCTGGTGGTCTCGGTGTCGATGCCCCTCGCCGGACGGGTGGTGAATGTCTCGCCCGAATCGCCGATCCTGTCGTTGCGACTGGATATCGAACCGAACGAAATCAGTGCATTGATCGCCGAGGCCGGCCCCCTGGGTGTGCCCAGCCGGCCGACAGGCCTGGGCCTGTACGTAGAGCGTGTGGATACTCATATGTTCGACGCCCTGCTGCGTCTGGCACGGCTGCTCGATGCGCCCAAGGACATTCCCATGCTCGCACCGCTGGTGCGCCGGGAAATCCTCTATCGGCTGCTACGCAGCCCGCAGGGCCATCGCCTTTACGAGATCGCCATCGCCAACAGCCAGGGGCATCGGGTGAACCAGGCGATCAAGTGGCTGAACGGCAACTTCGAGCAACCTCTGCGTATCGACGACCTGGCGCGGGAGGTCAACCTGAGCGTTTCCACGTTGCACCACCGCTTCAAGGCGATGACCGCCATGAGTCCGCTGCAATACCAGAAACAGTTGCGTCTGCAGGAAGCGCGGCGACTGATGCTCGCCGAAGGGCTGGATGCCTCGGCGGCAGGTTATCGGGTCGGCTACGAGAGCCCGTCGCAGTTCAGCCGCGAATACAGCCGGCTGTTCGGCGCCCCACCGCTGAGGGATCTGGCGCGCTTGCGCCAAAGCGTTTGAAATACTCGATTATCCGGATTTGATGCGGCGCTCTCGCTGGCGCTTTCGCGGATGAATCCGGCTCCCACAAGGTCCGTGCGGCACACAAAATGTGTGTCCGGCGCGATCCCTTGTGGGAGCCGGATTCATCCGCGAACGGGGCACCGAATTCAGCGGGCCCGCACCACGTGCTTGATCTCCTGGAACGCCTGCAGGCCCCAAGGCCCGAGCTCGCGGCCCAGGCTGCTCTTTTTGTAGCCGCCCCACGCGGTCTGCGGGAAGATCACCTGCGGTGCATTGATCCACACCAGGCCCGCCTGCAAGGCATTGGCAATACGGTCCGCCGCCTCGCCATCGGTGGTGACGACACTCGCCACCAGGCCGAATTCACTGTCGTTGGCCAGGGCGATCGCCTCGGCCTCGCTGGCGAAACTGCGTACGCAGACCACCGGCCCGAAAATCTCCTCACGCCACAATGCGCTGTCCAGCGGCACTTCAGTGAACACCGTCGGCTGCAGGAAATAACCACGCGACAGCGCCGCTGGCCGGCTACCACCGCAGACCAGCCGGGCACCGCTGCTCAGGCCACGATCGATATGCCCCAGCACCCGCTGGTACTGCGCCTGATTGACCAGCGCCCCCATCTCCACCTCGGGGTCGAACGGATCGGCCACGCGAATGGCCTCGGCCCGTGCCTTCAGGCGCTGCAGGAATTCGTCGGCGATCTCGTCGGCGACCAGCACGCGGCTGGTTGCCGAGCACATCTGCCCGGCATTGAAGAACGCACCGCCACTGGCGACTTCCACCGCCAGGTCGAGGTCGGCGTCGGCCATGACCAGCAGGGAAGACTTGCCGCCCAACTCCAGGCTGACGCCCTTGATGGTTTCCGCCGCCCGCTGCATGACCTGGACACCTACCGCATTGCTGCCGGTAAAGGAAATCTTCGCCACCCGCGGGTCGGCCGACAGCGGAGCCCCCACCGCCAGCCCGGTGCCGCAGACGAGGTTGAACACCCCGGCCGGCAAGCCGCTATCGGCGATGATCGCAGCCAGTTCCAGCTCGGGCAACGGCGTCACCTCCGACGGTTTGAGCACCACGCAGCAACCGGCGGCCAGGGCCGGCGCGAGCTTCCAGGCGGTGGTGACCATCGGGAAATTCCACGGCACGATCAACCCGACCACGCCACAGGGCTCGCGGCGCACGCGGGCGGCGAAGTCATCGCTGGGCAGTGCCACGTCCTGATCCTGGCGTTCCTCCAGGCCTTCGGCCAAACCGGCGTAGTACTCGAAGGTGGCAATCACGTCATCGACGTCGATGGCCGCCTCGAACAGCGGCTTGCCGTTGTTGGTCGATTGCAGCTGGATCAGTGCCTCCCGGCGCTCGCGTACCCCTTCGGCAATCCGCCGCAGCACCACGCCCCGTTCGGCACCACTGCTCGCCGACCAGCCCGGAAAGGCTCGCACCGCTGCCGTTACCGCCTGCCCGACGGCGTGTTCATCACCACCGGAAACGCTACCGAGCAGCGCCTCGGTGGCCGGATTGATCACCCGCAGCTGCTCGCTGCCGGAACGCCATTGGCCGTCGATGTAGAGGCCGTCCTGATTCATTTGCGCTTTCATCACACCACCATTCCTTTCATCCAGAGAGCCTGGTCGACTTCAATCAGTGTCGGCCCCGGACGCGCCGCCGCGGCCCGCAAGGCGCTGCGCAGGCCTTGCTCGGTGCTGGTGGCCTCGGCGGCACAACCCAGGCCCTTGGCGACCGCGACAAAATCCGGGGTATGGATATCCACGCCCACCGGGGTGATGGCGCGGTTGACCATGTATTTCTTGATCTCTTCGTAACCCTGGTTATTCCACAACAGGACGATGACCGGGGTGCTCGCCTCGACCGCACTGGCCAGTTCCGGCAGGGTGAATTGCAGGCCGCCGTCACCGATCAGGCAGACCACCGCGCCGCGCTCGTCGCGCCGGGAGGCCCGTCCGAGCCAGGCACCGATCGCCGCCGGCAGGGCGTAACCGAGGGTGCCGTAGCCGGTCGAGGCGTTGAACCAGCGCCGCGCCTGCCGCGGGTTCAAGGTCAGGTTGCCGGTGTACACCGGCTGGGTCGAATCCCCCACCAGCACCGCATCCGGCAGCACCTCGAGAATGGTTTCCAGGAAACGGGTCTGGGCACGGGTCGGTGCATCCCACTGGCGGTCGAGTTCGGCCCGCAGGGCGGCGGCACGTCGATGGCCCCAGTCGTCACGACGAGCGGCCAGGTTGCGACCTTCGAGTGCGCCGAGCAATGCCTGGGCCGCCACCTGCGAGTCGGATACCAGGGCAACCCGGGGCGGGTAGTTGCGCACGGTCTGGTCCGGATCGATGTCGATACGCAACAGGGTGCCGGGAATCTCGAAGCCACCGGCGAAGGTGATGTCATAGTCGGTTTCCGCCAGTTCGGTCCCGACCGCCAGCACCACATCGGCCTCGGCCACCAGGGCACGGGTGGCAACCAGGGATTGGGTCGAGCCGATCAATAGCGGATGCTCGCCCGGCAGCATGCCCTTGGCGTTGATGGTCAGGGCCACCGGCGCGTCAAGGCGCTCGGCGAGCCGGGTCAGCTCAGGCGCCGCGTCGATGGCACCACCCCCGGCGAGAATCAGCGGGCGCCTGGCGCTTGCCAGCAGTTCAGCCATCTGCGCCACGGCAGCCGGCGCAGCGCCAGCCCGGGCAATGCTCACCGGCTGGCTGCCGAGCAGGGCGTCGGCATTTTCCACCAGTACATCCAGCGGGATCTCGATATGCACCGGACGCGGCCGTCCGGCCTGGAACAGGGCGAATGCCCGGGCCAGCACGGCAGGCAACTCCGCCGCCGACATCAGGGTATGGGAAAACGCCGCCACGCCGGCCACCAGGCTGCTCTGGTTCGGCAGCTCATGGAGCTTGCCGCGCCCGCCGCCCAGTTGGCTGCGCGACTGCACGCTGGAGATCACCAGCATCGGGATCGAGTCGGCATAGGCCTGGCCCATGGCGGTGGTGATGTTGGTCATGCCGGGACCGGTGATGATGAAGCAGACCCCGGGCTTGCCGCTGGTGCGTGCATACCCGTCGGCCATGAAGCCGGCGCCCTGCTCATGGCGCGGGGTGATGTGCTCGATGCGCGACGCGGCCAGGCCGCGATACAGCTCCACGGTATGCACGCCGGGAATGCCGAACACCTGCTCGACCCCGTAGCCTTCCAGTAACTTGACCAACACTTCGCCGCACGTCGCCATCGCTTTCCACCCTTCCTGTTCGTCTTGGCCGCGGCGGTGCAGGCCCCGGCAGTGACGTTATTGGAGCGTCTGGGCGATGGCGGGCACAACGCAAAAATAGTCATACTAGCCATGTCCTGTCGTCATGCCTGAGTTCGCCATGAAACGCCTTCCACCCTTGCCGGCGCTGCATACTTTTCTGATCACCGCCCAGTGCTGCAACTTCACCCGGGCGGCCGAGCAGTTGCACATCACCCAGGGCGCCGTGAGTCGACAGATCGCCGGCCTGGAGCAGCACCTGGGCTATGCGCTGTTCCAGCGCCAGGCCCGCGGCCTGAGCCTGACGCCGCAGGGGCGCGAGCTGTTTCCGCGAATACAGGAAGTGTTCCGGCAGATCGAAGACGCGGTGGAACAGGTGGGGGCCCAGCACCCGGCGCTGAAACTCAAGGCACCGATCTGCATGATCCGCTGGCTGCTGCCGCGCCTGCTGCAATGGCGCAAGGAACGTCCGGACGTACCGGTGGAGTTGACCACCAGCCTGCAGCACGGGGTCGATTTCCGTCGCGAGGACTTCGATGTGGCGGTGATCTATGGCGCCCCGCCAGGGCCGGCAACAACCGCCCACCACCTGTTCGACGAACAACTGACGCCCGTCTGTTCGCCACAGTTGAAACAGGGCGCGGTCGCGCTGGAGCAGATCGTCGACCTGGAACATCACACGCTGCTGCACCCCACCCTGGACCAGCAGGACTGGCAGACCTGGCTCGACGCGGCCGGCGTCCGCCTGGGCAATATCGGCCAGGGCCAGCATCTGGAAACCATGGATCTGGCGATGTCCCTGGCCTCCCAGGGTACGGGCGTGGCCATTGGTGACTGGGCGTTGATCGGCGAGGACCTGAGTGCCGGGCGGCTGATGATGCCGTTCGAATTGCGGGTGCGTACCGGGCAGGCCTACTACCTGACGTATCCAAAGCGCTCGGAGGGCTCGGCGGCGCTGCACGAACTGCGGGAGTGGCTGGTCGGCCAGGCGGCGCAGCGGGCTAATCCGTAGGGTCGCTGCAAAATGGTCGACAGCTGTCGCCAGCAAGCGGAGCGCCGCCCGGCCGTCTCCCACAGATTCTGCGTCGTACACAAGAGAGGTGCTCGACGCGAAACCTGTGGGAGACGGCCGGGCGGCGCTCCGCTTGCTGGCGATCCGGCGCCGCTCGAAGGCGCAGTCAGTAACCGACGGCGAAACGCTGACGCGAGTGGGCGGGCTGCTCGATTTCATCCAGCAGGGCAATCGCGTAGTCGGCGAAGGTGATCCAACTGCGGCCTTCGGCACTCACCAGCAGGTGATCCTGGCCCAGGCGGAAGCTGCCGGTACGCTCACCTTCGACGAACTCCGCCGAGGGCGAGAGGAAGGTCCAGTCCAGTTCCTTTTCCTGGCGCAGGGTTTCCAGGAACGCCGCGCCAGCGCTGGCTTCGGCCTTGTACTCCGGCGGGAAGCCGGGGCTGTCGATGACCCGGCTGTTGTCCGGCAGCAGCAGCGAGCCGGCGCCACCGACCACCAGCAGGCGCTTGACCCCGGCCTTCTTCACCGGGCCGATCACCGCTGCCGCCGGCAGCGTGGCGAAGTGTGCGGCACTGATGACCACGTCGTGGCCGGCGACCGCCGCTTCCAGCGCCGCGGCATCCAGCGCATCGACCGCCTTGCTGACAACGCCGTCACGGCTGGTGATCTTCGCCGTGTTACGCGCAATGGCCGTCACGCTGTGGCCGCGACGCAGGGCTTCTTCCAGCAATTGGCTACCGGCACGACCGGTGGCACCGATGATTGCAATCTTGCTCATGACACTCTCCAGTTCCAATCGTATGACGCTGTGCGTCGAGGGGGCGCCCTGCCCGGGTGGACAGGACGATTGATTCACGAAATCCCTTTGCCAGTGACCGGACCGGTCACCACTTCATTTCACCCTTGGCCACCTTGGCGCTGAGCTCCAGCGAGGACTCCTCGCCCAGGTTCGGATAACGCTGCTTCATCGCGGCGATCAGTTGCGCCGAGTCCTTGGCCTTGGCGGTCTCCTCGTCGAAGGCCTTGATGTAGTCCGCGGTGAACTGCGCGGCCGCCACGCTGTGCGGGCCGTCACCCAGGTAATGGCCAGGGACCAGGACCTTCGGTTGCAGCGCCTGGATGCGTTGCAGCGTCGCCAGCCAGTCCTGGTGGGACTTGGCCGACTGGGTATCGGCCATCCACACATGGATGTTCTGCGCCACCACCACGCCACCGACCACCGCCTTGAGCGACGGGATCCAGACGAAGCTGCGGTCCGGCTGCGGGCCGTCCAGGCCGATCACCTCCAGCTCACGCCCTTCCAGCATCAGGCGATGGCCCTTGAGCACCTCTGGCACGATGGTTTTGGCCGGAATGTCGCTGCCCATTTTCGGTCCCCAGAACGCCAGCTTGCCGTCGACGGTGGCCTTGATGTGTTCGACGGTTGGGGCCGACGCCAGCACCTTGGCTTTCGGGAAAGCTCGGGTAAGGGTGTCCAGGCCGAAGTAATAGTCCGGGTCGCCATGGCTGATGTAGATGGTGGTCAGTTGCTTGCCGCTGGCGCGGATCTTCTCCACCAGCTGTTCGGCCTGGGACTTGCCGAACTGGGCATCGACCAGCACGGCCTCCTTGCTGCCGCTGACCAGCACCGAGCTGACCGGGAAAATCGCCGAGGTTCCGGGGTTGTAGACCTCCAGGGTCAGTGGCGATTCGGCCGCCGCATGGGCCGCGAAACCCAGCACCGCGGTGGCGAGCAAGAGGCGGCGAAGTGAGGTGAATCCGATCATGTGCTGCTCCGTCATCTGTGGGCCGTGATAGGCGATGGACAGAGCTTAGTTGCCCGAACCGATACAAAAAATGCGATGCTGGGACATAGTTTGTTTCTCAAAGCGAGCAAATCATGGACCGTCTCACCGCAATGCGGGTATTCGTCACGGTGGTCGACCTGGGCAGCCAGTCGGCGGCCGCCGACCATCTGGAACTGTCGCGCCCGGTGGTCTCGCGCTACCTGGCGGAACTGGAAGACTGGATCGGTGCACGGCTGATGCACCGCACCACGCGCAAGTTGAGCCTGACCGCCGCCGGTGCTGAAACGCTGCCGCGCTGCCGGCAATTGCTGGAGCTGTCCGGCGACATGCAGGCCGCCGTGAGCATTCCGGACGAGGCGCCCCGTGGCCTGCTGCGGATCAGTGTCAGCACCTCGTTCGGCCAGGCCCAGTTCGCCGACGCGATGACCGAATACGTCCGGCGCTTCCCCGGCGTCAACATCGACCTGCAGATGCTCGACCGCACCGTCAACCTGGTGGACGAGCGCATCGACCTGGCGATCCGCGCCAGCAATGACCTGGACCCAAACCTGATTGCCCGGCGGCTGACAGTCTGCCGCTCGGTGATCTGCGCCTCGCCAGCCTACCTGCGCGAGCACCCGGCGCCGCAGCGGGTGGAGGACCTGAGCCGCTACAACTGCCTGACGCACTCCTATTTCGGCAAGAGCCTCTGGCACTTCGAACAGGATGGCGAACAGGTGTCGGTACCGGTGCAGGGCAATATCAGCGCGAACGAGGCCAGCACCCTGCTGCGTGCCGCCGTCGCTGGCGCCGGCATCTCGATGCTGCCCACCTACCAGGCCTGGGAGTACCTGCGCAGCGGTGAGCTGGTGCGTCTGCTCGCCCATGCCGAACCGCGGACCATGGACATGTACGCCGTGTACGCCTCACGCAAGCACATGCCGGCGACACTGCGCAGCATGCTCGATTTCCTGGTGGTGCGCTTTCCGCAAACACCGGCCTGGGACAAGGGCCTCTGACCCGCAAAAAGCTGGCAAGTCGCCGCAGCTGGCCTAGTCTTGTACTCAGTACTTCTAGCGAACCCGGTTCGACAGTCAGAGGTCTGCGTCATGAATATTCTAAAAACAAGAAAATGTGCCGCCGTACTTGCCATCAGCGCCGTCCTGGCCCTGTACGCCACCGCCGCCTGGCGGGTTGAACAGATCAGGCAAACGCCCCACGCGGTCGCCACCTGCAATCTCGAGCACTGCGTACCGCATACCGCGAGCCTCAGTGCCCTGAGATGATCCCCTGGGCCTGGCGATCGACATCGGCGCGAAAGGCACTGGGCGAAAGCCCACTCATGCGCCGGAAGAACCGGGCGAAATAGGCCGGATCGGCAAAACCCAGCTCGTCGGCCACCCGGCTGACGCTCATTCGCGTGTAGATCAGGTTGCGCTTGGCCTCCAGCAGCAGTCGCTGGTGGATCACCTGCAACGCCGACTGCCCCGCCAATTCCCGACAGATGTTGTTCAGGTGCGCCACCGACACCCCGACCTGGTGGGACAACTGCTCGACCGTCGGATGCTCGCGGAAATGCGCTTCGACCAGACCATTGAAGCGGCTCAGGTACTCGCGTCCGCGCTCGGGTGACTGGCCATCCGCCTCGCGCCGGATCACCTGGCGACTGAGCCACACCAGCAGCACGCTGACCAGCGAACGCAGGAGCAGGTCACGCGCCGGCTGGTTCGCCGCATACTCGCTCTGCAAGGCACTGAACAACCGGTTGAGGTAGACGCGGTCACGCCCCGCCGGATAACTCGCGGCGCGCGCCAGCGCGTCCGGCGAACTGCCCAGTTGCTGCTGCAGTTGCGATACCAGCGGCGCCGCCAGGGTCAGCACATGACCATCGATGTTCTCGGAAAACTGGAAACCGTGCACGCACAGCGGCGGCACCACCTGGATCGCCGACTCGCGAAGGGTGCTGCGCTGTCCCTCGATATCGACCCGGGCCTGGCCCTTGTTGACGAACAGCAACTGGCAGAGATCGGCATGCCGATGCGGCTGGATCTCCCAATGGTGCAGGCGACTGCGCTTGGGAATGGTCTCGCAGTGCAAGAGATCAGGGGCGATCCAGTCCTGGTTTTCCCCGTAGAGCTTGAACACCGGAATCGCCGGTGCCGCAGGCTTGTTCATCAGCGTCGGGCCTTGGGCGATAATCGCCCTTATTGTTGAAAAGTACCGATAAAGGCGCAGTTTTCACCTTCTAAAGCCCATCTCGCAAGCGAAAAATGCAAGCACAAACATAACAACCCGCTCACCGGTACGCCGCGTGGAGCTTGCAGAGAGAACAACAATGAAAACTCAAGTCGCCATTATCGGTGCCGGTCCGTCCGGCCTGCTGCTCGGCCAGTTGCTGCACAATGCCGGCATCGACACCGTGATCATCGAACGCCAGACCCCGGAGTACGTACTCGGTCGAATCCGCGCCGGCGTGCTGGAACAGGGCATGGTCGACCTGCTGCGCCAGGCCGGGGTCAACCGCCGGATGGATGCCGAGGGCCTGGTCCACGGCGGCTTCGAACTGGCCTTCGATGGCCGCCGGGTGCATATCGACCTCAAGACCCTGACCGGCGGCAAGAGCGTGATGATCTACGGCCAGACCGAGGTCACCCGCGACCTGATGGCGGCCCGCGAGGCCGCTGGCGCCCGGACGATCTACGCGGCCGACAATGTGCGCCCCCACGGCATGAAGACCGACGCGCCCTGGCTGACCTACGAAAAGGACGGCCAGACCCACCGCCTGGACTGCGACTACATCGCCGGTTGCGACGGTTTCCACGGCGTGGCCCGACAATCGATCCCGGCCGAATCGCTGAAGGTCTTCGAACGGGTCTATCCCTTTGGCTGGCTGGGTATTCTCGCCGACACCCCGCCAGTCAGCGAGGAACTGGTCTACGCCAATCACGAGCGCGGTTTCGCCCTGTGCAGCATGCGTTCGCCAACCCGTACCCGCTACTACGTGCAGGTACCGGCCGACGAGAAGGTCGAGGACTGGTCCGACGCGCGTTTCTGGGATGAACTCAAGGCTCGCCTGCCGGACAGCCTGGCCCGCAACCTGGTCACCGGCCCGTCGATCGAGAAGAGCATTGCCCCCCTGCGCAGCTTCGTGGTCGAACCCATGCAGTACGGTCGGATGTTCCTGGTCGGCGATGCCGCCCACATCGTCCCGCCGACCGGCGCCAAGGGCCTGAACCTGGCCGCCAGCGACGTCAGCACGCTGTTCGACATCCTGCGCAAGGTCTACCGCGAAGGGCGCAGCGAACTGCTGGAGCAGTACTCGCGGATCTGCCTGCGCCGGGTGTGGAAAGCCGAGCGCTTTTCCTGGTGGATGACCTCGATCCTGCACCGTTTCCCCGATACCGACGCCTTCAGCCAACGGCTGCAGCAGACCGAACTCGAGTACTTCGTCGGCTCCGAAGCCGGGCGTCGGACCATCGCGGAAAACTACGTGGGCCTTCCTTATGAGGCTATCGAATAGCAAGCTATCGAGTAAACTGACACGCATCCCCGCACAGCCGATGTGCGGGTCCACTTCCGCGTGCAGGTTATACCGTGACCAACCTCAATCAGCCCGGCCAGACGAAGCCGGCGATTCGCAGCATACTGATCGCCCTGATGATGGCGATTTTCCTCGGCGCCCTCGACCAGACCATCGTCGCGGTCTCGATGCCGGCCATCTCCGCCCAGTTCAAGGACGTCGGCCTGCTGGCCTGGGTGATCTCCGGTTACATGGTCGCCATGACGGTAGCCGTACCGATCTACGGCAAGCTCGGCGACCTCTATGGCCGCCGTCGGCTGATGCTGTTCGGCATGGGCCTGTTCACCCTGGCCTCGCTGTTCTGCGGCCTGGCCCAGAGCATGGAGCAGCTGGTCCTGGCACGGATCATCCAGGGCATCGGGGCCGGTGGCATGGTCTCGGTCAGCCAGGCGATCATCGGTGATGTCGTGCCACCGCGCGAACGCGGTCGCTACCAGGGCTATTTCAGCAGCATGTACGCGCTGGCCAGCGTCGCCGGCCCGGTGCTGGGCGGCTACATGACCGAATACCTGTCGTGGCGCTGGGTGTTCCTGATCAACCTGCCGCTCGGGCTGACGGCCTGGTGGGTCGCCCACCGCGTGCTGGTCGGGCTGCCGGTGCCGCAGCGCAAGCCGGTCATCGACTACCTCGGTACCGTACTGATGGTCATCGGCCTGACGGCCCTGCTGCTGGGCATCACCCGGATCGGCCAGGGCTATCACTGGAACGACAGCGACGTGCTCGGGTTGCTGGCCACGGCGGTGGTGGGCCTGACGCTGTTCGTCCTGCATGAGCGACGCACGGTCGAGCCGCTGCTGCCAATGCACCTGTTCGTCAACCGCAATGCCGTGCTGTGCTGGTGCACGATCTTCTTCACCAGCTTCCAGGCGATCTCCCTGACCGTGCTGATGCCGCTGCGCTTCCAGAGCGTGACCGGAGCCGGGGCCGACAGTGCGGCGCTGCACCTGCTGCCGCTGGCGATGGGCCTGCCGATGGGCGCCTACTTCGCCGGGCGCATGACCTCGGTGACCGGCTACTACAAGCCGTTGATCCTCAGTGGCGCGCTGCTGATGCCACTGTCCATCGTCGGCATGGCCTTCACGCCTCCCCAGTCGGTGTTGCTGAGCAGCCTGTTCATGTTGCTGTGCGGTATCGCCGGCGGCCTGCAATTCCCGACTTCGCTGGTGGGCACGCAGAACTCGGTGGAGCAGCGCGATATCGGCGTCGCGACCAGCACCACCAACCTGTTCCGCTCGCTCGGCGGTGCCGTCGGCGTGGCCCTGATGTCGGCCCTGCTGCTGGCCCTGGTGCAGGACTCGGGGCTGACTCACCTGGCCAGCGGCGCGGTGCTCGGCGAGGGCCACTCGGGCAACGCCCTGCTCGATGGTCTCAACGCGGCCACGGGGCCGGCCCAGGAAACCCTGCGGGCCGAACTGCTGCTGACCTTCCGCCACCTGCTGCTGATCAGCGCAGGCGTCGCCCTGCTGGGCCTGGCCGCTGCCATCGCCATGCCCAACCGGGTACTGCGTGGCCGGGAAGACAAAGCCCGCTGACCCCGTGGCGAGCGGGCTTGCCCGCGCTGGGGCGCACGGCGCCCCAAAGCCTGCGAGCGCGGTATGCCAGGTAAACAGTGGTCAACGGTTCACGGCTGCTTCGCAGCCGAACGTGGGCAAGCCCACTCGCCACAGGTACAGGCCCTATCCGGGTTGTCACTTCGCTTGCGCGCCGAGCGGCTGATCAGCAGCGGACTGCCCCGGTTGGGCTTGGCCGCGGCGGTCGCCCTACCCAACCGAGTACCGCCTGGGCACTGCCCCTCCGTGGCGAGCGGGCTTGCCCGCGCTGGGGCGCACGGCGCCCCCAAAGCCTGCGAGCACGGTATGCCAGGTAAACGGTGGTCAACGGTTCACGGCTGCTTCGCAGCCGAACGTGGGCAAGCCCACTCGCCACAGGTACAAGCCCTATCCGGGTTGTCACTTCGCTTGCGCGCCGAGCGGCTGATCAGCAGCGGGCTGGCCCGGTTGGGCTTGGCCGCGGCGGTCGCCCTACCCAACCGAGTACCGCCTGGGCACTGCCCCTCCGTGGCGAGCGGGCTTGCCCGCGTTGGGGCGCAAAGCGCCCCCAAAGCCTGCGAGCGCGGTATGCCAGGTAAACGGTGGTCAACGGTTCACGGCTGCTTCGCAGCCGAACATGGGTAAGCCCACTCGCCACAGGTAAGGCCCCCGCCCTGGGGTTCATAACAAACCGTCAAGGGCGGTAGTAACCGACCGCCAGCAGCAGTTGCCCAACGCGCTTGAGGTAGGTGTGCTTGTTCTCGACCTTGCCGGTCACCGGGTTCTTCCAGCGATACTCGTACTCGCCCTCCTCCTGCTTGTTCATCAGGGCCAGGATCGGCTCACCCACCGGCTTGCCGTCGGGGTCCCTGACCTTGCCGAAATCGGTGTCGAGCAATCGCTGATTGGTGCCATGGGCCAGATAGCGGCGGGTCTTGAGATCGACCACGAAGACATACAGGTCGTCCTGCAGGAAACCGCCCGGCGAGGCATTGATCTCGTCCAGCAGCACCTGGCGGTTCCTGCCCAGTTCGGTCACCGCGCGGTCCAGGAAGGCCCTGGCCTCCTGCGCCGATGCGCGCGGCAGGTAATAACCCACGGCCAGGATGCGCTCACCGACCCGCTGGTAGAACACCCGCTTGCGCTCGACCTTGCCATCCTTCCAGTTCTGCCAGCGATACTCGGCCTCCTGGATTGCGCCATTGTCCGGCGTCGTCAACGCCGCCTTGAACGCCTTGCGCAAATCCGCACCGAGCACTTCGGACACATCCCGGCCGATCAGGGCCGAGGATGGCCCGCCGCTGGCCAGCATCACCCCATGGGTATCGACCACGAACACATAGCGGTCCTGGTCGACGAACTCGCCCTGGCGGCTGAAGGCCGCAAATGCCTGGTCTCCCTGTTCGTGATAGTAGGCCAATGCCTTTTCCAGCAGCGCCCTGGCCGCCGGGGCCTCATCATCCGGCGCGGTCGCCGCCAGCACCGGCCCCAGGCACAACAGCATCAGGCCGCCTGACAAGGCCCGAATCAAACCCAACCCCATGGTGCATCCCCCATTCCTGTTGACCTGCCAGCAGCGTAGACCGTCACCGCCTATACGGAAGCATTCAGCAGACAGGGGTCGATTCGACAGCAGCAGATAGCCACCAAAATTGAGCGGTTATTTTCCAGTGGCCGCACTAGAATGCGTTCACCGCATACCCGTCGATGGAATCGTGATGCCGCTTCGCTCCGTGCTCTACTCGCAACGCTCGCTGGCCGTAACACTGATCGCCCTGCTCGGCTGCGGTTTCCTGGCCACCTCACTGCTCAGCTACCACGCCTCCCGTGCCTCGATCCGCGACGGCATCATCAATACCGAACTGCCGTTGACGTCCGACACGGTCTACTCGGAAATCCAGAAGGATCTGGTCAGGCCCATCCTGATCTCCTCGATGATGGCCCGCGACACCTTCCTGCGCGACTGGGTCATGGCGGGTGAACGCGACCCACAGCAGATGACCCGCTACCTCAACGAGGTCATGACCCACTACGGTGCCTACACGGCCTTCTTCGTCTCCAACAGCAACCTGACCTACTACCAGGCCAAGGGCGTGCTCAAGAGCGTGCGTATCAACGAACCTCGCGACCTCTGGTACTTCCGTGTCAGGGACATGAAGGAACCCTACGAGATCAACGTCGACCCGGACATGGCCAACCATGACAGCCTGACGTTCTTCATCAACTACAAGGTCTTCGACTACCAGGAGAACTTCATCGGCGCGGCCGGGGTCGGCCTGACGGTGGACGCCGTGATCAAGCTGATCGACAAGTACCAGCAGCGCTACCAGCGCGGCGTATATTTCGTCGACAACTTCGGTCGCCTGGTACTGACCGGTGCCGATGGTGGGCCAGAGGGTGCCCGGGTCGGCCAGTCGCTGAACAATATCGAGAGCCTGAAGAACCTGCAGGCCCAGTTGCCCAAGCCACACGATGGCAGCTACGAGTACACCGAGCCGGACGGCAAGAAACACTTCCTCAATGTGCGCTTCATCCCGGAGCTGAACTGGTACCTGTTCGTCGACAAGCGCGAAGACGGTGCCCTGAGCGGCATTCGCCAGTCGCTGTACCTGAACCTGCTGATCTGCCTGGTGGTGACACTCATAGTATTGGTGCTGCTCAACCGCGTGGTGCATCGCTACCAGCGCAAGATCCAGGCCCTGGCCACGCTGGACAGCCTCACCGGCCTGCCCAACCGCCGCGGCTTCGACCTGCTGGCGGCCCAGGCCCTCAACGAGGCCCAGCGTGAACCCAAGCCCCTGACCGCCCTGCTGCTGGACCTGGACCACTTCAAGCAGCTCAACGACAACCACGGCCACCTGGCCGGCGATGTGGTGCTCAGCGGCTTCGCCCGCAACCTGGAGAGCTGCCTGCGCCAGTCGGACATCATCTGCCGCTGGGGTGGCGAGGAATTCATCGTCCTGCTCAAGGACACCGACAGCGCCCATGCCCTGTCGATCGCCGAGAAGATTCGCCAGCACATCGAACAGCAACGCTACGGCTACAACGGCAAGAGCCTGCAACTGACCGTCAGCATCGGCCTGACGTCGCTGCGCGCCGATGATACCCTGCACAGCCTGCTGGCCCGCGCCGACCAGGCGTTGTACCGGGCCAAGCAGAGTGGCCGCAACCGTGTCTGCAGCGACCTGGCGGTCCCCGCCCATGCCTGACCCCGGCCTCTGCCCAGCCTGCGGCGCACGCAACGACTGCACCCTGGCCGACCCGCGCACCGTGGACCGGCCCTGCTGGTGCTACAGCGTCAGCATCGACCCGGCGGTACTCGAAGCGCTGCCCGCCGAACTGCGCAACACGGCCTGCCTGTGCCCACGCTGCGCCCAGGTGGATGAACAGCTGAAGCAGCCGCCGCCAGCATGACGTAGAATAGCGGCCCGTTTTCCCACGACCCTCCTGTCATGCGCCTGGACCGTTTCCTCAGCAACCTGCCCCGCCTCAATCGCCAGCAGGTGCGCCTGCTGCTGGTGGAACGCCGGATCCGGGTCGACGGCCAGGCCATCGGCGACCCGCACCACGAGGTGCGCGAGTTCAGCCGGGTCGAAGTCGACGACGAGATCCTGCAGGCCGGCCGCCCGGCACGCTACTTCATGCTGCACAAGCCCCAGGGCTGTGTCAGCGCGACCCGCGATCCACAACACCGCACCGTACTCGACCTGCTCCAGGAGCCGGAGGTCGAGGACCTGCACATTGCCGGGCGCCTGGACTTCAACACCACCGGCCTGATGCTGCTGACCAACGACGGCCAGTGGTCCAGGCGACTGACCCAGCCGCAGGCCAAGCTGCCCAAGGTCTACTACGTGGAAACCGAGCAGGAGATCGGCCCGCAGTACGCCGAGACGTTCGCCAGGGGCCTGTACTTCGCCTTCGAGGACCTCACCACCCAGCCTGCCGACCTGCAACTGCTGGGGCCGCGCAGCGCCCGGTTGAGCATCGTCGAAGGCCGCTATCACCAGGTCAAAAGGATGTTCGGCCATTTCGACAACAAGGTCCTGCGCCTGCACCGCGAACGCATGGGCCCGCTGGTGCTCGACGACACCCTCGCCCCCGGAGAGTACCGTCCGCTGACGCGCGACGAAATCATCCGCGTCTGAGTCACATACCGTTGAGCAGAAGTGAGCCGCTTATGCCAAATCGCTCCTTGCGCAATCGCCGGTCCGCTGCTTGAATCAGACCGTCAGCCAAAAAATGACTGACAGGTCACATCCTAGCTAAAAAAACTTTTTGTCGGCGCCAGGGCTTGCCAGCCTTGGCTTTCCGGCTGATTGCCCGCCTATAACAACACCCGCCGGCCAGCGTTTCACAGGACCGGCATGGGCTGAAAATTCCAGGCAAATGCCTACCTGTCATATATCTCGTGCACAGTCAGTTGCGCGCATACCCGCTTGCCAGGAGTCTTTGACATGACGCCAGAAATCGCTGTGTTGGATATACAGGGTCAGTATCGGGTTTACACGGAGTTCTATCGCGCGGATGCCGCGGAAAAGACCATCATCCTGGTCAACGGCTCGATGGCCACCACTGCGTCATTTGCACAGACCGTGAAGAACCTGCACCCGCAGTACAACGTCGTGTGCTACGACCAGCCCTACGCGGGCCGGTCCCGGGCCCACAACCACCACGAGAAGATGCTCACCCGGGCCGTCGAGGCGCAGATCCTGCTGGAACTGATCGACCACTTCGCCGCCGAGCACGTGATGTCGTTCTCCTGGGGCGGCGCGGCGACCCTGGTTGCGCTGGCCGAACAGCCGCGGCGCATCGAGAAGGCGGTGATCTGCTCCTTCTCGCCGGTGATCAACGAACCGATGCGCGACTACCTGGAGCGTGGCATCAAGCATCTGGGCGCCTGTGACCGCGCCGAGGTCGGCCAGTTGGTCAACAGCACCATCGGCAAGCACCTGCCCTCGCTGTTCAAGCGCTTCAACTACCGCCATGTCAGCAGCCTGGCCGAACATGAGTACGGCCAGATGCACTTTCATGTCCGCGAAGTGCTGGAGAGCGACCGCCCGGGCTGCCTGAAAATTGCGAGCAGGATCCACGTACCGGTCCTCTTCGTGAACGGCGAGTGGGACGAATACACCACGCCCGAGGATGCCCGGCAATTCGGCAAGCATGTCCGGCAGAGCCATTTCCGCACCATCGCAACGGCTGGGCATTTCCTCGACATGGAGCACAAGTCCGCCTGCCAGGACACGCGCCGGGTCCTGCTCGACTTCCTCAAGCCCAGCCACCAGGAAAGCCGGGCGCGCTACTACCGATACGTCCAGGAGCACCATGCACGAGCCATGTGAGCAGGCCAGGTCACGGGCAACGGTCTACCAGCAGGAACCCTCCGGCCAGTAGCCGTTTGCCCACGATCAGCCTCGGCGCGAGACACGCCTGGAAGATCCGCTAAAACACAGATTTTCAAAGAAAAACTTCAATTGCGCGGCAACATCTGGTACAAAGTGGCCACCCGAGCGGGTGTCATGAGATGGCATCACTCCAGCGCTCCGGAATGACAACTGACGTTCTCATTCGGACCCGCCGCTTCGGTGAGCAAAGAGAGATGTAAAAAGCGGGTATAGTTTAGTGGTAAAACGAAAGCTTCCCAAGCTTTAGTTGAGGGTTCGATTCCCTCTACCCGCTCCAGATCGCATCAGGTCCGACGTTGCCCGCAGTGGCGACGAAGACATGAAAACCGGCCCAAGAGGCCGGTTTTTTTATGCCTGAAAAACGACCCGCCACCCGTTCGACGAATGTGTTCAGTGCACCCCCGCCCCCCGCTTCATCCCGTACATCGCCTCGTCCGCATGTTTGAACAGCTGCTGCGCCTCCTCGCCGTTCTCCGGGTACAAGGCAATACCGATGCTCGGCATGATGCTCAGCTCGCACTCGTCCCAGACCATCGGCTCGTTGAGCAGCCGACGAATCTTGTCGGCGACCTGCGCGGCCGCGTCCCCCAGGTGCAACTGCTCCAGCAGGATGACGAACTCATCGCCACCGATCCGCGCCACGGTGTCGGTTTCACGCACGCACTGCTGCAATCGGCGAGCGACCTCCTGTAGCAGCAGGTCGCCGACCGCATGACCGAAGTTGTCGTTGACCTGCTTGAACTTGTCCAGGTCGACATACAGCAGCGCCAACCGCCCCTGTTCCCGACGTGCCCTGCCCAGCGCGGCCTTGAGGCGCTCCTGCAGGAACCCGCGGTTGGGCAAGTGGGTCAGTTGGTCGTAACGCGCCATGTACTGCAGGCGCGCATGCAACTGCTTGCGCTCGATGGCTGCGGCCACCTGGGCCGAAACGAACTGCAGCAGGTCCTGGTCGTGCCCGGTATAGCGTTCGCCACCCGAACTCTTGGCCAGCAGCGCGCCGATGATGCCGTTCTGCGAAGACAGCGGCACCCCCAGGCAGGGCGCTTCGGCTTCGTTGTGCAGCAGTGGCTGGCCGCTGCGCACGATCTGTGCACAGTGGCCGTCGACATTACCGGGCGCACGACGGTCATCCATGTGATAGGGAAAACTCAACTGGTCCCGCGCACCGTCGTACAGCGCCACGCAGAAACTCTGCGCCGGCAGCCATTCACCGACGATCTGGTGCACCCGCTGGAACAGCGCCAGCAGGTCTTCGGTCGCGTGAGCGGCCTCGGAAATCGCGTAGAGCGCCGCCTGCTTGGCCTCGGCCAGCTTTAGGGCGGTGATATCCCGGGCGACGGCGATGCGCAACCGATCGACCTCGGACCAGCGGGCCGACCACATGATATGGACCACCTGGCCGTCCTTGCGCACGTAGCGGTTCTCAAAGTGCGGCTTGGGCTCGCCGGCCATGATCTGCGCGGCGGCCTTGAGGGTCCGCTCACGGTCGGCGGGCAGGACCAGCTCGATCATCGATGTGCCGACCAGCTCTTCTGCGGTATAGCCGAAAATCCGCTCGCAGGCCGCACTGACAAAAACGAAGCGTCCCTCGACATCGACGGCGCAAACGGCATCGAGCAGCAGGTCGAAGAAGCTGGAGACGGGTGTGACAGTTCTACTTTCCATCAGGAAGACATCGCTAGAAGAATTGAGCGTCAGCATCTATCCCTTGGAAAACCACAGCGTCCTGCCCCCCGACTATCGATCAGGATAGCGTATGGCGCGCCCCCGCCAAGAAAACCGGGAGAATCAGTCCCGTTCCATAGCCGGTTGGCTGGAGTCTATCCCAAGGTCGCCCCGGGGCAATACCCTCAAATGCGGATGAATCAGCTCCGCCGGTCCAGTACGTTCGCCACCAGGCGGTCAACCCAACCCCAGATCCGTTGCTTGACCCGACGCCACAGCGGCCGCTTCTTCCAGTCGGCGAGACTGACCGGCTGGCTGAGCTCGAAGTCACTGGCGAAGCTGGCCGCCACTGCCGCGGTCAGGGAGGGGTCCAGTGCCTCAAGGTTGGCCTCGAGGTTGAAGCGCAGGTTCCAGTGATCGAAGTTGCAGGAACCGATGCTGACCCAGTCATCGACCAGCACCATCTTCAGATGCAGGAAGCACGGCTGGTACTCGAAGATCCGCACCCCGGCCCTGAGCAGGCGCGGGTAGTAACGATGGCCGGCATACCGCACCGACGGATGATCGGTGCGCGGCCCGGTCAGCAACAGCCGTACATCCACGCCCCGCAAGGCAGCCCGGCGCAGCGAACGCCGGACCTTCCAGGTCGGCAGGAAATACGGGGTCGCCAGCCAGATACGCTGGCTGCCGCTGTTCAGCGCACGCACCAGGGACTGCAGGATGTCACGGTGCTGACGGGCATCGGCATAGGCCACGCGCCCCAGGCCCTGCCCCGCCGGCGGAAACCTCGGCAGGCGCGGCAGCCCGAAGTGGGCGACAGGCTTCCAGGCCGTGCGCTGTTCGTTGGCCAGCCACTGGCGATCGAACAGCAGCTGCCAGTCGAGCACCAACGGGCCCTGGATCTGCACCATTACCTCATGCCATTCGAAGCGGTCGTCACTCGGGGTCCAGAACTCATCGGTGACCCCCGTGCCGCCCACCACCGCCAGGGCGCTGTCCACCAGCAGCAGCTTGCGGTGGTCGCGATACAGGTTGCGCAAGCCGCGCCGCCAGCGCAGGCGGTTGTAGAAGCGCAGCTCGACACCTGCTTCAAGCAGGCGCCGGCGCAGGCCCAGGGTAAAGGCCAGGCTGCCATAATCATCGAACAGGCAGCGCACCCGCACTCCCCGCTCGGCGGCTTGTACCAGCGCCTGGACCATGGCCTCGGCGCACTCGCCGGCCTCGACCAGGTACAGCTCGAGCTCGACCCGGGACTCGGCCCTGGCGATCGCCACCAGCATGCGCGGGAAAAACGCCGGCCCGTCGATCAACAGCTCGAAAGCGTTGTCGCTGCGCCAGGGGAAGATCGCGCCAGGCATGTTCAGCGCGCCGTGAAAATCAGCACCGCACCCACCGGCACCGACAGGCTGATGGCCGAGAGGCCGGCGAGCTTGCGCAGTTCCGCCAGCCCGGGCAGCAGGCCGAAGTCCTCGGCATGCACCACCAGCGGCTCCAGGGTCACGACCTGGAAGCGCCGGTCATCGAGGCGGGTCGCCAGCAGTTCGGCGTTGTAGCTGTGCTCCTTGCCGTGCAGGCGCACCACCAGCGGCAGACGCAGCTCCAGCTGGGCGCCCGGGGCCAGATCATTGATCGGCTGGACGTTGATCTGCGCGGTGACCTGCGCCTCGGGATACTGCCTGATGTCGAACAACTCACGCCGCAGCCGCTCATCACGCAGCGGGATGCCGGTACTGACCGACTCCAGTTCGACATCGAGGGTTGCCACCCCCTGGCGATCGATCTTGCCGTGCAGGGTCAGGAAACGATGGACCTCGGAGATATCGGCATTCTTGGTGCTGACGAACGACAGGCGCGAGGACTCATTGTCCAGGTACCAGTTGGCGTGGGCCGGCAAGGCCAGCGCCCCGAGCAGGGCCAGGAAAAGGCGGGACCGGTGCATGCAAGCTCCTGATTGAACGTAGGCGCCACCTTACCCGGCCACGCAGGCGCGAGCAAACACCGCTCAGGGTTGCAGGCGGCAGCCCTCACGCTCGCTCACCCACACCGCCGTGGCCTCGCGCCCAAGGCCCTCGACACTGACCTGGCGCTGGCGTGGGTCGTCGAGCAGGCGGCTGACCGGCACCGACTGCTTCACATAACCCTGGCAATAGTCGGCGCTGTTGTTCATCACGTACCGGCAGGAGCAGTACTCCTTGGCGGTATAGGCGCTGATGATCCGGGGAAACACGCGCAGGGCCACCCGCTCATTCCAGACCCAGGCCAGCAACGCCAGCAGCAACAACGCCAGCAGGCTGATGAATGGGTGACGACGAACGAAACCGACGGACTTCATGGTTGCACCTTGGGGCCGAAGGCCGTCATGGCCAGCTTGAGCAGTTCGTTGTGACGGTAACTGCCATCGCGATCATCGCCGTAGCGCACGATCACCAGCCCGGCGCTGGGGATGACATACAGCGCCTGCCCCCAGTGCCCGAGGGCGGCGAAGGTGTCGGCAGGCGCATCCGGCCACGGCTTGCGCGCACCGTCGATCGAACGGTTGAGCCACCACTGTCCGCCCCCTACCGCCTCATCCTGCCCTGGCTTGTAGCCGGCAAACGCCCGCCGGTTGAAGTCGACCCAGGCCCTGGGCAGCAACTGCCGGTCCTGCCAACGGCCGTTGCGCTCCATCAGCAGGCCGATGCGCGCCAGGTCGCGAGCCTTCAGGTAGGCATAGGATGAAGCGACGAAGGTGCCACTGCCATCGCGTTCCCAGACTGCCCCCCGAATACCCAGCGGATCGAACAGCGCGGTCCACGGATAGTCCGGGTAGCGCTGGCTGCCGACGATACCGCGCAGGGCCGCCGCCAAGGCATTGCTATCGCCACTGGAATAACGGAAGGAGCGGCCGGGCGGCGCGTCTTCGCCCTGCCCGGCCGTATAGCCGGCCATATCGGCATGGCCCAGGGTGTATAACATCGCCACCACCGAGGAGTTCAGCGGGGCATATTCATAGTCCTCCTGCCAGGCGACACCGGACGACCAGTTCAGCAGATGTTCCAGGGTGACCCCAGGGTGCGCCTGGAACGCAGGGTAGAACTTCGCCACCGGGTCATGCAGCTGGAACAGGCCCTGGCCATAGGCGACGCCCAGGACCGTGGCCATGATGCTCTTGCTGATCGACCAGGTCAGGTGCGGCGTATCGCGCTGGGTCGGTCCGGCATAACGCTCATAGACCACCTGGCCGTGCTGGATCACCAGCAAGGCATCGGTGCGCACCCCCTTGCGGGTCGCGTCATCACGCTGCGGGAAAGCATAGGCCTGCAAGGCTTCGACAGCCGGGCCGGTCGCCTGCGGCCCTGGTGACCATTCGGCGCCGGGCCAGCTCTCGGCGCGGGAGGTGGAAGTGACAAGCAGCAGGAAAACCGCCAGGAAGGTCGAACCCTTGGGCATTGGGCGAACTCTGAAAAATAGCTTTCGAGCAGTCTAACGGGACTTGATGACAGTTGCGCTCAGCCGCGCCCCAGCGCCTTCGCCAGGCGTCGGGCACGCGCGCCTGCGGCGATGTCCAGCACCCCGCGATCGCGCAGCCACATCTCCCGCCACTCCTCGGGCCCCTGGGCAAAGGCCAGCTCCAGCTCGGCCTTGAGCCCATCGAACTGGGCAAACAGCCCGCCCAGCACGATATGCCCTGCCGCCGAAGCCGGGCTCTGCCGGCTGGCTTCGGACAATCCGGCCAACAGTCCCAGCAGGCGCAATTGCAGAGGCTGCGGCCAACCGCAGTCCTGGCCGACACCGAGCAGCCAGGCGGCCAATGCGCTGAGGACATAGATGTCCTCAAGGGTGCGGAACGGCTTGACGTAGGCATCCCAGCCATCACCGGCCAGGCGCTCGCAGGCCGCCTGGTCGAAGTGCACCCGTCCATGTGCGATGTCCGGCATCAGCGGCAGTACCGGCAGGCTCTCCAGCTGGATGCCGGGCTCGCCCGGATAGACGATCACCAGGCTCAAACGCGGCGACTCACCGGCCTCCTCGCTGCGCGCGGCGACCAGCAGCCAGTCGGCGGCATGGCCGGCGGTGACGAAGTCCTTGCGCCCGCACAGCCGCAAGCCTTCAACACGCGTCTGCAGGTCGGCCGGACGCAGGCTGCGCTGCTCGGTGGCGCACAAGGCACCGAGGCTGGCCGGTGCACTGGGCCACAACATCCGCAAGGCCGCCTGGTACCCGACCAGGAACGCCAGGCCGGGCGAGGCCATGACATGCCCGCCCCGTACCGCCAGTTCGAACGGTGTCACCGTGCCCAGTGTGTCGAGCAACTGCGCGTAACCCTCCGCCAGGTCGGCGGGTGCAGGCTGGCGTTGCGGCGGTTCGATCAGAAAGGACCAAGGCATGGCGGGCTCCTGGGGGGCTGTCATATAAGCATCACCAAAGCTTCATGGCGATGACACCGGGGCTACATAGCCTGACTTTGCACAACAAAGTCGACTGGCCGCAACCCTGGCCGGCAACCGGAGACGCGTCATGACTCAGATCGCCCGCATCAGCGACACCGGCAATGAACGCCGCCTGCAAGCCGAACGCCTGTTGGGCGCCGCGGCCTTGCAAGAAGCCCAGGCCTTGCGCTTCAACGTTTTCAGCGGCGAATTCAATGCCAAGCTGAAAGGCGCCGAGCTCGGCCTGGACATGGATGATTATGATGTGCACTGCAGCCACATTGGCGTGCGCGACCTGAACAGCGGCCGCCTGGTGGCGACCACCCGGCTGCTCGACCACAAGGCCGCCAGCACCCTGGGGCGTTTCTACAGTGAAGAGGAATTCAGCCTGCATGGCCTCGGCCACCTGCAAGGCCCGATCCTGGAAATCGGCCGCACCTGCGTCGACCCGGCCTACCGTAACGGCGGCACCATCGCCGTGCTCTGGGGCGAACTGGCCGAAGTGCTCAACGAAGGCGGCTACAGCTACCTGATGGGTTGCGCCAGCATCCCGATGCAGGATGGCGGCGTCCAGGCCCAGGCGATCATGCAGCGCCTGCGTGAACGCTACCTGAGCACCGAGCACCTGCGTGCCGAACCGAAGAAACCGCTGCCGAACCTGGACATCCCCGGCAACGTCATCGCCGAAATGCCACCGCTGCTCAAGGCCTACATGCGCCTGGGCGCGAAGATCTGCGGCGAACCGTGCTGGGACGAAGACTTCCAGGTCGCCGATGTGTTCATCCTGCTCAAGCGCGACGAGCTGTGCCCGCGTTATGCCCGGCACTTCAAGGCGGCGGTGTAATGAGCCGGTTGCGGGTTTACGGGCGAATCGCCCGGGTCCTGCTGGTGGTCGCGCTCGGCTTGAGCATGGCCAGCGTGTTCGGCGCCTTCGAGCGCCTGGGGATCGCCAACTCGATGGCCCGCCGGCAACGCTGGTCACGGTTCTTCATGGCCCGCCTGGGCAATGCCCTGCCCTTTCGCGTGACGGTGCGCGGCAACCTGCCGACGCAACCGATGCTGTGGATCAGCAACCATGTGTCCTGGACCGACATTGCCCTGCTCGGCGCCCTGACACCGCTGTCCTTCCTGTCCAAGGCCGAAGTGCGTACCTGGCCGGTGGCGGGCTGGCTGGCAGCGAAGGCCGGCAGCCTGTTCATCCGGCGTGGCTCGGGTGACAGCCAACTGGTACGCAAGCAGATGACCCGTCATCTGGAACAGGCCTACCCGCTGTTGATGTTCCCCGAAGGCACCACCACCGATGGCCGCTCGCTGCGCACCTTCCATGGCCGCCTGCTGTCGGCGGCCATCGATGCGGACGTGTCGCTGCAACCGGTGGCGATCCGCTACACCCGCGATGGGCAACCGGACACGCTGGCGCCCTTCATCGGTGACGATGACCTGCTGTCACATTTGATGCGCCTGTTCTCCAACGACCAGGGCGATGTCGAAATCCAGCTGCTGCAGCCAATCCCGTGCAATGGCCAGGAACGTGCGGCCCTGGCGTTCCAGGCCCAGCAGGCGGTACAGATGGCGCTGTTCGGCGAGGCAGCCGAGGTGAAACGTCCGGCGCCACGCCCCGTGGTCACCGGCGAGGCGGAAGCCGCCTGACTGTTTGACGTAGTCGAAGACGTTTTCGCTGGCGTGACACCCGCCGTCCCGAGAACGCTGATCAACCTGTAGGAGCCGGCGGTGCGGCGATCCGCCTGCGCCTACAGGATCGTGTCGATCCGACGCTCCCGCGCAAAGACCTGCAACTGCGGATAGAACAGTCGGAAATCCTCGCTCAACGGTTCGTACAACGACTCCAGCTCCTCCATGGCATGGGCCATTTCCTCCGGTCGCGACAGGCGCCGGGCAATCCCCAGGAACGCCCGCTCCAGCGATTCGAAGCGCCGGTAGGAACCCAGCCAATCACCCGCCGCCATGTGTGGCGCGACCTCTGCCAGGCGTTCCGGCAGGTTGGGCTCATCCGCCAGTACGCGGTAGACCCCGGCGGTAAAACTGTCCAGCGGCCCCTCGGCATACAGGGCCCAGTCCCGTGCCAGGCAGTGGTCGAAGAAGATGTCCAGGACGATACCGGCAAACCGCCGGCGGGTCCGTTCGAAGCGCGATAGCGCCTGGCCCACCAGCGGATGGCTGTCGGTGAACACATCGATCTGGCGATGCAGCTGGATAGCCGCCTCGATCGAAGGCGTGAATTGCCCTTCCACCCGACCTTTGACGAAGTCGCCATAGAGGCTGCCGAGCAGTTGTTCCGGGTGGTGCCCACCCAGGTGAAGATGCGCGAGATAGTTCATGCCCGCCAGCTTAACACCTTGCGACCCCATATCGTTATAACCCGATATAGCGATTTACTCGGTATCCAGAGCAAAATCATATTGGTGTATCGCGAAATAGCGATTTATATTTCGCCCCATCGCGATATACCGTTTTATTCCCCCAGAGACACCGCCATGACCATCGACCTCGACGAAATAATAAAAGCGCTGGCACACCCAGTACGCCGAGACATCCTCCACTGGCTGAAAGACCCGAAGGCCCAGTTCCCCGACCAGTTGCACAACCATGAGTACGGTATCTGCGCCGGGCAGATCGACCAGCGCTGCGGCCTGTCGCAGTCGACCGTCTCGGCGCACCTGGCGACGTTGCAGCGGGCCGGCCTGATCAGCAGCCAGAAGGCCGGTCAGTGGCACTTCTTCAAACGCAACGAGGAAACCATCCAGGCGTTCCTCCGCATCATGAGCCAAGA
Source organism: Pseudomonas vanderleydeniana (assembly GCF_014268755.2). NCBI lineage: Bacteria > Pseudomonadati > Pseudomonadota > Gammaproteobacteria > Pseudomonadales > Pseudomonadaceae > Pseudomonas > Pseudomonas vanderleydeniana. The sequence continues at coordinate 1,739,142 of NZ_CP077093.1, read as the reverse complement.
GCTCTAAAGGACCGCAGACGATGCCCCTCCCACTACTCATCCTGGCCCTGAGCGCCTTTGCCATCGGCACCACCGAGTTCGTCATCATGGGCCTGCTGCCCGATGTGGCGACCGACCTCGGCGTCTCGATCCCCGGTGCCGGCTGGCTGGTGACTGGCTACGCCCTGGGCGTGGCGATCGGTGCACCCTTCATGGCCATGGCCACTTCGCGGCTGCCACGCAAGGCGGCCCTGGTGGTGCTGATGGGCATTTTCATTGTCGGCAACCTGCTGTGTGCCGTCGCCAGCGACTACAACGTGCTGATGCTGGCGCGGATCATCACCGCCCTGTGCCACGGTGCCTTCTTCGGCATCGGCTCGGTCGTGGCGGCCAACCTGGTGGCACCGGACAAGCGCGCCTCGGCCGTGGCCCTGATGTTCACCGGCCTGACCCTGGCCAACGTACTCGGCGTGCCGCTGGGTACCGCCCTGGGCCAACAGGCCGGCTGGCGCTCGACCTTCTGGGCGGTGACCGTCATCGGCGTGATCGCGCTGATCGGCCTGGTCCGCTTCCTGCCGGTCAGGCACGACGAGGAAAAACTCGACATGCGCGCCGAACTTGGCGCACTCAAGGGCGCCGGCCTGTGGCTGTCGCTGAGCATGACGGCGCTGTTCTCCGCCGCCGTGTTCGCCCTGTTCACCTACATCGCGCCGCTGCTCGGCGAAGTCACCGGCGTTTCGCCACGGGGCGTGACCTGGACCCTCGTGCTGATGGGCCTGGGCCTGACCGTCGGCAACATCATTGGCGGCAAGCTGGCGGACCGCAACCTGGCCGCGACGCTGATCGGCGTATTCATTGCCATGGCCGTGCTGGCGACCGTGCTGACCTGGAGCAGCGTGCTGGTCATCCCCGCCGAGATCACCCTGTTCCTCTGGGCCACCGCCTGCTTCGCCGCCGTCCCGGCCCTGCAGATCAACGTGGTGACCTACGGCCAGGCCGCACCCAACCTGGTCTCGACCCTGAACATCGGCGCCTTCAACGTCGGCAACGCCTTAGGGGCCTGGGTCGGCGGTAGCGTCATCGCCCATGGCCTGGGCCTCACCAGCGTGCCCCTGGCCGCCGGCGCACTGGCGGTGCTCGCACTGCTGGTTACCCTGATCACCTTTCGCCAGAACGACAACGCCGGGCTGGCTCCCGTTAGCAACTAATCATCAAGAGGGTTGTACACATGGCAACTATTTTCGATCCGATCAAACTGGGCGACCTCGAACTGCCGAACCGTATCGTCATGGCACCGCTGACCCGCTGCCGCGCCGATGAAGGCCGCGTACCGAACGCGCTGATGGCCGAGTACTACGTGCAGCGCGCCTCTGCCGGGCTGATCCTCAGCGAGGCGACCTCGGTCACGCCAATGGGTGTCGGCTACCCCGACACCCCCGGCATCTGGTCCAACGACCAGGTCCGTGGCTGGTCCAATGTCACCAAAGCCCTGCACGCCGCCGGCGGCCGGATCTTCCTGCAACTGTGGCACGTCGGCCGGATCTCGCACCCGTCGTACCTGAACGGCGAACTGCCGGTCGCACCGAGCGCCATCCAGCCCAAGGGCCATGTGAGCCTGGTCCGCCCGCAAGCGGACTACCCGACCCCGCGAGCCCTGGAAACCGCCGAGATCGCCGACATCGTCGAGGCCTACCGGGTCGGTGCGGAGAACGCCAAGGCCGCCGGTTTCGACGGCGTTGAAGTCCACGCGGCGAACGGCTACCTGCTCGACCAGTTCCTGCAGAGCAGCACCAACCAGCGCACCGACAACTACGGTGGTTCCCTGGAAAACCGCGCTCGCCTGCTGCTCGAAGTCACCGACGCCGTGGTGGAAATCTGGGGCGCCGGCCGCGTCGGTGTCCACCTGGCTCCGCGTGCCGACTCCCATGACATGGGCGACGACAACCTGGCGGAAACCTTCACCTACGTCGCCCGCGAGCTGGGCAAGCGTGGCATCGCGTTCATCTGCTCGCGGGAGAAAGAGGCCGACGACAGCCTTGGCCCACGCTTGAAAGAAGCGTTCGGCGGCCCCTACATCGCCAACGAGCGCTTCACCAAGGACAGTGCCAATGCCTGGCTGGCCGAGGGCAAGGCCGACGCAGTGGCGTTCGGTGTACCGTTCATCGCCAACCCGGACCTGCCAGCGCGCCTGAAGGCCGACGCCGAACTGAACGCGGCACACCCTGAAACCTTCTACGGCAAGGGCCCGGTCGGCTACATCGACTACCCGACCCTGTAAACGCAGAAACTTCAGCAGTACGTGCAGGCCCCGGTTCGAAAGAGCCGGGGCCTTTTCGTTGTAGCCGAATGCCCCGACCTGAACATGGGAAAACACTCACAAAATAGCGAGTGGTTTACTCCAAGCATTTTTTGCATTGATCCCCATACTTGTCTGGCGCGCCCCAGGCACGGGAAAGCGCGTGACGTCATGGACTGGCGCCACCATCCGGACCCAACTAAAAGGACTTAACATGTACCTCAGCCAATTCCTGGGCGTAGCCCTATCCTGCGCAGCCCTCTGCGGCCTGCTCTCATTCGCCGCCTACGCCTCGGCCCCTCAAGCCCTCGCCACCCTCACCGTGGAGATCAGCAACGAATCGCCGCAACCGCTCGAACTGCTGGGAACCGGCCTGGACCTGCAGGGCGCCCCGGTCTCGAGCTTTTCGATTGCCAGCGGCGAGCGTCGGGAGCTGCACCTGGAGGGACAACGGGCCTGGTTCATCTACGGCTCGGGACCGCGCAAATGCCGGTTCGTCGCCCAGCATTCGCTGAAACAGCGCTTCACCGACTCGGAACACACCAGCTACCTGCCGGTCTGGTCCCGCCAGGCCGAATCGATCGGCGAACGCACGGCCTCCTGCAAGGCGCGCCTGAGCAAGACCCTCAAGGCACCGCCCTACAGCTATAGCGTGAAATTCAGCATGGGCTGAGCCCCTTCGTCGGACCTGTCAGCGTCACTCAAAACGCTGTCAGCAATGGAAAAATCCTACACAACAAACGGAAACCATTCCTATTTAGTCCCCCTTCCAGCGGCCGATTCTTGAAGCATCTGCGCGATGCAGTGATCGGCCCGACGGGAGGACCGCAGCATGGTACCCAAGCCTCAGCGGCAAGCTGAATGGCTGCCCTGGCAACATCAGCACCAACCGCACATCGACGCTGCCGAAACGGTCGGCATGTGGCTGGCTGGGCGGGGAGTGGCATGACCTTCCCCGAGCACTACGGCCCGCTACCGAAACAGGTGCTGGCCGAGGCCATCGACAACCTGCGGCTGGCGGGTCGACGAGCCGGGCTCAGCCTGCTGGGGCTGGCTATCGGTAGCGGTTCGGTCATCGCCTTGTTGAACATCGGCAGCAGCGCGGAAGCCGAAGCCCTGCGCTCGTTCCAGTCCATGGGCACCGACATGCTGGTGGTGAGGCTTGCGCCTGATCGTAGAAGCACTCTCCCCCCTCCCGTGACCCTTGATCCAGATGTCTTGCGCCATGTCGTCCCACAGCTGATCGATATCGCGCCCGTCAGCCTGCATTCGATCCGCTTCAGGCAATCGGCGATCGAGGTCGACGCCGCCCTGCTCGGCACCTCCAGCGAGCTGGCGAACGCGCTCGGCCTGAAGCTGCGAAGGGGGCGTTTCCTGACAGTATTCGACCGCCGGCAAACATTCGCCGTGGTCGGCGCGCAGGTTGCGCAGCAACTCTCGGTGCGAGGCCGACCGCTGCAACCGGGTGACCGGCTGCCCATCGAGGGCTACCTGTTCAACGTCATCGGTATCGTCGCAGGGCAACCCGGCAACCCGTTGCTCCCCGTGGACATCGACTACTCGATAATGGTCCCCCTGGAGGGGCTGCGACGCCTGTTCCCGGAACCCAGGATCGACAGCCTGATCATCCGGATCGCCACGCAAGCCGATCCGGAACTGACGGCACAAGACTTGAAGCGTCACCTGCCAGCGCTGCTCCACGGCCAGAAGGCCGAGGTGCGAATTCCACGGCAGTTGCTCGACGGCCTGAAACGCCAGGCCGCGACCTTCTCCCGCTTGCTGGCCGGCCTGGGCGGCATCGTCCTGCTGGTATCGGGCGTCGGCGTAATGAACGTGATGCTGATGAACCTGGCCGAGCGACGCCGAGAGATCGGCCTGCGCCTGGCGCTCGGCGCGCGCCCTCGGGACATCCGCAATGCCTTCCTCTGCGAGACGCTGTGCCTGTCGCTACCCGGCGTCCTCCTCGGGGCGCTGCTGGGCAGCCTCGCCGCGCTGCTCTTCAGCCATTTCGCCGGTTGGCCCCTACGCCTGAGCCTGACGCCCCTGCTGCTCGGTACCGGCAGTTCCCTGTTGACCGGTGTGTTCTTCGGCCTGCATCCGGCCCTCAAGGCCTCCCGCCTGCAACCCATGGAAGCACTACGGGAGACTGCCTATGAGTAACTAATACCGGCATCACATTTAAAACCTAAATACCTACTCATTTTTCAGGAACATCATCATGAAAAAGATACTTTCGCTCGCCTTGATTCTGGCCAGCACTCAAACTTTCGCAGCGGATGCCAGCATTACCAAGTCGCAAAAGCCACCCAGCTTCTTCAGCTATATAAGCACAGCGACTTCAATACATCGAACGCTACTCGCCGACTTCACCCACCCGACCAACGTCCAGATGAAGCTGAAAGGACTTCGCTGGAACACGACATTCTTTCCTGACGCGATAAACGAGAGGGTGAAGCTCTGCTACTTCGAGCCTTACTCCAATGCCGAAGTCGACTGTCAATTCATCACCCCGAACTCGACAGGCACCACCACTCTTTTCAACCAAAAACGCTTTGGACATGGAGCAAAAGTCCATCTCACCCATCTGACGGACGATCTGAAAAAACCGGCTCACCCCGCAGGGGAAGACAGCATCACCTTTGAATACAGCTACCAGTAACGAGCTCCTCCGCCAGCAGAAACAGGCTGGCGGAGCCTCCACACGGCCATAAGGTCAACAAGATGAAAATCACTCAAACAAGCAACTCATACAACTACACACCACAAACAGCCACCCCATCCAAAAATACACTAGAAAGAACTTCCACAGTCGCCACCGAACCGTCATCGGTTTCAATTAGTGGCTACGCACTACTAATCACTCACATGTATGGAGGAGAGCCGAACCCTCGATTTGAAACAATTCTTGACTCAACAAAATGCGAGAAATATTACCTAACCCAAGCAGACAGAGATCTATTGGCACGTATTTACGAATTTGCCCAGGAACAGGGGGCATCCCCCAGATACGTCACAGGCCTGGCCAGGGATCTGGCGAGCTATCGCCAGTTTCAAAATGGCACCATGCTGCACAACTTGAACTGCGGTCATAATTACGATAATGAAGGACATCGGCTGAGTTACAGCTTCTTCGACAAGGACGCGGCAACAGCCGAGCGAATTCTCAAGGGCGAAGCCATAAAAGGCAGCGCCCTAGATCAGGACTTCATTCGCTACATGATGGATCCCGGCTTTGGTGCTCACCACCTCTTCGATTTCGACTTTTTGGAAAAAGTCATTACCCGCTTCTCCAGTACTGGTGATCCAGACGTGAAACTATCGTCCCAATTCCAAACCTACGAAAGCAAGCCGGGATACATCGAGCATAAGTCCAAGGAAATTCTCAACCCAACGGTACTGGAACGCATGGCCAAAAAGCAGCAGGCCTCCAGCGCCGAGAACGGCACCACGCCCTCCGCCGAATCTGGCGCAAAAACCACCGATACTGTGAAAGACGTCTGGCACAGGGTCCTGCTGCAGATGATGCGCAACGGCGGCTGGCAATCATCACTCGCCGCGTTCCTCAGCGGCAATCGCAACGGCTGACGGCCGCCCCTGGGGTCAAGCGCGCCTGCGCTGCCCCCAGGCCACCAGCAGTCCGCTCAGGCAGATTACGGCAATGCCGATCACCGCAAACATGTCCGGCATGTGGTCGAAGACCAGGTAGCCATACATGCCGGCGAAAAGAATCTGCCCGTAGCTGAACGGCGCCAGCATCGCCGGTGGCGCATGCCGGAACGCCTGGGTCAGCAGCAGGTGGCCGAGCATGCCGCAGGTGCCCAGGCCGATCATGAACAGCCCATGGACCAGGGTCGGCGCGCTCCAGAAGAACGGCAGCATCGCGGTCATGATCAGGCTGTTGAGGATGCCGGTGAGGAAGTTGCTGGTGGTCGGGCTGTCGACGCCACTGAGCATGCGGGTCAGCAATTGGTAGAAACCGAAGCACAACGCCGAGCAGAGCGGCAGCAGGATCGCCGGGGTGAACAGCGCACTGCCCGGGCGAATGATGATCAGCACCCCGACGAAACCGGCAATGACCGCCGCCCACTGGCCACGGCTCACTCGCTCGCCCAGCAGCGGAACCGACAGGGCCGTCACCAATAGCGGCGCCAGGAAGTTGACCGAGGTGGCTTCCGCCAGGGGGATGTAGCGCAGGCCGGTGGTGAAAAACAGGCTGGTACCGATCAGGCACAGCGCACGCAACAGTTGCAGCCCCGGACGCCGGGTGCGGACCACCGCGGAGAAGCCGCTGCGAGGCACGAACACCACCAGCATCAGCAAGGTATGGACCACGTAACGGGCCCAGACCACCATCACGATCGGATAGAACCCGGAAAGGTACTTGGACAACGCATCGTGGCTGGCGAACAGCAGTACCGCCCCACAGATCAGTGCAATGCCCTTGAGCGGCTGCTCGGCGCCCTTGTGCAGCAGGTTGGGTACATTCATTCACAGGCTCGCAACAAATTCACTACAAAATACTTAGCACACTAACTACCAAGATGCGCCGTACAGGTATATAAATGTTGCCCGCTGTCGAGGCACGCACCGCCAGGCCGATGTGACTGGCAGGGAATATTGACACAACTAGACTCAATTACGCATTTTGACTCAATTGCGCAGGCTGGGGCTCAAGCGCAGCATGTCCAGCCCGGTATCGACCCAGCGCTCGGCATCCTTGTTCAGGTCGAAGCTGTCCGGCGCCAACAGCCATTGATAGAGAACGCCATCGATCCAGGCATGGAGACTGATGGCGGCGCGGGCCGTATCGAGAGTCTCGGGAAGCTGCCCTCGGTTCACCGCATTACGCAAGGCCAGTTCGATGTGCGCGTTGCAGTCCAGGCTGACGGCACGGCGCTGGCGGCGCAGGTCACACATTTCATCGGTGAACTCGCACTTATGAAACAAAATTTCATTAATGCGCCGAACTTTCGGGTCAAGAGCAATCTGCTGAAACAAATGAATCAGCAACTGACGCATGCAGCCCAACGGGTCGGGCTCGTCCTGGTCCTCGCTGGCCTTGGCCATGTCGTCCAGCGGCTCGCGCAGCGAATCGAGCATCGCCTGCACCAGGTCGGCCTTGTTGCTGAAATGCCAGTAGATGGCACCGCGGGTGACACCCGCCAGGGTCGCGATATCGGCCAGGGTGGTGCGCGCCACGCCGCGCTCGTAGAAGGCCTTTTCGGCCGCCTCGAGTATCTGCCTGCGGGTTTCCTGAGCTTCTTCTTTGGTACGACGAACCATGGCAGTAAAACCTCGATCAGGGTGCCGCGGACTCCCCCTGGGCTTAATCCGGGCTTAACGACGGGCGGCGATTTTTGTGCCTTTTCCCGAGATGAATTCCATGCTTTGTAACGACTTTGGGCAAAAGTTCAAGCCTTTACAAACAACCGTGAATGTAAGTATATTCATTAGCACCCTATTTATCCAGCCGGATCACCCTTCATACCCTTCCACCCTTCTTGTGCGCTTCACGCGCGCCTGACCCGAGGATCTTCATGCAACTCAAGCCAGCTGTTACCGCTCTGGTCACCGCCGTCGCCCTGGCATCGCTGCTCAGCGGATGCAATAAAAAGGAAGAGGCCGCGCCCGCGGCCGCCCCCGCCCCTCAGGTCGGCGTCGTGACCCTGCAAGCCCAACCGTTCACCCTGACCTCCGAGCTGCCAGGGCGCACCACGGCCTATCGCATCGCCGAGGTCCGGCCACAGGTCAATGGCATCATCCTCAAGCGCCTGTTCAAGGAAGGCGGCGACGTCAAGGCCGGCCAGCAGCTCTATCAGATCGACCCATCGGTCTATGAAGCGACCCTGAAAAGCGCCGAGGCCAACCTGCAATCGACCAAGTCGATCGCCGACCGCTACAAGCAACTGGTGAACGAGCAGGCTGTCAGCCGTCAGGAATACGACACCGCCGTCGCCAACCGCCTGCAATCGGAAGCGGCCCTGCAAAGCGCCCAGATCAACGTACGCTACACCAAGGTCCTCGCGCCGCTGTCCGGCCGTATCGGCCGTTCCTCGGTGACCGAGGGCGCGCTGGTCAGCACCGGCCAGGCCGATGCCATGGCGACGATCACCCAGCTGGACCCGATCTACGTCGATATCACGCAATCCACCGCCGACCTGCTGAAGCTGCGTCGCGAGCTGGAAAGCGGCCGCCTGCAGAAGGCCGGCGACAACGCGGCCATGGTCAAGCTGACCCTGGAAGACGGCAGCACCTACGCCCAGTCGGGCAAGCTGGAATTCTCGGAAGTCACCGTGGATGAAACCACCGGTTCCGTGACCCTGCGCGCGGTGTTCCCGAACCCTGACCACTCGCTGCTGCCTGGCATGTTCGTCCATGCCCAGTTGCAGTCCGGCGTCAACAGCGCGGCGATCCTCGTACCGCAGCAAGGCGTGACCCGTGACCTCAAGGGTACTCCGACCGCCCTGGTCGTCGGCCCGGACAACAAGGTCGAACTGCGCCAGCTCAAGGCCAGCCGTACCCAGGGCAGCCAGTGGCTGGTCGAGGACGGCCTGAAGTCGGGCGATCGCGTGATCACCGAAGGCCTGCAGTTCGTGCGTCCAGGCGTCGAGGTCAAGGCCAGCGAAGCCACCAACGTCAAAACCGCCAACCCGGCCCCTGCCCCGGCAACCGACAAAGCCGCAGGCAGCAAAGGGGAGTAAACCATGTCGAAATTCTTTATCGACCGCCCGATCTTCGCCTGGGTGATCGCCCTGGTGATCATGCTGGTCGGCGCGCTCTCGATCCTCAAGTTGCCGATCAACCAGTACCCGGCAATCGCGCCACCGGCCATCGCCATTTCCGTGACCTACCCGGGTGCCTCGGCGCAGACCGTGCAGGACACCGTGGTCCAGGTGATCGAACAGCAGCTCAACGGTATCGACAACCTGCGTTATGTCTCGTCGGAAAGTAACTCCGACGGCAGCATGACCATCACCGCCACCTTCGAGCAGGGCACCAGTTCCGACACCGCCCAGGTCCAGGTCCAGAACAAGCTGAACCTGGCGACTCCCCTGCTGCCGCAGGAAGTGCAACAGCAGGGTATCCGCGTCACCAAGGCGGTGAAGAACTTCCTGATGGTGATCGGCGTGGTGTCGACCGACGGCAGCATGACCAAGGACGACCTGTCGAACTACATCGTCTCCAACATGCAGGACCCGATCTCGCGGACCGCGGGTGTCGGTGACTTCCAGGTGTTCGGTGCCCAGTACGCGATGCGGATCTGGCTCGACCCGGCCAAGCTGAACAACTACCAGCTGACCCCGGTGGACGTGAAGACCGCCGTGGCCGCACAGAACGTCCAGGTGTCCTCCGGCCAGTTGGGTGGCCTGCCGGCCTTGCCTGGCCAGCAACTGAACGCCACCATCATCGGCAAGACCCGCCTGCAGACCGCCGAGCAGTTCAAGAACATCCTGCTCAAGGTCAACAAGGACGGCTCGCAGGTGCGCCTGGGCGATGTCGCCGACGTCGGCCTGGGGGGTGAGAACTACAGCATCGCGGCCCAGTACAACGGCAACCCGGCCTCGGGCCTGGCGGTCAAGCTGGCCAACGGCGCGAACGCCCTGGACACCGCCAAGGCACTGCGCAAGACCATCAACGACCTGCAGCCGTTCTTCCCGCCTGGCATGCAGGTGGTATTCCCGTACGACACCACCCCGGTGGTGACCGAGTCGATCAAGGGTGTGGTTGAAACCCTGATGGAAGCGATCGTGCTGGTGTTCCTGGTGATGTTCCTGTTCCTGCAGAACTTCCGCGCCACCATCATCACCACCATGACCGTACCGGTGGTACTGCTGGGTACCTTCGGCATCCTCGCGGCGGCCGGCTTCAGCATCAACACCCTGACCATGTTCGGCATGGTCCTGGCCATCGGCCTGCTGGTGGACGACGCCATCGTCGTGGTGGAGAACGTCGAACGGGTCATGAGCGAGGAAGGCCTGTCGCCCAAGGAAGCGACCAAGAAGTCCATGAGCCAGATCCAGGGCGCCCTGGTCGGTATCGCCATGGTGCTCTCGGCGGTACTGTTGCCGATGGCGTTCTTCGGCGGCTCCACCGGTGTGATCTACCGCCAGTTCTCCATCACCATTGTCTCGGCCATGGGCCTGTCGGTGCTGGTGGCGCTGATCTTCACCCCGGCGCTGTGCGCCACCATGCTCAAGGCCATTCCCCATGGCGAGCACGGCACGCCGAAACGTGGGTTCTTCGGCTGGTTCAACCGCAACTTCGATCGCAGCGTCCGCGCCTACGAAAGCAGCGTCGGCAATATCCTGGCGCACAAGCTGCCGTACCTGTTGGCCTATGCGCTGATCGTGGTCGGCATGATCTGGCTGTTCGCCCGTATCCCCAGCTCGTTCCTGCCCGAGGAAGACCAGGGCGTACTCTTCGCCCAGGTCCAGACCCCGGCCGGCTCCAGTGCCGAGCGGACCCAGGCGGTGGTCGACAAGATGCGCGCCTACCTGCTCAAGGACGAATCGGCAGCCGTGAACTCGGTGTTCACCGTGACCGGCTTCAACTTCGCCGGTCGTGGCCAGAGCTCGGGCATGGCCTTCATCATGCTCAAGCCATGGGACCAGCGTAACGCCGACAACAGCGTGTTCAAGCTGGCCGAACGGGCCCAGGCGCACTTCTTCAGCTTCCGTGACGCGATGGTGTTCGCCTTCGCTCCACCGGCAGTACTGGAACTGGGTAACGCCACCGGTTTCGACGTGTACCTGCAGGACCGTGCCGGTATCGGCCACGAGAAGCTGATGGAAGCGCGCAACCAGTTCCTCGGCATGGCGGCACAGAGCAAGGTCCTGGCGGCGGTCCGCCCCAACGGCCTGAACGATGAACCGCAATACCAGCTGAGCATCGACGATGAGCGTGCAAGCGCGCTGGGCGTGAGCCTGTCGGACATCAACAACAGCCTGTCGATTGCGTTGGGCGGTAGTTATGTCAACGACTTCATCGACCGCGGCCGGGTGAAGAAGGTCTACATCCAGGGCAAGTCCGCCGCGCGGATGAGCCCGGAAGACCTGCAGAAGTGGTACGTGCGCAGCAGCAGCGGCACCATGGTTCCGTTCTCGGCGTTCGCCAAGGGCGAGTGGGTCTACGGTTCGCCGAAGCTCGCACGCTACAACGGCGTCGAAGCGATGGAGATCCTCGGTGCCCCGGCTCCAGGCCACACCACCGGTGAGGCCATGGCGGAAGTCGAGGCCCTGGCCAAGAAGCTGCCGGCGGGTGTCGGTATTTCCTGGACCGGCCTGTCGTATGAAGAACGCCTGTCCGGCTCCCAGGCGCCGGCGCTGTTCGCCCTCTCGCTGCTGATGGTGTTCCTGTGCCTGGCGGCGCTGTACGAAAGCTGGTCGATCCCGATCGCGGTGGTACTGGTCGTGCCGCTGGGGATCATCGGTGCACTGCTGGCGACCACCCTGCGTGGCCTGTCCAACGACGTGTACTTCCTCGTGGGCCTGTTGACCACCATCGGCCTGGCGGCGAAGAACGCCATCCTGATCGTGGAATTCGCCAAGGAACTGCACGAACACGGCAAGAGCCTGCGCGATGCGGCGATCGAGGCCTGCCGCATGCGTCTGCGTCCGATCATCATGACCTCGCTGGCGTTCATCCTCGGCGTGGTTCCGCTGGCAATCTCCACCGGCGCCGGCTCCGGCAGTCAGCACGCCATCGGTACCGTGGTGGTTGGCGGTATGATCAGCGCAACCATCTTGGCGATTTTCTGGGTTCCGTTATTCTTCGTGGCCGTCTCGGCGATTGGCGGCGAGAAGAAGCACGCGAAACCCGCAACCCCTGAAACTCCACACCATGAGGCTGGCCAATGAGCAAGTCCCTTCTCTCTGTAGCGGTCGCGGCCTTCGTGCTCAGCGGCTGCTCGCTGATCCCCGACTACCAGCGCCCCGAAGCGCCGGTAGCGGCGCAGTACCCGCAAGGGCCGGCCTACTCGCCGGCCCAGGCGGCGAACGTCGCCGCGGCCGAGCAGGGCTGGCGCCAGTTCTTCAACGACCCGGCGCTGCAGCAGTTGATCCAGGTGGCCCTGGAAAACAACCGCGACCTGCGGGTCGCGGCACTGAACATCGAAGCCTACCGTGCCCAGTACCAGATCCAGCGCGCCAACCTGTTCCCGGCCGTCACTGCCGACGGCAGCGGCAGCCGCCAACGGGTCCCGGCCGACGCTTCGACCACCGGCAAGGCGGCGATCAACAGCCAGTACTCGGCAACCCTCGGGGTCAGCTCCTATGAACTGGACCTGTTCGGCCGCATCCGCAGCCTGAGCGAGCAGGCGCTGCAGACCTACTTCGCCAGCGAAGAGGCGCGCCGCACCACGCAGATCAGCCTGGTGGCCAGTGTCGCCAACGCCTACCTGACCTGGCAGGCCGACAAGGAACTGCTCAAGCTGACCCAGGAAACCCTGGCAGCCTACGAGGAAAGCTACCGGTTGACCTCGCGCAGCAACGAAGTCGGCGTGGCCTCGGCCCTGGACCTGAGCCAGTCGCGGACTTCGGTTGAAGGTGCACGCGTCAAGCTGGCGCAGTTCACTCGCCAGGTCGCCGAAGACCAGAACAGCCTGACCCAACTGCTGGGCACCGGCATTCCGGCGAACCTGCCAGCGGCCCAGCCATTGTCGGCCAAGCTGCTCAGCGACCTGCCGGCTGGCCTGCCTTCGGAACTGCTGCAGCGGCGTCCGGACATCCTCAGTGCCGAGCACCAGCTGATGGCGGCCAACGCCAACATCGGGGCGGCGCGCGCAGCGTTCTTCCCGAGCATCAGCCTGACCGCCAATGCCGGTACCCTGAGCCCGGACATGGGCGGTCTGTTCAAGGGCGGTTCGGGCACCTGGCTGTTCTCGCCGAAGATCAGCATCCCGATCTTCAACGCCGGCAGCCTGAGGGCCAGCCTGGACTATTCCAAGATCCAGAAGGACATCAGCGTCGCCAACTACGAGAAGGCGATCCAGACCGGCTTCAAGGAAGTGTCCGATGGCCTGGCCGCACGCCAGACCTTCAATGAGCAGTTGCAGGCCCAGCGCGACCTGGTCGCCGCCAACCAGGACTACTACCGCCTGGCCGAGCGTCGCTACCGCATCGGTGTCGACAGCAACCTGACCTTCCTCGATGCCCAGCGCTCGTTGTTCAGCGCCCAGCAGTCGCTGATCAGCGATCGCCTGTCGCAGCTCACCAGCGAGGTCAACCTGTACAAGGCCCTCGGCGGTGGCTGGAACGAGCAGACCGGCCAGGCCCGCCCGGTCGACGACACGCCACCGAAAGGCTGACGTCGTTCGTGCTGCACAAAAAACCCGCCTTCGGCGGGTTTTTTCATGCCCGCACTGTTCCGTTCGGTAATCGCCCGGAACCGTCAAACCGCAATTGAATACGCGCTTCGATCCACCGCACCATGCTTGCGCATCGACCCATACCAATAACAACAGGTTCATCCGCCATGCCCCGACGCCCTGCCCTCAGCGGCTGATCACCGCCGCACGCTCGCCCCGACAACACACCCTCGTCTGCAACCCTCATGTTGCGGCTGTGCCCTGCCTCACCCCTAACAATTAGAGAGACCGATCCATGAAGCCACTGAACAAGAGCAACCGTCCCTCCCGTGCCCTGCTGACCCTCGCCATCGCCGGTGCGGCCCTGCCGGCCATGGCCGAGGAACATGGCTTTGTGGAAGACGCCCAGGCCAACCTGAACCTGCGAAACTTCTACATCAACCGCAACTTCACCAACCCGGCCTACCCCCAAGGCAAGGCCGAGGAATGGACGCAGAACTTCATCCTCGATGCCAGGTCCGGTTTCACCCAGGGCACCGTCGGCTTTGGCGTCGATGTGCTCGGCACCTTTTCCCAGAAACTCGATGGCGGCAAGGGCACCGGCGGCACGCAACTGCTGCCGCTGGACCATGACGGGCGCCCGGCCGACAACTTCGGTCGCCTGGACGTGGCGTTCAAGGCCCGCATCTCCAAGACCGAGCTGAAGGTCGGCGAATGGATGCCGGTGCTGCCGATCCTGCGTTCCGATGACGGCCGCTCGCTGCCGCAGACCTTCCGCGGTGGCCAGGTCACCTCGAAGGAAATCGACGGCCTGACCCTGTACGGCGGCCAGTTCCAGAAGAACAGCCCGCGCAACGACTCAAGCATGACCGACATGTACATGCAGGGGAAAACCGCCTTCACCTCCGACCGCTTCAACTTCGCCGGTGGCGAGTACACCTTCAACGACAAGCGCACCCTGATTGGCCTCTGGAACGCGCAACTGAAGGACATCTACCGCCAGCAGTACGTCAACCTGGTGCACAGCCAGCCACTGGGTGACTGGACCCTGGGCGCCAACCTCGGGTTCTTCTACGGCAAGGAAGATGGCAAGGCACTGGCCGGCGACCTGGAAAACCGCACCTGGTCGGGGATGTTCTCGGCCAGGTACGGCGGCAACACCTTCTATGTCGGCCTGCAGAAACTCACCGGCGACAGCGCCTGGATGCGGGTCAACGGCACCAGCGGCGGCACCCTGGCCAACGACAGCTACAACAGCAGCTATGACAACGCCCAGGAAAAATCCTGGCAGTTGCGCCATGACTACAACTTCGCCGCGCTGGGGATTCCGGGGCTGACCCTGATGAACCGCTACATCAGCGGCAGCAACGTGCATGTCGGCACGATCACCGACGGCAAGGAATGGGGTCGCGAGTCGGAACTGGCCTACACCATCCAGAGCGGCACCTTGCGCGACCTGAGCCTGCGCTGGCGTAACTCGAGCATGCGCCGGGACTTCAGCACCAACGAGTTCGACGAAAACCGCCTGATCATCAGCTACCCGATCTCCCTCCTGTAGATTGATCGTTCCCACGCTCCGCGTGGGAATGCAGCCCGTGACGCTACGCGTCGCAAGAGCGGACGCCGAGCGTCCAGAGAGGCGTTCCCACGCGGAGCGTGGGAACGATCAAACGCCATCGCAATCAGGCCTAGTCAATGCGAATCGCGGTCCCACCACCAATCCCAGAAACCGGGCAGGTGCACCGGCGTGGAACTGCTCGGCACCGTGCGGGCCAGTACGGCACGCAGCAGGGCCGAACGGTCGGTGTAGAACGGCTGTTCGGCCGTTCGCACGCCGGTCTCCCGCGCGCAATCCATCAGGATCTGCAGGTACTCCTGCAAGTGCCGGGCGGTGTAGCGGTTGAGGTCGTGAAAGGTCACCACCACCGGAATCACCCCGTCGACCACCGGCATCTCGCCCCGGGCGATCTGCTCGCGGACTTCGGCCAGGTGCTTGAGCAGGTTGGCCCGGCGTTGCGGGCTCGCGGTGATCCCCCAGACCTTGCCGTCGTTGGCACTGAGGTCGGTCAGCAGCACATGCAGGCCATGCCGCTGGTAGGCGGCGAAGGTGCGCTTGTCGTAGTTCCAGAATGGCGGGCGCAGGAGGGTCGGCGGCGCACCGGTGATCGCCGCGATGGCGGCACTGCCATCGTTCAGCGACTGCTCCAGTTCCTGCGGGTCCAACGAGCGATGATTGGTGTGCCAGTGGCCCGCGGTATGGAAACCGAGGATATGCCCCTCGGCATGTTCTCGCCGCATCAGCGCCCGGCCGATATCACTGTTGCCGGCCCGCGGGGCGCCGGTCTGGACGAAGAACAGTGCCTTGATGCCCGGCTGGATCGGGTTGCGGGCCAGGTCATCGAGCACCGAGGCGGTCGGATTGTAGAAACTCGACGCGCTGGGGCCATCATCGAAGGTCAGCAGGAAGCGAATCGGCGGCTGCGTGCGCAGGGCCTGTTCGGTGCTCGGACTCAAGGGCAGCGGCGGGCCGATACAGGCCGCCAGGCTGGTGGCGAGCGCGAGCACCAGGAGCGAGGTCAAAAGCGATTTCATGAGGTTGGCCTGGTCCAGGTCACAACAATTGCAGAACCAAGATGTATTCAAGCCATCGTCATGCAGAACGGAATGGAAACTTGAGTGCGCATCTTACCGACAGAATGGCGCGACCTCCCTGCCCTCCGCCGTTACGCCTGAGGGGCCATCGTTTCTGTCAGATTAGCGCAAGGGCAAAGTGTTCCGAAGCAGGCGATTTTTTCAGGCAAATGAGAACGGGCCCGCAACGAGGGTGCGCCCCCAGGGAGGGAGCGCTCGCCCAAAAGCCTACTGGCGCGACTCCACGCCCAGCTCGTCCCATACCGACTCGGCCAGGTGGAAGGTCGCATTGGCGGCCGGGATACCGCAATAGATGGCGCTCTGCATCAGCACTTCCTTGATCTCTTCGCGGGTTACGCCGTTGTTGGCCGCGGCCCGCAGGTGCAACTTGAGCTCCTCGTTGCGGTTCATCCCGATCAGCATGGCGATGGTGATCAGGCTGCGCGTGTGCCGGGGCAACCCCGGGCGAGTCCAGATATCACCCCAGGCATGGCGGGTGATCATCTCCTGGAACTCCGAGTTGAACTCGGTCAGGTTGTTCAGGCTGCGGTCGACATGGGCATCCCCGAGCACGGCACGCCGCACCTGCATCCCCTCGGCATAACGTTGTTTCTCGTCCACGGACACTCTCCTCAAATCCGGTCCAGCAGGAAGTCCAGCACGCGCTGGCTGAAGGCATCGCCGGCCTGTACGTTCGACAGGTGGGCGGCATGGAATTCGGCGTACTCGGCGCCCTTGACGTGTCGCTGGATGAACAGACTGCCGCTGGGCGGCGTCACCGCATCCTCGCTGCCGGCGATCACCAGCAACGGAGCGCGGATCCTGTCCAGCTGCTCGCGGAAGTCGGCATCGCGCACGGCCGCGCAGTTGGCCGCATAGCCTGACGGCGAGGTGGCGGCGAGCATGTCGGTGATCGGCTTGACCTGCTGCGGTTGCGCCGCGGAAAACTCCGGGGTGAACCAGCGGGCGATCGCCCCGTCACGCAGCGCGGCCATGGCCGCCGTGCCGTCACGCAATACCGTTTCGATGCGTGGGTTCCACATCGCCGGGTCGCCGATCTTCGCCGCCGTGTTGCACACCACCAGCTTGTCCAGGCGTTGGCCGGCATGGATGCCCAGCCACTGGCCGATCAGGCCCCCCATGGACAGCCCGCAGAAATGCGCACGTTCGATATCCAGCGCGTCGAGCAGGGCCAGTACGTCCTGGCCCAGTTGCTCGATGCTGTAGGGGCCATCGGTCACCAGCGAACGGCCGTGACCGCGGGTGTCGTAGCGCAGCACCCGGAAGTGTTCGCTGAACGCCGGAACCTGGGTATCCCACATACCGAGATCCGTGCCCAGGGAGTTGGAGAGCACCAGCACCGGCGCGTCCTCCGGACCGTCGAGACGGTAGTGCAGTTCGCCTTCAGCCAGTTGTACAAAAGCCACGACAATCTCCTTCAGGTAAAAGCCAGGTGCTCGGCCACCGCACGCTCGACCCAGGTACGGGCCTGGCCCAGGTAGTGGGCCGGGTCGAGCAGGTGGTCCAGTTCGTCCGCGGACAGTTGCGCGGTCACTTGTGGTTCGTCGCCTAGCACCGCCCGCAGGTGGCGCTGCTCGGCCACTGCGCGCTGGCAGCACTGTTCGAGCAGATGGTGGGCGGTATCGCGGCCCAGGCGTTGGGCGAGGACAATACTGACCGCCTCCGCCAGCAACAGGCCACGGGTCAGGTCGAGGTTGCTCAGCATTCGCGCCGGATCGACCTCCAGACCTTCGGCAACGATCAACGCCTGCTGCAGGGCCCCCGAGACCAATCGGCAGATCTCCGGCAAGGTTTCCCATTCGGCGTGCCACAGGCCGAGGCTGCGCTCATGCTCCTGGGGCATGGCACTGAACAGGGTCGAGAGCAGGCCCGGTACCCGGGTCGCGGTGCCGATCAGCACCGCGGCGCCCACGGGGTTGCGCTTGTGCGGCATGGTCGAGGAGCCCCCCTTGCCCGGTGCCGAGGGTTCGAACACCTCTGCGGCCTCGGTCTGCATCAGCAGGCTGATATCGCGCCCCAGTTTGCCCAGGCTGCCGGCGATCAGGCCGAGTACGGCACCGAACTCCACCAGTCGATCACGATGGGTGTGCCAGGGTTGTTCGGCAAGACCGAGTCGCAGCTCCTCGGCCAGGGCCTCGGCCACCGGCATGGCCTGCTCGCCGAGGGCCGCCAGGGTGCCCGAGGCCCCACCGAACTGCAGGCACAACAGCCGCGGTTGCAGTTCACGCAGGCGCTGGCGATGGCGGGTGATCGCCCCCAGCCAGCCGGCGATCTTCATGCCAAGGGTGACCGGCGTCGCCTGCTGCAACCAGGTCCGCCCGGCCAGCGGCGTGCCCGCATGGCGCTTGGCCTGGGTCGCGAGGATATCGCCCAGGCGCTGCAGGTCGACATCGATCAGTTGCCAGGCACTGCGCAACTGCAGCACCAGGCCGGAATCCATGACGTCCTGGCTGGTGGCGCCAAGATGCACATAACGCTCGGCACCGGCATCGGTCGCGGCGATCTGTCTGCCCAGTGCCTTGACCAGCGGGATCGCCGAATTGCCGGCCGTGGCGATCGCTTCGCCCAGTGCGCCGAAATCATAGAGCCCGGCCTGGCACGCCGCGGCGATCGGCGCGACGGCCGCCTGGGGAATCAACCCGACCCGCGCCTGCGCGCGCGCCAGCGCCGCTTCGAAGTCGAGCATCGCCTGGACCCTGCCCTCGTCGGAAAAGACCTGGGCCATGTCGCGGGCGAAAAAATAGGCATCGAACAGTTGATTGCTCGGTCGTTGCATGGGAAATCCCTGGTAAAGGCGCGCCCATCAAGGGCGCGCAGATCGATCAATGATCGTGATGCAGATACGCCGCCTGTTTCGGCAGGCGCAGGCTGAACAGGAAGGCGACCACCATCATGGCCGTCACGTACCAGTAGAAGACGTTTTCCATGCCAGCGTTCTTGAGGTTCAGCGCCACGAACTCCGCCGAGCCGCCGAACACCGCGTTGGCCACCGCGTAGGCCAGGCCCACGCCAAGCGCCCGCACCTGCACCGGGAACATTTCGGCTTTGACCAGGCCGCTGATCGAGGTGTAGAAGCTGACGATCGCCAGGGCCAGGCTGATGAGTACGAAGGCCAGGAACGGGCTGGTGACGGTCTTCAGGGCCAGCAGGATCGGCACCGTGCACAGTGCACCCAGGGCACCGAACCAGAGCATCGAGTTGCGCCGGCCGATCCTGTCCGAGAGCATGCCGAACACCGGCTGCAGGCACATGTACAGGAACAGCGCGCCGGTCATCACGAAGCTCGCGGTCTTGGCGCTCATGCCGGCGGTGTTCACCAGGTACTTCTGCATGTAGGTGGTGAAGGTGTAGAAGATCAGCGAGCCGCCGGCGGTGTAGCCGAGCACGGTGATGAACGCTGCCTTGTGGTCACGCAACAGTGCCCGGATGCTGCCGGCATCCTTGTCCTCGCGGGTTTCCCGGCTGGTGGTTTCCTTCAGCGAGCGGCGCAGCAGCAACGAGATCAGCGCGGCGATGGCGCCGACCACGAACGGGATACGCCAGCCCCAGGCCTTGAGCTCGGGCTCAGTGAGGAACTGCTGCAGGATCACCACCACCAGCACGGCCAGCAACTGGCCGCCGATCAGTGTCACGTACTGGAACGAAGCGAAGAAGCCGCGCTGTCCGCGCAATGCCACTTCACTCATGTAGGTAGCGGTGGTGCCGTACTCGCCGCCTACCGACAGTCCCTGGAACAGCCGCGCCACCAGCAGCAGCGCCGGCGCCCAGGCACCGATGCTGGCGTAGGTCGGCAGGAAGGCGATGACCAGGGAGCCGCCGCACATCATCAGCACCGAGATCATCATCGAGTTCTTGCGCCCGTGCTTGTCGGCCACCCGGCCGAACAGCCAGCCGCCGATGGGACGCATCAGGAAGCCGGCAGCGAAGACACCGGCGGTGTTCAGCAACTGGACCGTCGGGTCATCGGAAGGGAAAAAGGCAGGGGCGAAATAGATGGCACAGAAGGCATAGACATAGAAGTCGAACCATTCGACCAGGTTGCCGGAAGAGGCACCGACGATTGCAAAGATCCTTTTGCTGCGTTCCTCACCGGTGTACGGCGTCGTTGTTGTTGTCATGTTCACTCACTCGTAGAGGGATAGTTGCAGTCTAGACATACTTTGCAACAGACCTGTTCCCCAGCACAGCAGACCTGGGTGGGAAGCGGCTTGCCAGGTGATCAACACGGCGCCGTCCTTCCGGTGCACCGCGACGTATCGATCACCCGCCAGCGGAACGCCGCCCGGCCGTGTCCCACAGGACGGCTCAGACCCGCTCGATCGCCAGGGCCAGGCCCTGGCCGACGCCGACGCACATGGTCGCCAGGCCCTTGCGGCCGCCGGTCCTTTCCAACTGATGCAAGGCGGTCAGTACCAGGCGCGCACCGCTCATGCCCAGGGGGTGGCCGAGGGCAATCGCGCCACCATTCGGGTTGACCTGGGGCGCATCGTCGGCGATTCCCAGTTCACGCAACACCGCCAGGCCCTGGCTGGCGAAGGCCTCGTTCAGCTCGATCACGTCGAAGTCGCTGACCGCCAGGCCGAGCCGTTCGGTCAGCTTGCGCACCGCCGGCACCGGGCCGATGCCCATGACCCTGGGGGCCACGCCGGCACTGGCCATGCCGAGTACCCGCGCCCGTGGCGTCAGGCCATGCTTCTTCACCGCCTCGGCGGAAGCCAGGATCAACGCCGCCGCACCATCGTTGACACCGGAAGCATTGCCGGCGGTCACGGTCTTGTCGGGGCCGTTGACCGGCTTGAGTTTCGCCAGGGCCTCCAGCGACGTATCGGCGCGCGGATGTTCATCCTGCTCGACCACGGTCTCGCCCTTCTTGTGGGCGATACGCACCGGCACGATTTCCTCGGCGAAGAAACCGGCGGCCTGGGCGGCGGCGGTACGCTGCTGGCTGCGCAGGGCAAACGCATCCTGATCGGCACGGGAGACCTGGTAGTCGTCGGCGACGTTGTCGGCCGTCTGCGGCATCGCATCGACCCCGTACTGGGCCTTCATCAACGGGTTGATGAAGCGCCAGCCGATGGTGGTGTCTTCCAGCTTCATGTTGCGCGAGAACGCCGCATCGGCCTTGCCCATGACGAACGGGGCGCGGGACATCGACTCGACGCCGCCGGCGATCGCCAGCTCCATCTCGCCACTGGCGATGGCGCGGAAGGCATTGCCGATCGCTTCCATGCCCGAAGCACAGAGACGGTTGAGGGTCACGCCCGGCACGCTGTCCGGCAGGCCGGCGAGCAGCAGCGCCATGCGCGCGACGTTGCGGTTGTCCTCGCCGGCCTGGTTGGCGCAGCCGAGGAACACCTCGTCGACCTCACTCCAGTTAACCGACGGGTTGCGCTCCAGCAGCGCCATGATCGGCACCGCAGCGAGGTCATCGGCACGCACGCCGGCCAGGCCACCGCCGAAACGGCCGATGGGGGTGCGCACGGCATCACAGATAAAGACTTCGCGCATCAGGCTTCTCCCGGGGCTTGGCCATGGGCTGCGGCGGTGCGCGCCTCAAGGTCGCGCAAGGCGACGAGTTCGACGTCGGTCGGTTCGGCGGTGCTGGCAACCTGCTCGGCGAAGCGGACCGCCCAGCCGGTGGCAGCCACCACCTGCTCGCGGGTCACGCCCGGGTGCAGGGAGGTGACGACGAACTCATGGGTGCCGGCTTCCGGCTCCATGATGCACAGGTCGGTGATGATGCCCACCGGGCCGGCACCGGGCAGGCCGAGACGCTGGCGGGAATCGCCGCCTTCGCCGTGGCCGACCGAGGTGATGAAGTCCAGCTTGTCGACGAAGGAACGCGCCGACTGCTTGAGGATGATCAGCACGCTCTTCGCCGAACCGGCGATCTCGGGAGCACCGCCAGCACCTGGCAGGCGGACCTTCGGCGAGAAGTAGTCACCCACCACCGTGGTGTTGATATTGCCGAAGCGGTCGACCTGGGCCGCACCGAGGAAACCGACGTCGATACGCCCGCCCTGCAGCCAGTAGCGGAAGATTTCGCCAGTCGGCACCACCGTGTCGGCGGTTTCCGCCAGCTCACCGTCACCGATGGACAACGGCAACACGCTCGGCTTGGCACCGATCGGACCGGATTCGTAGATCAGCACCACGTCCGGCGAGGACGTCAGGCGCGCCAGGTTGGCCGCCTTGGACGGCAGGCCGATGCCGACGAAACAGACCGAACCGTTCTTCAGACGGCGGGCGGCGGCAACGGTCATCATCTCATGGGTGGTGTAGGTCATTATTTTGCCTCCGAGGCGTGGGCCAGCTTGGCCCGGAACTCGGCGAAGTCCGCCGTGCCGTGGATGTATTCGGCGATCCAGGCGCTGAAGCTTTCGCGGTCGCGGGCAATCGGGTCCCAGGCCTGGTAGAAACGGTTGTCGCGCTCACTGTAGCCATGGGCGTAGGACGGGTGTGCGCCACCGGGTACCAGGCAAACCGCACTCAGCGCCCAGGTCGGCAGGACGCAGGCGTTCATCGGGGCCTGCAGGTCGTCGACGATCTCCTCGACGGTGACGATGCAGCGCTTGGCCGCCAGGGCCGCCTCCTTCTGCACACCAAGGATGCCCCACAACAGGACGTTGCCCTTGCGGTCGGCCTTCTGTGCGTGGATCACCGTGACATCGGGGCGTACCGAAGGCACAGCCGCCAGTACTTCACCGGTGAACGGGCAGGTCACGCTCTTGATCAGCGGGTTGACCTTCGGCAGGTCGGAACCGGCGTAGGCGCGCAGCACCGCGAACGGCAGGCCGGAAGCGCCGGCGACGTAGGCGTTGGCCAGGTCGGCGTGACTGTGCTCCTCGATTTCCAGGGCGTGCGGCCACTGTTTCTCGACCGCATCGCGCAGGCGGTGCAAGGAACCGACACCCGGATTGCCGCCCCAGGAGAACACCAGCTTGCGGGCGCAACCGGCACCGATCAGCTGGTCGTAGATCAGGTCGGGGGTCATCCGCACCAGCGTCAGGTCTTTCTTGCCCTGACGAATGATTTCATGACCCGCCGCAGTCGGAATCAGGTGAGTGAAGCCTTCGAGCGCGACGGTATCGCCGTCGTTGACGAATTGCTTCACCGCTTCATGCAGCGAAAGGATTTCAGCCATGGATACAGACTCCCGGTTTCAACAAGCCAGCTTGGAAGAAAAAGGCGCGAGGTCAGGCGCCGGAGTGAAGCCAGATTAAGCCTGGGCTCAGCCTGCAAACAATCCGATAATCGATTATGTGTTCGATAATCGAACCAATTGTTTGCAACCTATCAACTCCGGCCAAGCGTCCACGCGCCCGCGCTGGCCTGCCCTTTCGGCCAGGCTCAGGTCGCATCCGCGTGGCTGACTCGTCCCTTGATCAACACAGCTGCCGTCGCCAGTGCCGCCGGTACCACCAGCACCGTCAGTACCTGTTCGAAACTCCACCCCATACCCAACAGCGTAGCCCCCATCCAGGCACCGAGAATCGCCCCGAAACGACCGATCCCGAGCATCCAGGACACGCCCGTGGCCCGCCCCTGTGTCGGATAGAAGCGCGCAGCCAGCGAAGGCATCGCCGATTGCGCACCGTTCACACACATCCCTGCCGCCAACACCAGGGTCCCCAGCAATGCGATATGACCCAGGCTCTGGCCAACCGCGTAGGCGAAGACCCCGGCCAGCAGGTAGAACGTGCCGATCACCTTGTGCGGGTTGAAGCGGTCCATGGCCCAACCGACCCCGACCGCACTCAACACGCCGCCGAACTGGAACAGCGCACCGATGAACGCGGCCTGCTCCAGGCTCGCGCCACTGTCACGCATCAGCGTCGGCAACCAGCTGGTCAGCAGGTAGACGATCACCAGGCCCATGAAGTAGGTCAGCCACAGCAGCAGGGTGCCGGCGCTGTAGGTACCGGAAAAAATCACCGCCAGCACATTGCGCGCCTTGACCGTCTTCTGCTCCGGCACGCTGAAGTCCGCCGCCGCGGCAACCTGTTGCGGTGCGATCGGTGCGAGGGTCTTGCGCACCTTGTCCACCCCCCGGTTGCGCACGACCAGGAAACGCGCCGACTCCGGCAACCAGAACAGCAGGACCGCCGCCAGCAGCAGCGGCAACAACCCGCCGATCAGCAACAGGCTGTGCCAGCCGAAGGCCGGGATCAGCTTGGCCGAGATGAAGCCGCCACCGGCCATGCCCAGGTTGAAGCCGCAGAACATGCTGGTGACCAGCAGCGACTTGTGCCGCTCGGGGGTGTACTCCGACAACAGCGTCGTGGCATTGGGCATGCCCGCGCCCAACCCCAGGCCGGTGAGGAAACGCAGGACCAGCAACTGGTCGACATTGCTGCTGTAGGCCGAGGCCAGGCTGAAGGCGCCAAACAGCAGCACCGCCCCGACCAGCACCACCTTGCGCCCGAAACGGTCCGCCAGCGGGCCGGAACCCAGCGCGCCGAAGACCATGCCGATCAGCGCGGCACTCATGACCGGGCCGAGGCTGGCACGGTCGATCCCCCAGTCCTGGGACAGCGCCGGGGCGATGAAGCCCATGGCCGCGGTGTCCAGGCCATCGAGGAAAACGATCAGGAAACACAAGATCACCACCCGCCACTGGTAGCTCGACAGCGGCTGGCTATTGATAAGGGACTGCACATCGAGGCAGTGACCGACAGCGGATTGAGGCTGGTTCATTATTTTTATTTCCACACAAACGCGCAGACGAACAGGCGCCGACCGGGCCGGCGACGTGGGATGAAACGGATTGGATCAGGCGTGCCGCGTCAGGACGACGAGCGCGCGGGAGAGGGATCGGCGGAGATGCTCATGGCGGTTTGGCCTCTTCATTATTATGGGGCGGCCCCGGAGCAAGCCTTGCCGGCTCGTCAATTCAGGACGCTGCCGCGACATTAATCAGCAGCGGCAAACCGCGCAATTCGATAAACGCGTAACTGGGCGGTTATCGAACAGCTTCGCCTGGCGAGCCGCTCGTCAGGCGAACAACTGGGCGCTCAGGTCGCGGCTGGCGGCGAGCATGTTCGGCAGGAAACGCTGCTCCAGTTCGCTGCGGCTGACACTCCCGGCATGGGTACTGACGTTCAGGGCCGCGAGCACCTGGCCCGAGGCGTCGTAGACCGGCACGGCGATCGAACGCAGGCCCTGCTCCAGCTCCTGGTCGACAATGCACCAGCCCTGCCGGCGAACCTGCTGCAGGCATTCGAGCAACGCTTCGGGGGTGTGCAGGGTCCGGCTGGTCTTGGCTTGCAGGTCGGCATGCTCGAGGTACTCCTGCAGCGACGCATCGTCCAGCGCGGCCAACAGGATCCGTCCCATGGAAGTGCAGTAGGCCGGCAGCCGGCCACCCACGGACAGGTCGACCGAGATCAGCTTCTGCGGGGTGGCCGAGCGAGCGATATAAAGGATGTCGTCGCCCTCGAGGGTGGCCATATTGCAAGCCTCGTGCAGCTGCTCGCTCATGCGATCCAGGTAGGGCTGCGCCGACACCGCCAGGGGGGTGGAGGACAGATAGGCGTGCCCCAGGGTGAGCACCTTGGGCAGCAGCGAATAGGTGCGCCCATCGGTGGTGGCATAACCGAGCTTGATCAGGGTATGCAGGCAGCGCCGTACGGCCGCCCGGGGAATTTCCGTGCGATGGCTGATCTGCGCGATGGTCAGGTGACGCTTGCGCTCCTGGAATGCCTGGACCACCGCCAGGCCGCGGGCCAGCGAGGTCATGAAGTCCGGGTCACCGGTAAAGGCCTGGATCCGCTTGGCGGGCGAGGCGACGATAGGCGGCGCGACGGAATTGAAGGCAGTACGCAGTGGATCGTTCATTCCAGGTCCTTGTTCACACGGTCAGCCGCTATTACAGGCTGCCGACAGCCGATAGACAAGCCGTTCGGGCCCTACATTGTGCGATTATCGAACACACGGCCGATAATCGCAATTGACCAGCGCGGTTTCGGGGCTTATAACGTTGCCTTGCCGCTCTGCGATTCCCGGCATACTGGTCAGGTACCCACCGGGGAACTCACCGGCACGGCCTTACCCACGAAGTAAGGCCGTTCTTCCCCCCTCCTCTTTTGCAACACCCCCGATAGCAACTTCCCCCTACCACCTTTATTACCTGGGCATTAGCCGCCTCACAAACTTCCAGCAATAATTCGCCGCCAAGAAACAGGCAGTACTTGCTCAAGTCCTCAAGTTACAGTTCAAAACTCCTACGCGACAAAGCCCCCGGACAAAGTTGACGGGCCTTCCCCTCTTCGCGGTAGTATTATTCAAACAGACCGATATACTCTCCAAACGACAATCATTCCGCTGGGTGTTGTCGTGACTGTGGGAGCTTGGGCTTGGAGCCGAGAGGCATATCCATTCCCGTGGTCGTGTTCATGGCAATGGAAAACTTTTCAATATCGAATTAGGTAACACTGTGACGAAAGACGAACTGCGCGCGGAACTTGAGCGCCAGGAGCAACGTTACAAGGATGTTTACGGCGGGGAAGTCACCACCTACGCCGCGCAACCCGAACCAGAACGCAAACCCTGGCGAAAACGAGCCAGCCGCCTGGACCTGGCCTTTACCCAGGAACTGCAAAAAATGGAACAGGAACTCAGGCCACAGGAATCCTAGTTGGCTCGCCCCTGAATCCTGTGAGACTTGCCCCTGCTGCCTGCTCATCCTATCCGGATTCTCCCAGGCACCTGGACGTCAGCGGCTCGCGCTACCCGCGACGAGCCCCGGAACCCGCCCCACCATCGGGCAGATTGACGCCAGGCAAGTCCTCACCCAGAAATTTCATACGGCTGTTTCGGCCTGTCGGCTTTGCAGCAAAACCTCGTGATTGCCAGACATTCCCAATGAAATCAGAAGCTTGTCATCCCCCCGGAAAGCCTGGGTTTTGCGGGTTTCCTACATTTTTTTTCATTGAAGAATGTTACCGATGGGCAGCTAGTGCATCGATTAGCGGGCTTTTCTGGCATAATCGCGCCCCCTTATGACCGGGTCAGAAAACCTACATGATCGATTTATTCAGCGGACTGGATGCTTGGGTCCTCGTGAGCCTGGTGCTCGCCCTGGCCTTTGTCCTCAGCTTCGAGTTCATCAACGGCTTTCATGACACCGCTAACGCGGTGGCGACAGTTATCTACACCAAGGCCATGCCGCCTCATCTCGCGGTGTTCTTCTCCGGTGTATTCAATTTCTTCGGGGTCCTGCTGGGCGGGGTCGGCGTTGCCTATGCGATCGTCCACCTGCTGCCGGTGGAACTGCTGATCAACGTCAACACCGGACATGGCCTGGCCATGGTGTTCTCGTTGCTGGCCGCGGCCATCACCTGGAACCTGGGCACCTGGTATTTCGGTATCCCGGCCTCCAGTTCCCATACCCTGATCGGCTCGATCCTCGGTGTCGGCCTGGCCAATGCCTTGCTCAACGACATTCCATTGGGCGACGGGGTCAACTGGCAGAAGGCGATCGACATCGGTGCCTCGCTGGTGTTCTCGCCGCTGGCCGGCATGCTGGTGGCGGGTCTGATCCTGGTCGGTCTCAAGTGGTGGCGCCCGCAGTCGAAGATGCACAAGACCCCGGAGCAGCGCCGTAAACTCGATGACAAGAAGCATCCACCGTTCTGGAATCGCATGGTGCTGGTGGTTTCGGCCATGGCCGTGAGCTTCGTGCACGGCTCCAACGACGGTCAGAAAGGCATCGGCCTGATCATGCTGGTGCTGATCGGTATCGTGCCGGCGCAGTTCGTGCTCGACCTGAGCACCACCACCTACCAGATCGAGCGTACCCGTGACGCGACGCTGCACCTGAGCCAGTTCTACCAGCGCAACAACGCCACCCTGAGCGAGTTCCTGGCCCTGGGCAAGAGCATGCAGGACGACCTGCCGGGCAAGTTCAGCTGTAACCCACAGCAGACCGAACCGACCATCGCCGCGCTGCTGAATGACCTCAAGGGGGTCAACGACTACCACTCGCTGGCGCCGGAAAAGCGCATCGAAGTGCGTCGCTACCTGCTCTGCCTGGACGACACCGCGAAGAAGGTCGGCAAGCTGCCGGGCCTGGACGCGCGTGAGAAGGCGGACCTGGAGAAACTGCGCAAGGACCTGACCACGACCACCGAATACGCACCCTTCTGGGTAATCCTGGCCGTGGCCCTGGCCCTTGGCCTGGGCACCATGGTGGGCTGGAAACGCGTGGTACAGACCATTGGCGAGAAGATCGGCAAGCAGGGCATGACCTATGCCCAGGGCATGTCGGCGCAGATCACCACGGCCGGGATGATCGGCCTGGCGAACATATTCGCACTGCCGGTTTCGACGACCCACGTTCTGTCGTCGGGTGTCGCGGGGACCATGCTGGCGAATAAGAGCGGGCTGCAGAGCAGCACGATCAAGACCATCCTGCTGGCCTGGGTGCTGACTTTGCCGGCGACGGTGGGCCTGTCTGCCGGGTTGTTCTGGCTTGCCTCGAAGATGATTGGCAGTTGATTTGACTGCGGTGATCTGAAAATCAAGGTGCTACCTTTGGGGGCACCTTTTTTTTCGTCTTGATGTTTAGTTGTGGTGTTTAACAGACAATCTGGGTACATATCCGTTTATTCATTTAACTGATGTAACGGTTTCGCCCCTTACGGGCGAGTTACTTTTTTCAGACGCGAAAAAAGTAACCAAAAACGCTCGCCCCTCCATTGGCCCCTCGCTACGCGAGGGGTTCCCTCATTCCGCCCTCGCTCCGTGGGTCGCGCCGCATGGGCATCCATGCCCATCGGCGCTAACTCGGCATCCATGCCGAGTTCCCCACTACACGAGGGCTCCATTCGGCCTGCTGGGAACGGGGCCAAAGATCAAAAACAAGAGCAAGAGCAAGAGCAAGAGCAAGAGCAAGAGCAAGAGCAAGAGCAAGAGCAAGAGCAAGAGCAAGAGCAAGAGCAAGAGCAAGAGCAAGAGCAAGAGCAAGAGCAAGAGCAAGAGCAAAGAGCTTCGCGGGCAAGCCCGGCTCCTACAAGTTTGCGTCGTGCACAGAGGCTGTATACGACACCCATCTGTAGGAGCAGGGCTTGCCCGCGAAGAGGCCATTGAAGTCGCCGAAAAACTTCCAGATTCACCCTTCTGCTTTTGATCTTGCTTTTGATCTACCTGCCCCGTTCCCAGCAGGCTGAGTGGAGGTTCTGTTTCGAGAGTCGCCCGGCAGGGAGGCCGGGCGAGCCGTGTTGGGCCATGGATGGCCCGTCACGGCGTGCTCTCGAAACAGGACCGGAGCGAAGGAACCCTCGCGCAGCGAGGGCCAATGGAGGGGCGAGCGTTTTTGGTTACTTTTGCCGCGACTGGCAAAAGTGACTCGCCCGTAAGGGGCGAAACCGTTACATCAGTTAAACGCACAAACGGATATGTACACCCAATAGCAGCCCCCCCAAAGCCAAAAACGCGAGGCAAAAAAAAGGGCGACCGAAGTCGCCCAAAATGCCTTGCGTGCTCGTTCTCTGAAAAGACCTAAGGTTTCTTCCTCTTATGTGAGTCTTTCCAGATAAAAAATCCAAATCCGCCGAGGAACACCACCATGAGGCCAACCGTCAGCACTCCGGCAATTACCACGTTATCGAAAAACATGACTGGCCTCCTGCACTCGCCTTGTTGCGATGGGCCTAAGTTACCCAAACGGGCACGGAGGAAAATTGACCGGCGTCAATGCCGCCCGGAACCGGGCGCGGGGAAAGGGGATTAACTGACTTGCATCAAGTTTCAGCGCAGATATCAGCGCTTTTTCGGCTTGTTCTTCGGCTTTTTCTTGGCCTTGCCCAGTGGCATCGCCTGCTCGAAGGCCTGGCGAACCTCATTCAGGCGCTTCTCGTTCAGGTCATGGATACGCTTGGCCCGCTCGGCACCCAGGTCAATCAGTTTGTCGTCTTGGCTCATGATCACTACATCGCTATCGGTCGAATTCAGCCAGGATCGTCCCCGGCCCACGCAATAGCCCAATAATGCGGGCAAGCGCCCGCGCTGACCAGCCAGGAAATGCATCAGCCTCCACCCGGGTATGTCCGCGGCTGCCATTTGCGCGCAGAATCGCTCACTCCACCGGCCATCCAGGAGCGTTGACGTGACATTGCCCAAGGACCTCCCGCCCCTGCTGGCCCTGCGCGCCTTTGAATCGGTAGCCCGACACCTGAGCTTCATCAAGGCCGCCGACGAACTGTCGGTCAGCCAAAGCGCAGTGAGCCACCAGATCCAGAAACTCGAACAACACCTGGACCAGCGCCTGTTCATCCGTCGCACCCGGGCCATTGACCTCAGCGACGCCGGCAGCCGCTACTACCAGCAGATCCGCCCGGCCCTGGAGCAGATCGCCGAAGCCAGCCGGCAATTGCGTACCCCCACATCACCGCGTGTCCTGCGGATCGGCCTGCTGGCCTCCTTCGCCACGCTCTGGCTGGCGCCGCGCCTCACCGACTTCATGACTCGCCATCCGCAGATCCAGGTCGCGCTGGAACCGTCGATCCAGCTCGCCGATGTCGCCGGCGCCCAGGTCGACCTCGCGATCCGCTACGGCAAGGGCGGCTGGCCGGATGTCGAAGCCCGACGCCTGATGGGCGAACGCCTGTTTCCCGTCTGCAGTCCAGCCTACAAGGCCAGCGCCAGCGGGCCTGGTCCGTTGCTGATGGCCCAGGCCCGGCACCCCTTCGAGTGGATCGACTGGGCCCGGCACCATCACATCGACCTGCAGCCCTACCCCACGGCCATGCTCCATGACTACAACATCGTGGTCGAAGCGGCCGTCGCCGGCCAGGGTATCGCCATGGGTCGCCAACGCCTGATCGAACGTCGGCTCAGGGACGGCTCCCTGGTACCTGCCTTCGATACTCCCCCCTATGAGAGCGAAATCGGCTACTGGCTGATCCGCCCCAATACCCTGCCCTGCGCAGAAGCCGAATGCTTCTGCACCTGGCTCACGGAACAATGCGCGAACGCATGAGCCAGATAGATACGTCCGATTGAATCTATCCGTTTGTCGGCCGAGGGTGCGCCGAGCATGCTGAAACCTTCTTCCAGGAGGTTTCCCCCATGAGCAATTCCCTGTCCGAACGCATCAGCCAACTGGGCCTGAGCCTGCCGCAGCCCAGCCAGCCGATCGCCAACTACGTGAATCACGTGATCAGCCACAACCAGCTGTTCATCTCCGGGCAGATCCCGCTGCTGGACGGCAAGCCCACCTACATGGGTCGCCTGGGTGACACCCTCGATGAGCACGAAGGCGCCAGGGCTGCGGAGCTGGCGGCCCTCGGCCTGCTGGCGCAACTGGGCAACGCCCTCGATGACGACCTGTCGAAACTGGTGCGCATCGTCCGTCTCGGTGTATTCGTGGCCGCCAGCCCGGATTTTCAACGCCAGGGCGTCGTCGCCAACGGCGCGTCCAACCTGCTGGTCAACGTGCTGGGTGAAAAGGGGCGGCATGCTCGCACGGCGATCGGCGTATCCAGCCTGCCCAGTGGCGTCGCAGTGGAAATCGACGCGATCTTCGAGTTGCAGCCATGATCGTCAACGACTGGTCGGACCGCGAAATCGCCGGGCTGCGTGCCGCCACGCCCGGCTGCTCGCAGGTGGTTCACTTCAATCACGCCGGCGCCTCACTCCCCAGCCAGGCGACCCTGGAGGCGATGGCCCGCCAACTGCAACGCGAAGCGGATATCGGCCAGATGGAGGCCGGGATCGAGGGCGCACGCCTGGAGGAGGAAGCCCGCCAGGCCGCCGCTGACCTGCTCCATGCCAACCCGCAGAACATCGCTTTCGCCAGCAGCGGTTCCGCCGCCTGGGGCCAGGCCTTCGCGGCCCTGGGCCCCTGGCGCGCCGGCGAGCGGATTCTGGTCGGGCGGCACGAATGGGCCGGCAACCTGGCCTGCATGGCCGAAGCAGTCAAGGCCGGAGCCCGCCTTGAAGTGATCCCCTGCGACGAAACCGGTGCGGTGTCGGTCTCCTCCCTCGAACAGATGATCGACACCCACGTGCGTCTGATCGCGCTGACCTGGCTACCGGCCAATGGTGGCCTGATCAATCCGGCCGAAGCCATCGGCCAGGTGGCCCGACGCCACGGCATCGCCTACTTCATCGACGCCGGCCAGGCGCTCGGGCAACTGCCATGCGATGTACAGTCACTGGGCTGCGACGTGCTCAAGGGCGCTGCCCGCAAGTTTCTCCGGGGGCCGCGAGGTACTGCGTTGCTGTATGTACGCGAAGGTTTTCTCGAACAGCTGGCACCCCGCTGCCTCGATGTACTGTCCGCGCCCTGGGACGGCCAGGGCTTCACCCTGCGCAACGATGCGCGTCGTTTCGAAACCAGCGAGCGCTCGCTGGTATTGATCGCGGGCCTGGCCAATGCCCTCAAGGAGGCCAATCAGCTCGGCATCGCGCGTATTCGCGGGAGAATCCAGGAGTTGGCCACAAAAATACGGGATGATCTCCGCCAGATCCCCGGAATTGAACTGCAGGACCTGGGCCTGCCCGGCCAGCAATCGGGGTTGATCGCCTTTACATTGGAGGGATGGGATGCCTTTGCACTGAAACAGCGGTTGGCCGAGAGCAATATCAACATCGGCGCCAACGGTACCGCCTACACGCCGCTGGACATGCAGGCCCGCGAACTGCCAGCGGTGGCGCGCATCGCGGTGAGCTATCTCAATACCGATCAGGAGATCGGGGTGCTGCTCCAGGCCCTCGCACAGCTGGCCCGGGAGCCTGGTCAGACTTCGACGTCGACCAGCAGGCCCTGACGTGGCTGGTCTTCCATCAAGGGGACCACCGGCACGGTGTTGTCGGCGTTGAGCTCGTCGCCCGGTACCGCCAGGTGGCGTTCCGGATCGTCCTCGGCGTCGGCCTCGCGCCGGCGTTGCTGTTCCTGCTGGCGCCGCTGTTCCTCGCGCAATTGCCAGGCGGCCTCTTCCGGGTCGCGCTTCTGCAGGTCGATGGTGCTCTCGTTGGAGCTTTCCTGCACGGGCACCACGGGCGGGATATCCGGTCGCGGTCGGATCGGGTCCTGCTGTGAAGTAACCGGCACGGCACTCAGGGGTAGCATCGGTGGCAACATGATTTTTTCTCCTGTCGGGCAAGCTGTCGGCTGCGGCCGGGGCGACTTGAGCCGTCAGTCGCGAAACTGTGACCCGGTTATCGCTAAAGGGTGCAATACGCTCCGACGAACGTCGCGCTGAACTACCTTTAACCTGAGTCAGTGTCCTTTCTGGAGATCAATCCTTTCGATCAAGAGCCTTTGGCCTGAAAGCGTCGATTCCGTTAAGATAGTCGGCTTTTTCAAGGCGGGAGTCAGGCAGCATGGCGCAGCAGTATCAACCGGGGCAACGCTGGATCAGTGACAGCGAAGCCGAGCTGGGTTTAGGCACCGTTCTGGCACAGGACGGCCGCTTGTTGACCGTGCTCTATCCGGCCACTGGCGACACTCGCCAGTACGCGCTAAGGAATGCGCCCTTGACCCGTGTGCGATTCTCGCCCGGGGACACCATCACCCACTTCGAGGGGTGGAAGATGACCGTGCGCGAAGTCGAGGATGTCGACGGGCTGCTGGTCTACCACGGCCTGAACGCCCAGAACGAAGCGGTCACGCTGCCGGAAACCCAGCTGTCGAACTTCATCCAGTTCCGCCTGGCCAGCGACCGCCTGTTCGCCGGGCAGATCGACCCGCTGTCGTGGTTCTCGCTACGCTACCACACTCTGGAACACACCAGCCGCCAATTGCAATCCTCGCTCTGGGGCCTGGGCGGCGCCCGCGCCCAGCCGATCGCCCACCAGTTGCACATTGCCCGTGAAGTCGCCGACCGTATCGCGCCGCGGGTACTGCTGGCGGACGAGGTGGGCCTGGGCAAGACCATCGAGGCCGGCCTGGTGATCCATCGCCAGCTGCTGTCCGGACGCGCCAGCCGCATTCTGATCCTGGTACCGGAAAACCTCCAGCACCAGTGGCTGGTGGAAATGCGCCGGCGCTTCAACCTGCAGGTCGCGCTGTTCGATGCCGAACGCTTCATCGAAAGCGATGCCAGCAACCCGTTCGAAGACACCCAGCTGGCCCTGGTGGCCCTGGAGTGGCTGGTCGAGGACGAAAAGGCCCAGGACGCGCTGTTCGCCGCCGGCTGGGACCTGATGGTGGTCGACGAAGCGCACCACCTGGTCTGGCACGAAGAACAGGCCAGCCCGGAGTACACGCTGGTCGAGCAACTGGCCGAGACCATTCCCGGTGTCCTGCTGCTGACCGCGACACCAGAGCAGTTGGGCCAGGAAAGCCACTTCGCGCGCCTGCGCCTGCTCGACCCGAACCGTTTCCACGACCTGGCCGCGTTCCGCGCCGAAAGCGAAAACTATCGCCCGGTGGCCGAAGCGGTGCAGGAACTGCTTGAGAAGGGGCGCCTGTCCCCGGCTGCACACAAGACGATCCAGGGGTTCCTCGGCAACGAAGGCGAAGCCCTGCTGACTGCGGTCAACGATGGCGATGCCGAAGCCAGCGCGCGCCTGGTGCGCGAACTGCTCGACCGCCACGGCACCGGCCGCGTGCTGTTCCGTAACACCCGCGCCGCCGTGCAGGGATTCCCGGAGCGCAAGCTGCACGCCTATCCGCTGCAGAACCCGGACGAGTACATGGAACTGCCGCTGGGCGAACACGCCGAGCTGTACCCGGAAGTCAGCTTCCAGGCGCAGGCGGACGGTGGTGACGAAGAACGCTGGTGGCGTTTCGACCCGCGTGTCGAGTGGCTGATCGACCAGTTGAAGATGCTCAAGCGCACCAAGGTGCTGGTGATCTGTGCCCACGCGGAAACCGCCATGGACCTGGAGGACGCCCTGCGCGTGCGCTCCGGCATCCCGGCCACGGTCTTCCACGAGGGCATGAACATCCTCGAGCGTGACCGCGCGGCCGCCTACTTCGCCGACGAGGAATTCGGCGCCCAGGTGCTGATCTGCTCGGAAATCGGCAGTGAGGGCCGTAACTTCCAGTTCGCCCATCACCTGGTGATGTTCGACCTGCCAGCGCACCCGGACCTGCTGGAGCAGCGGATCGGCCGCCTGGACCGGATCGGCCAGAAGCACGTGATCGAGCTGCATGTGCCGTACCTGGAAACCAGCCCGCAGGAACGCCTGTTCCAGTGGTACCACGAAGCGCTGAACGCCTTCCTCAACACCTGCCCGACCGGCAACGCCCTGCAGCATCAGTTCGGCCCGCGCCTGCTGCCGCTGCTCGAAGGTGGCGACGACGGCGAGTGGCAGAAGCTGGTGGACGAGGCCCGGGCCGAGCGCGAGCGCCTGGAAGCCGAACTGCACACCGGCCGCGACCGCCTGCTGGAACTCAATTCCGGCGGTGCCGGTGAAGGCGAGGCGCTGGTCGAGGCGATCCTCGAACAGGACGACCAGTTCGCCCTGCCGATCTACATGGAAACCCTGTTCGACGCCTTCGGCATCGACAGCGAAGACCATTCGGAAAACGCCCTGATCCTCAAGCCGAGCGAGAAGATGCTCGACGCCAGCTTCCCGCTGGGCGACGACGAAGGCGTGACCATCACCTACGACCGCGGCCAGGCCCTGTCGCGCGAAGACATGCAGTTCATCACCTGGGAACACCCGATGGTGCAGGGCGGCATGGACCTGGTGCTGTCCGGCTCGATGGGCAACACCGCGGTGGCACTGATCAAGAACAAGGCACTCAAGCCTGGGACCGTGCTGCTGGAGCTGCTGTACGTCAGCGAAGTGGTCGCCCCCCGCTCGCTGCAACTGGGCCGCTACCTGCCACCAGCCGCCCTGCGCTGCCTGCTGGACGCCAACGGCAACGACCTGTCGCCACGCGTCGCGTTCGAGACCCTGAACGACCAGCTGGAAAGCGTGCCCAAGGCCAGCGCCAACAAGTTCATCCAGGCCCAGCGTGACAGCCTGGCGCCGAAGATCAACGCCGGTGAAGCGAAGGTCGCCCCACGCCACGCCGAGCGCGTGGCCGAGGCGCAACGTCGCCTGGCCGCCGATACCGACGAGGAACTGGCACGTCTGACCGCCTTGCAGGCCGTCAACCCGAGCGTGCGTGACAGCGAGCTGGTCGCCCTGCGCAAGCAGCGTGAACAGGGCCTAGCGATGCTGGAAAAAGCCGCGTTGCGCCTGGAAGCGATCCGGGTGCTGGTCGCCGGTTGATCTGACTGTGCGCTGTGGGGCGGGATTCGTCCAGGGCTTCAAGCTCCCTCTTCGCGGATGAATCCGGCTCCCACAGGTCCAGTGGTGATCACAAAATCTGTGAACACCACTCCACTGTGGGAGCCGGATTCATCCGCGAACAGGTCTCCCCCCTCCAACTGACTATCAAGCAGTGACAGGCGCCACACTCACCTCGTCCTGCCCCATCCCCTCGCGCATCCGCGCCGCATCCCGACTGAAACACCGCGCCGCCTGGAACAGGAACAGCAGCGTCAGCAGCAACGCCGCCGGAATCAGGTACATCGCGTCATGCAGCCCCACGGCCTTGAATGCCTCGGTCATCTCCTGCGCGCCCGCCGCCAGCATCGCCGCATGGGCGAAATGATCGGACAGCAGGCCGACCACCACCGGCCCCAGACCACCACCCAACAGGTACAGACCGGCGAAATACACCGCCATCGCCATCGCCCGCAGCCGCGGTTCGACCACGTCCTGGATCGCGGTGTAGACGCAGGTGTAGAAGTTGTAGGCAAACAGCCAGCCCACACTGAATACAGCGACGAACACGCCGATCTCGATCCGTCCGGCATGCAGCGCCCAGGCGGTCGCCAGGGTCGACACCACCAGGCTCACGGCGGCGAACAGCAGGCGTCCGTTGGCGATACGCTGGTGGATCTTGTCCGCTACCCAGCCGCCCAGGGTCAGGCCGACCAGGCCGGTCAAACCGACAATCACCCCGGTGGCCACTGCGGCCTCCTGCAACGGCATCTGGAAATAGCGCTGCAGCATCGGCACCAGGAAGGAGTTGCAGGCATAGGTGGCGAAGTTGAACGTCAGTCCGGCCAGCACCAGCCAGAGAAAGGTCGGAATCGCCAGCAGGCGCCGCACGGGACGATCGATCCGGGTCTGTGCGACCTGGACGCTCTCCGCCGCGCCGCGCTTGGGCTCCCTGATGAAGAACATGAACAACGCCAGCACCAGCCCGGGCACCGCGGCAATGAAGAACGGCGCCCGCCAGCTGTCGAACGCCTTGACCATCGCACCAATGGTGAAAAACGCCAGCAGCAGCCCCAACGGCAGGCCAAGCATGAAGATCCCCATGGCACGGGCCCGTCGATGGGCCGGGAACAGGTCGCCGATCAACGAGTTGGCGGCTGGCGCATAGCTGGCCTCGCCGATACCGACGCCCATGCGTACCAGCAGGAAGCTCCAGAAGCTGCCCACCAGGCCATTGACCGCCGTCAGCCCGCTCCACACCGCCAGGCCCCAGCCCATCAGCTTGCTGCGCGAACCGTTGTCGGCCATGCGCCCCAGGGGCAGGCCGGCGATCGCATAGACGAGGGTGAAGGCGGTACCGATGATGCCGATCTGGAAATCACTCAAGTGCCATTCCATGCGGATCGGCTCGATGATGATCGCCGGGATGGTCCGGTCGAAGAAGTTGAACAGGTTGGCAAGGAACAACAGGAACAGAATGCGCCAGGCATTCGCCGCTTGGGTCGAGTTCTGCATGGGGTCCGTCTCTTTATTGTTATTGGGCTTCGCTGCGCGATCGTGCCCCCTCAATCTAGTCAGCCTGATATCGCCTGTCTGCCACCATTCGCGGCGCTGATACCGACCAATGGAGGCTCTATCGAGGCCGGCAAAAATACTTGTAACACCCCCTTACAAAGGCGCAGCCGAAGCCTAGAATAGTGCCAAACTCCCTCCCTCCTTCTTTCTCCGTTGACCTTCCATGTCTGATGCTAATCCGTGTCTGAATTGCGGTGCCTGCTGTTCCTATTTCCGTGTCTCGTTCTATTGGGGAGAGTGTGTTTCGGGCGGTGGCCTGGTGCCCGACGAACTGGTCAGCCAGATCAGCCCCAGCCGGGTGGCGATGATCGGTACCGAAGGCAAGAAACCTCGCTGCACCGCCCTGGAAGGGGAAGTCGGCCAAGGCGTCAGTTGCTCGATCTACAACCAGCGCTCCAGCCCCTGCCGCGAGTTCGATGCCGCCTGGGAAAATGGCGAACCCAACGAACGCTGCGACGCCGCCCGTGCCGCCTTTGGCCTGCCGCCCCTGGAGCCAGGGCAGTCGGACTTAGTACCAATCGCTATTTAGCCAATCGCCAAATCATTGGCAGCACTCTGCCATTAGCCCTTGCGTCACCGGGTGAGCCTCTATACTCCAATGCACTGGCCGGTGTCCGCGGCGCCGCCAGTTCAAGGCGTCTAGTACAGGGCATGCTATGGAATGGCTGGGGTTGCATTTTGTCAACGAACTTCCCGATAACGGGCAAGTACTGCTCGATTGCAGCCACAATCCGTTGCTGGTCATGCTGGCCTACCTGGTTGCCTGCGCCGCCAGCTTTGCCACGCTCGACATGGCCGAGCGTGTCGGCCATGTCGAGCATCCCGCCCAGCAACGGCTCTGGCGCTGGGTCGGGGCCTGTTGCCTGGCAGGCGGCATCTGGGCCATGCACTTCATCGGCATGCTGGCGTTCCAGACGCCCATCGTGGTGAGCTACGACCTGGTCACCACCCTGGTCTCACTGCTGATCGCCCTGTTCGCCTCCTT
Organism: Pseudomonas vanderleydeniana; assembly: GCF_014268755.2. Classification (NCBI taxonomy): domain Bacteria; kingdom Pseudomonadati; phylum Pseudomonadota; class Gammaproteobacteria; order Pseudomonadales; family Pseudomonadaceae; genus Pseudomonas; species Pseudomonas vanderleydeniana. Next base: position 1,700,178 of record NZ_CP077093.1, on the reverse strand, counting down.
TCTTGCCATGCACACCCTCGGTCGCCCTGAACTGCGCCCGTCCCAGACCTTTCGCGCCGCCCTGTCGATGGGCCTGGGCATCGCCGCCATGCACTACGTCGGCATGTCCGCCGTCCGCTCGAGCGCGCAGCAGTACTACCAGCCGTGGCTGGCCGGCCTGTCGGTACTGATCGCCATCGGCGCGAGCCTGGCGGCCCTGCTGCTGGCCCGACACTTTCGCAGCGGCAGCGGCATGTTCCACCAATTGCTCAAGTACAGCGCCAGCCTGGTCATGGGTGCCGCCATCGTCAGCATGCATTTCACCGGCATGTGGTCGCTGCGCCTGGTGCTTCCGGAGGGTCACGTCGCCACTGCCGCAGTGGAAAACAATCACCTGCAACTGGGCATGACCATCGCCCTGATCACCCTGCTGATCATCGGCAGCAGTGTCAGCGCCGCCCTCTCCAACAAGAAACTGCAGCACAAGGAACAGGACCTGCGCCGGGTCAACGCGCTGCTCAGCCAGCTGGACCAGGCCCGCCTGTCCCTGGCCCAGGTCGCGCACTACGATCCGCTGACCAACCTGATCAACCGCCGCGGTTTCAACCAGATCTTCGCCGAGCGGCTGATCGAACGCGCCAGTCTCAACGGCATGCTGGCGGTGATGTTCCTCGATATCGACCACTTCAAGCGAATCAATGACAGCCTCGGCCACGACGCTGGCGACGAACTGCTCAAGGTCATTGCCGCGCACATCAAGAGCGCCACCCGCAGCCATGACGACGTGGTCGCACGTTTTGGCGGCGACGAATTCTGCATCGTCATCAGCGTGCACAAGCGCGACGAGGCCCGGAACATGGCCCAGCGCATCATGCAGAAGATGAAGGAGCCGATCGAACTGGCAGGCCGGCGCATGGTGATGACCACCAGTATCGGCATCGCCATCTTTCCCGAGGACGGCACGACCTGTGAGGAACTGCTGAAAAATGCCGACCTGGCGCTGTACCAGTCCAAGGATGCCGGGCGCAACAGCCTGCATTTCTTCAATGCAAACCTGAAGACCAAGGCAAGCCTGGAGCTGCAGCTGGAGGAACAACTGCGCCAGGCGCTGCGCGAAGGCCGCGAGATGCAGCTGTTCTACCAGCCGATCTGCGAGATCAAGAGCGGCCGGGTCACCAAGCTCGAGGCGCTGATCCGCTGGAATCATCCACAACACGGGCTGCTGACCCCGGACCGCTTCCTGCACATCGCCGAAGCCAACGGCCTGGTCGCCGCGCTGGATAACTGGGTGTTGCGCACGGCCTGCAACGACCTGGCAACCCTGGATGAACAGGGTCATGGCGAACTGATGGTCACCGTGAACTGCTCCTCGCTCAACCTGGCCCGCGAGGAACTGGCCGACGATATCGAAAACGTACTGCGGACCACCGGCATCTCGGCCCAGAGGCTGGAACTGGAGGTCACGGAAAACGCCCTGATGGGCAATATCACCAATACCCTGCAACTGCTGCGGCAGATGCGCAGCCTGGGCGTCTCGCTGTCGATCGACGACTTCGGCACCGGCTACTCATCGCTGGCCTATCTCAAGCGCCTGCCGCTCAACACCCTGAAGATCGATCGCTCGTTCATCCTCGACATCCCCAAGTCGGCCCCGGACATGGAGATCGTCCAGGCGATCATCGTCATGGCCCACACCCTGCACCTGCAAGTGGTCACCGAGGGCGTCGAGACCCAGCAGCAATTCGATTTCCTCGCCGAGTACGAGTGCGACTACATCCAGGGCCACCTGCTGAGCAAGCCGGTGCTGATGGAAGAGCTGCCTGCCGTGATCCAGCAGCTCAACCAGCGCCCACTGTCCTCTCCCGCCCCGCTCACTCCGCCAGTGGCGGCTCGCGATACAGATTCACCAGCGTCGCGGGATCCTTTTGCAGATACCCCTGGCTACCATGCAAGCGCATCAACTGTGCGGCCAATCCGCTGATCGGTGTCGCCGAACCCTGCTCACGGGAAAACTTCACCGCACCGTCCAGGTCCTTGAGCAGGGTGCGCACATGCCACTTGATCGGCTCGAAACGGCTCTCGGCCATCTGCGGAGCGAGGATCTGCAGCGGCCTTGAGTCGGCGAAACCACCACTGAGCGCCTCGGCCAGCAGGCTGGCGTCCACGCCGGAACGCTCCGCCAACGCCACCACTTCCGCAATGACCAGGGCATTGCAGGCGACGATCATCTGGTTGCAGGCCTTGGTCACCTGCCCGGCGCCCACCGTGCCCATGTGCGTGACCCGCTGGCCAAGACTCAGCAGTACCGGGCGAACCCGTTCCAGGTCAGCCGCCTCACCACCGACCATGATCGCCAGGCTACCGGCCTCGGCACCGGCAGTACCACCGGAGACCGGCGCATCCAGCCAGTGCATGCCACGCTCGGCCAGCAACCTTGCGGCCATTTGCCGCGTCGCCGTCGGTTCCAGGCTGGAAAAATCCACCAGCAGCTGCCCTGCCCTCGCCGCCTGCGCCACGCCGTGAGCACCGAAAACCACATCCTGCACCACCGACGTATCGGCCAGGCAGAGCATCACCACATCCGCCTGCCCGCATAGCTCGGCGGGCGTCGCAACCTGCCGCGCACCGGCCGCCACCAGCTCGGCACACTTGTGCGGTGACCGGTTCCACACGGTCAGGGGATACCCCGCCGCCAGCAAGCGACGGCACATCGGCAGGCCCATCAGGCCGATTCCGGCGAAGCCCAGCGCAGGTAGTACAGAATTCATAAAAAGTTCCCCGTCAATTAAAGAACGCCAATTTCTGGCCGATTCAACGATACGCAAACCAGGGATCGCCCCAGGGAAACCTAGGGCCAGCCCCTATCGATCGAGCCAATATCGCGCGTTAAAGTCGCGATCTCTCACCGTGATGGCGCGTTGACATCCTCTCGACCGCCCAACCAGACCAGGCATATGGCGCACAATGACCTCCAAAAATAACCCAGCCAACGCAGTATCCGATCTGATGTCGCCCGCGGTCGTGGAAAAAACCTACAAGGCCTACTCGACGCCACGCCCCCTGGCGACCCAGCAGTACCTTTATTTCACTGAAACCAATACGGATCGTATCCTCGACAACCTCGACGGCCTGCGCGACATGGTATTTCCGCGCCCACCGCACCAGGAAGCCGAGAACGAAGCCCGTCGCGAGCAGGAATTCCCCTCGGTCTGCCTGATCGGCCTGGGCCGTTGCGGCTCGAACATCGCGCTGGATGTCGCCGAACTGGTCTACAACGCCCGCAAGTTCTATCTCAACGAATTCAACAACGACGACAAATCCGCCGACAAGGGTTATCGCCCAGCCCAGTGGATCCGCAACAACCTGCGCCTGGTCCAGAACAAGTCCGCCAAGCCGGTGTTCCTGGTCGAGCCGCTGGTAATGCTCGGCGACCTGGACAAGGACATTGCCGGCCGCATCCGCTTTTCGCGCAAGGGCGAGAAAAGCGGTTTCATTCGCGACTACAGCAAGATGAAGATCATGGACCTGTCCGAGGTCCATGCCGGTGGTGCGGGTAACGCGCCGATCCTCGGCCAGTACCTGGCCAAGATCATCCTGAACAAGGACACCCAGCGCTTCTCCAGCCCCGACTGGAAGATGATCCACTCGTACCTGATCGACTCGTGCGGCATCAAGGCCAACCAGTCGCGCCTGTACTTCTCGATCTTCAGCGCCGGCGGCGGTACCGGTTCGGGCATGGCCTCGGAGTTCGGCCTGGCCCAGCAGTACTCGTACATGAACAAGACGTTCGACACCAAGCCGATGGATGAACACGACAGCAAGAGCGGTCATTCCTTCGTCTTCGAACCGATCTTCACCAGCGGCATCTGCGTGCTGCCGAACATTTCCGACCATCGCAGCGAAATGTCCGAGGCCCTGCACATCAACGCCGGCCGTCTGCTCTGCAAGTACCTGTCGGAAGAATGGGATTTCTCATACAACTTCGACAACGACGACAGCAGCGAAGCCAGCGTCATGGGCCGTATCCGCCCATGGAACGCAATGATGCTGATCTCCAACGACATCATGCGTTATGCCGAAGAGAACGATGACGGCAACATCCAGAACATCGATGTCAACGCCATGGAGAAGCACGCCAACCAGTACATCTCCCAGCAGATCTTCAACATCCTCACCGCCCAGGCGGTGACCACCGACTACGACCAGAACTACTTCCGCCGGGCCGGCATCGACATCGGCGAGACCATCCGCCTGGATGCCAACGACCTGTTCATGAGCCTGGCAGGTCCCGTGGCGATCGCCTACGCCGAATCCGTGGTACCGGAACAGCCGGCGCCGACCAGCGACAAGTTCAAGGTGTTCGAGAAAGAGCAGCAGCGCCTGAACATCGATGACCTGTTCTTCCGCTCCATCGACCTGCCGCACTTCAACAAGGTGACCCAGGCCATCGAGGGCATCAGCCTGCTGCCCATCGAGTCCAAGCGCTACCGCGCCGCCCTGGAACAGTACAAGGCCTCGGGTTATGACGCGGCGGCACTGCACGACCTGCACTTCTTCAAGAACTGCTCGTCGGTGGTCTCGATCGTCTCGCTGCCCAAGGACTACAAGCTGTCCTACATGGACCTGAACCGGCTCAAGACCCACCTCAACAGCCTGTTCCCCAACACCACGCTCAAGCGCTACGCACTGGTGATCGGCGCCTCGGCCAACCTGTCGCTGACCACGCTGATCGCCAAGAGCCCATGCCTGTCGGACGATTTCCTGACCCTGATCGTGGCCTTCATCAAGCGCTGCTTCGCCCGCAACCCGTACCGTTTCGACGATACGCTGGACAACTCGATGCTCGAGTTCATCACCCGCGATGAATTCGACGAAGGGCACATCGACGACCTGCTCAACGAGTTCGAGAACCCGGCGAAGATCCTCGACACCAACTGGTATGCGATCAAGCCGATGTACGAGAAGAAGTACCGCGAGCTGATCAACGACAAGGACAAGTTCGTCTCGATCAACGACATCCGGCTGTCGCGCGATTGCGTGAAGAAGGCGATCAAGTACCTGCGCGAGATCTACCGTCACCGCATCGGCAAGACCAAGGTCATTTCCTTGAACAGCCACACCGGTCGCACCGAGTACTGAGCCGACCGGGCACCACCCTCACCCTGTGGGAGCCCGGCTTGCCGGCGAAGCTTCTGGCGGCCTCAAGGGCCCATTCGCCGGCAAGCCGGGCTCCTACAGAATCGGGTGTCGTGGCAGGGAAGCTGGGATATGCCTACCAAAGACTGTGGATTTTCTCCACGGGCAAACTGCCATTACTGCGTCATGCGGTTACTGCGCTACACACTCATAGGCCAAAAACGCATAACGCATGTGCACCATTACAGTGCCAGCAATCACTTCGATGCCCTTTCCTGGATCATCACCCAGGGCGATACCACCACCGCCCAGAGGCTCGGATCACGCTCGAAAAGATCCTGGGCCCGCGTTTCAGACACCTTGGCCAGGGCTCCGGTCGCCAACCAGTCCGCCACTTTTTCGGCCTGGTTCTCGGCCATGGCCTCGGCTGCGGCGACCAGATCCAGGGACGGTTCGACCCACAATAGGGCACCCCGGGCAAAGAACGGTTGCAACTCCTCCCAGCGGATAGATGCAGTTTCACCAAGCAGCTTGGCATAGAGGGTGCTAGGTTCTTGAGTCATGGGGTTCTACCTGAGAAAAAATCGGCGCAATCATAACGTCGGGACCCAGGCAGAAAAACCCGGATGTAAAGGTTGGGGTGAAAGAGGGAACGGATGGCAGGGATTGCCGTGAAAGCTCAGCAACATTCAGATAACAATCTGCATGGCCATCTGCCGCTATTCTGTCTCTTTCTTTCATTTAGGCGACATCCCCCGATTTTGCCCTTGGCTGCCCGCTATCCAAGCGATAAACGAGCGCTCTAAACTGTATCGGTACAGTTGCCAGGTGAAATCGGGTCGTCAAACCCGGTTCTGCTGCCTCGGCGTCAGGACTATAAAAATTACAACAGCAAGAGTGGAGCACTAATGACTAAGCAGATTTCCAAACTGTTCGCCGCTATGGTTCTGGCCGGTATCGCCAGCCATTCTTTCGCTGCAGACACCATCAAGATCGGCATCGCCGGCCCCAAGACCGGCCCTGTGACCCAATACGGTGACATGCAGTTCACTGGCGCGAAACAGGCCATCAAGGACATCAACGCCAAGGGCGGCGTCGATGGCAAGAAACTCGAAGCGGTTGAATACGATGACGCCTGCGATCCGAAACAGGCCGTTGCCGTAGCCAACAAGGTTGTCAACGACGGCGTCAAGTTCGTCATCGGCCACCTCTGCTCCAGCTCCACCCAGCCTGCTTCGGACATCTACGAAGACGAAGGCGTGATCATGATCACCCCGGCTGCCACCAGCCCTGAAATCACCGCCCGTGGCTACAAGCTGGTGTTCCGCACCATCGGCCTGGACAGCGCCCAGGGCCCTGCCGCCGGCAACTACATCGCCGACCACGTGAAACCAAAAGTGGTTGCCGTGCTGCACGACAAGCAGCAATACGGTGAAGGCATCGCCACCGCGGTCAAGCAGACCCTCGAGAAGAAAGGCGTGAAAGTCGCCGTCTTCGAAGGCCTGAACGCCGGTGACAAGGACTTCTCCTCGATCATCCAGAAGCTCAAGCAGAACAACGTCGACTTCGTCTACTACGGTGGCTACCACCCAGAGCTGGGCCTGATCCTGCGCCAGTCCAAGGAAAAAGGCCTGAACGCCAAGTTCATGGGTCCGGAAGGCGTCGGCAACGACTCCATCTCGCAGATCGCCCAGGACGCTTCCGAAGGCCTGCTGGTGACCCTGCCGAAGTCCTTCGACGCCGATCCGGAGAACAAGGCCATCGTCGACGCCATCAAGGCTGACGGCAAGGACCCAAGCGGTCCGTTCGTATTCCCGGCCTACTCCGCTGTCGAGCTGATCGCCGACGGTATCAAGAACGCCAAGAGCGAAGACACCGCCAAGGTGGCTGCGGCCATCCACGCCGGGACCTTCAAGACCCCGACTGGCGAGCTCTCCTTCGACGAGAAAGGCGACCTGAAGAACTTCAAGTTCGTGGTATACGAGTGGCACTTCGGCAAGCCGAAAACCGAAGTCTCCCCTCAGTAACACAGGCCTGACCGGTCAAGAAGCCCACTGTTTGCACAGTGGGCTTTGTTTTACGAGGTTTATGGGCCTGACACCCGCGATCCGGGAGCTGGCTCACCTGAAAATCTTAAAACCGTCACCAGCGGTTCGCTGGCAAACGCTCGTGCCAACGTGGCGAAAGACCACGCCTGACGAGCCGGAACATGACTCCACCAGTGAAATGCGTATCGGGTTTTTAGGAGCGCTGTAATGCCTGAGATCTATCACTTCTTCCAACAGCTGGTTAATGGCCTGACCATTGGCAGCACCTATGCCTTGATAGCCATTGGCTACACAATGGTTTACGGCATCATTGGAATGATCAACTTCGCCCATGGCGAGGTCTACATGATTGGTTCCTACGTGGCCTTCATCGTCCTTGCCGGGCTGGCCATGATGGGTATCCATTCCCTGCCGCTGTTGATGACCGCCGCGTTCATCGCGACGATCGTCGTGACCAGTGCCTATGGCTACAGTATCGAACGCGTTGCCTACCGCCCACTGCGCGGCAGCAACCGTCTGATCCCGCTGATTTCCGCCATCGGCATGTCGATTTTCCTGCAGAACACCGTACTGCTGTCCCAGGACTCCAAGGACAAGTCCATTCCCAACCTGATCCCGGGGAGCATTTCCTTCGGTCCGGGGGGCGCAGAGGAAGTACTGATTTCCTACATGCAGATCCTGGTCTTCGTGATCACCCTGATCGCCATGACCGGCCTGACCCTGTTCATCTCCCGTTCTCGCCTGGGCCGCGCCTGCCGCGCCTGCGCCGAAGACATCAAGATGGCCAACCTGCTGGGGATCAACACCAACAACATCATTGCCCTGACCTTCGTCATCGGGGCGGCCCTGGCGGCCGTCGCCGCCGTGCTGCTGAGCATGCAGTACGGGGTGATCAACCCCAACGCCGGCTTCCTGGTGGGCCTGAAGGCCTTTACCGCCGCGGTACTGGGTGGCATCGGCAGCATTCCGGGCGCCATGCTCGGCGGGTTGGTACTGGGTGTGGCCGAAGCCTTTGGCGCCGACGTGTTCGGCGACCAGTACAAGGATGTGGTGGCGTTCGGTCTTCTGGTTCTGGTGCTGTTGTTCCGTCCGACCGGCATCCTGGGCCGTCCGGAGGTTGAGAAAGTATGAACAGATATCTCAAACAGGCGCTGTTCAGCGCCCTGCTGGTGTGGGCCGTGGCCTTCCCGGTACTCGGCCTGAAGCTGAGCATCGTCGGCATCAATCTCGAAGTGCACGGCACCGGTCCCCTGACCCTGACCGTGATCGCCCTGTGCTCGGTGCTGATGTTCCTGCGCGTGCTGTTCAGCCAGCAGGTCAGTGCGATGTTCAAGTCGTCCCGTGGTCCGCTGGTCTCGCCCAAGGTCGGTCAGTTCCTGACCCTGCCGAAAACCCAGCGCTGGATCATCATCGGCCTGATCGTGGCCGCACTGATCTGGCCGTTCTTCGGCTCGCGCGGGGCGGTCGACATCGCCACCCTGATCCTGATCTACGTGCTGCTGGGCCTGGGCCTGAACATCGTGGTCGGTCTCGCCGGCCTGCTCGACCTGGGTTATGTCGGTTTTTATGCCGTCGGCGCCTACAGCTATGCGCTGCTGTCGCACTACTTCGGTTGGAGCTTCTGGCTGTGCCTGCCGGTCGCCGGCCTGATGGCCGCCACCTTCGGCTTCCTGCTCGGCTTCCCGGTGCTGCGCCTGCGCGGTGACTACCTGGCCATCGTGACTCTCGGCTTCGGCGAGATCATCCGCCTGTTCCTGCGTAACCTCACCGACCTCACCGGCGGCCCCAACGGCATCAGCAACATCCCCAAGCCGACCTTCTTCGGCCTGAGCTTCGAGCGCAGCGCCGCCGAGGGTGTGAAGACCTTCCACGAGTTCTTCGGGCTGACCTACAACCCGGTGAGCAAGGTGGTGTTCCTCTACCTGGTCGCCCTGCTGCTGGCGCTGTTCGCCCTGTTCGTGATCAACCGCCTGCTGCGCATGCCGATCGGCCGCGCCTGGGAAGCGCTGCGTGAAGACGAGATCGCCTGCCGCGCACTGGGCCTGAACCCGACCGTGATCAAGCTCTCGGCGTTCACCCTGGGTGCCTGCTTCGCCGGTTTCGCCGGCAGCTTCTTCGCCGCCCGCCAGGGCCTGGTGACCCCGGAGTCGTTCACCTTCATCGAGTCGGCGATCATCCTCGCCATCGTCGTACTGGGTGGCATGGGCTCGCAACTGGGCGTGATCCTCGCGGCGATCGTGATGATCCTGCTGCCGGAGCTGATGCGTGAATTCAGCGATTACCGCATGTTGATGTTCGGCGCCATGATGGTGCTGATGATGATCTGGCGTCCCCAGGGTCTGCTGCCGATGCAACGTCCACACATGGAGCTGCGCAAATGAGCCGCGAGATCCTGAAAGTCGAAAACTTGAGCATGCGCTTCGGCGGCCTGCTGGCGGTCAACGGCGTGGCCCTGACCGTGAAGGAAAAACAGGTCGTGGCCCTGATCGGTCCCAACGGCGCCGGCAAGACCACCGTGTTCAACTGCCTGACCGGTTTCTACAAGCCGAGCGCCGGCAGCATCATCCTCGACGGCCAGCCGATCCAGGGCCTGGCCGGCCACGAGATCGCCCGCAAGGGCGTGGTGCGGACCTTCCAGAACGTGCGCCTGTTCAAGGACATGACCGCGGTGGAAAACCTGCTGATCGCCCAGCACCGCCACCTGAACACCAACTTCCTGGCCGGGCTGTTCAAGACCCCGGCGTTCCGCAAGAGCGAACAGGAAGCCATGGAGTACGCCGCGTACTGGCTGGAGAAGGTCAACCTGACCGAGTTCGCCAACCGTCCGGCCGGTACCCTGGCCTACGGCCAGCAACGTCGCCTGGAAATCGCCCGCTGCATGATGACCCGTCCGCGGATCCTCATGCTCGACGAACCGGCGGCCGGCCTGAACCCGAAGGAAACCGACGACCTCAAGGCGCTGATCAGCGTGCTGCGCGAAGAGCATGGCGTGACCGTGCTGCTGATCGAGCACGACATGAAACTGGTCATGAGCATTTCCGACCATATCGTCGTGATCAACCAGGGCACCCCCCTGGCCGATGGCACGCCACAACAGATCCGCGACAATCCCGAAGTGATCAAAGCCTACCTGGGGGAAGCGTAAATGCTGCAGTTCGAAAACGTTTCCACCTTCTACGGCAAGATCCAGGCCCTGCACAGCGTCAACGTGGAAGTTCGCCAGGGTGAGATCGTCACCCTGATCGGCGCCAACGGCGCGGGCAAGTCGACCCTGCTGATGACCCTCTGCGGTTCGCCGCGTGCCCACAGCGGCAGCATTCGCTACCTGGGCGAAGAGCTGGTCGGGCAGGAATCCTCGCACATCATGCGCAAGAGCATCGCGGTGGTGCCGGAAGGCCGCCGGGTGTTCTCGCGCCTGACCGTCGAGGAGAACCTCGCCATGGGCGGTTTCTTCACCGACAAGGGCGACTATCAGGAGCAGATGGACAAGGTCCTGGGCCTGTTCCCGCGACTCAAGGAACGCTTCAGCCAACGCGGCGGCACCATGTCCGGCGGCGAGCAGCAGATGCTCGCCATCGGCCGCGCGCTGATGAGTAAGCCCAAGCTGCTGCTGCTCGACGAGCCGTCGCTGGGCCTGGCCCCGATCATCATCCAGCAGATCTTCGATATCATCGAACAACTGCGCAAGGACGGTGTGACGGTGTTCCTGGTGGAGCAGAACGCCAACCAGGCGCTGAAGATCGCCGACCGCGCCTACGTGCTGGAAAACGGCCGGGTGGTGATGGAAGGCAGCGGCAATGACCTGCTGACCGACCCGAAAGTCCGCGAGGCGTACCTGGGCGGTTGATTCCAGCCAGGCGTCACGAGAAAGTTCGACCTGAAGCTCGACCTGAAAGCCCCGATCCGTCGGGGCTTTTCCTTGCCCGCCACATCGTGTCGGTACCCTCGCCTTGCATAATCGATTATTTTGGCCGCACCCCGCCTATCCTGGTGGCCCACGCCAGGCAGGACGGCGCCCCTCTTTCAACTGGAGATCGACCATGAGCAACGCCACCAGCCGTACGCTGTCCGCCGCCACTCTCGCCCTGACCCTCGGCTCCGCCCTGAGCCTTGCCGCGCTGCCGATGACCGCCCACGCCGCCGACACCGAGAAATGCTTCGGCGTCGCCCCCAAAGGCCAGAACGACTGTGCCGCCGGCGCCGGGACCAGCTGTGCCGGGACCTCGACCAAGGACAACCAGGGCAGCGCCTGGAAACTCGTGCCCAAGGGCACCTGCGAGAAAACCGCGAGCAGCACCTCGCCCACCGGCTTCGGCCAGTTGCAGGCCTTCAACGAGAAAGGCTGATCGCCGGGATGTTGCCGCCCGCGCCATCGGCGCCCATCGATTGCGCGCGCGTACCAGCCCCGCGGCTGCCACCGCGTGCCGGGCTGGGGCTCAAGAGCGAGCACTTCCAGGTGGTCCTGGACAGCCGCCCCGATCTCGGCTTCTTCGAGGTGCATGCCGAGAACTACATGGTCGCCGGCGGCCCGTTCCATCACTATCTCGGGCGGATTCGCGAACATTATCCGCTGTCGCTGCATGGCGTCGGCCTGTCGATTGGCGGTGAGGCCCCCTTGGATCGCTCGCACCTGCAGCGCCTGGCCACACTGCTCGAACGCTACCAGCCGGAGTCGTTCTCCGAACACCTGGCCTGGTCGAGCCACGGCCCGGTGTTTCTCAACGACCTGCTGCCACTGGCCTACGACCCACCGACCCTGCAACGGGTCTGCGAGCATGTCGACCAGGTGCAAAGCACACTGAAACGCCCGATGCTGCTGGAGAACCCGGCCACCTACCTGCAATTCCAGCGCTCGACCCTCGACGAAACCGACTTCATCGGCGAGGTCATCCGTCGTACTGGCTGCGGCCTGCTGCTGGATGTGAACAACGTGTATGTCTCCTGCATCAACCACCAGCGCAACGCATTGGCCTACATCGAGGCGCTGCCGTTGCACGCCGTCGGCGAGATCCACCTGGCAGGCTTTGCCGAAGACCGCGACAACCTCGGCGACCGCCTGCTGATCGACGACCACGGGGCGCCCATCGCCCCACAGGTCTGGGCCCTGTACCAACAGGTGCTGGCCAGGACCGGCGCGCTGCCGACCCTGATCGAGCGCGACAACCGCATCCCGGCTTTCAGTGAACTAGTCGCCGAAGCAGCCCGGGCCCAGGACCTGCTCGATCGCCTGGAGAAACACCGATGAGCGACCAGGACACGTTCAGCCTGGCGCTGCTCGACCCGCAACTGCCCTGCCCACCCGGCCTCTGCAGCGCCAACGGCGCCGACCCGGCCAGCCGTTTCGCGGTATATCGCAACAATGTCCAGGGGTCGCTGATCAACGCCCTGGCCGACAGCTACCCGGTGGTCCACGCACTGGTCGGCGACGAGTTCTTCCGGGCCATGGCCGCCGCGCATGTCCGACAGTGTCCACCCACCAGCCCGATTCTCAAGGACTACGGCCGGGACTTCGACGTGTTCATCCGTGGTTTTGCGCCAGCGGCGAGCGTGCCGTACCTGGCTGACGTCGCCCGTCTGGAGCGCCTGCGGATCGATGCCTATCACGCCGCGGATGCAGCCTCCCTGAGTCCGGAACGGATCGGCCAGCATCTGGCCAACCCGGACGCCCTGGGCAGCCTGCGGGTCGGCCTGCACCCCAGCATCGCGGTACTGGAGTCGCCCTTTGCGATGCTGTCGATCTGGCTGGCCCATCACGGCGAAGGCGAGTTGGAGCAGATCGACCCGGACCAGGGCGAAGTGGTGCTGGTACTGCGCAGCCAATGGCAGGTCGAGCTGTTCAGGATCGACAGCGGCAGCCGGGCATTCATCCAGCGCCTGCTCGAGGGGCTTACGCTGGAAGCGGCCATGCTCCATGCCCATGACATCAGCCCAGCATTCGACCCGGCGCGGACGCTGGGCCTGCTCATACGCCACGGCGCCATCGTCCAGTTGCAGGCCGCCTCCTGAGGGCCGTCCATCGATACGCCAGATCCCGCCTAGACTGAGGATTCCCCCTCCACTGGAGCAAGCGCAGGATGAAAATTCTCTTGATTGGCGCCCATGGCACCATCGGTTCGGCCATCGACGAGGAACTGGCCCCACGGCATGAGATCGTCAGGATCGGCCGCACCAGTGGGGACCTCCATGTGGATATCAGCGACAGTGTCTCGATTCGCAAGCTCTTCGAACAGACCGGCCGGTTCGATGCCCTGGTCTGCGCCGCCGGCAACGTCAAGTTCGCCGCGCTGGCCGACCTGACCGAAGCGGATTTCGCCGTGGGCCTGCAGGACAAGCTGATGGGCCAGGTCAACCTGGTACGGATCGGCAGCGAGTATGCCAACGACAGCGCCTCATTCACCCTGACCAGTGGCATCCTCAGCCACGATCCGATCCGCTTCGGCGCCTCGGCCAGCCTGGTCAACGGTGCCCTCGACAGCTTCGTCAAGGCGGCGGCGATCGAGCTGCCACGAGGTCAGCGGATCAACTCGGTGAGTCCGACCGTACTGGTCGAGGCGATGGATGGATACGCCCCCTACTTCCGCGGTTTCAAACCCGTGCCGGCGGTGGACGTGGCCCTGGCCTACGCCAAGAGCGTGGAAGGCCTGCAGACCGGCCAGACCTATCGCGTCGGCTGAGCCCTGCGGCAGTCCATCTGCCAACCCTGGCCCCGTGGGAGGCGGCTTGCTGCGGGCGGCGTTCCGACGATCCGACGAAGGCAGCCATTGATCAAGCATTCGAATCAAGGTGCTGCCGCAATCGCCAGCAAGCCGGCTCCCACAGGTTAAGCGCCGCAGTGTCCGCAGGTTCACCGCAAGGCTTGTGATGCGAGGCCAGGCTGGGTAACGTGGCGGCACTTGCCAGGAGACCCGATGATGCGCGCCGCCCGTTCCTTGATGATTTTCGCCCTGCCCCTGTTCGCCGCCGGTTGCCAGATGCTCGCCCCCAGCGGCCCGCACCCGACCGCCGGGCTGAACCGCATGCAGGGCGAACTGAGCAGCGTCGACGGCAAGCTGCTGTTCCAGCCCTGCCAGGAGCAGCGCCGCTTCATCGTCAACGACAGCGGCAACACCAGCATCGCCCAGGAAGCCGCGACCTTCGCCGGCAAACCCGGCAAGCTGTTCGTCGACCTGCGCGGCAGTTTCTCGTCGAGCAAGGCCGACGGTTCCGATGGCCAACTGAACCTGCAGCAGGTCTACCGCCTGGAACGCGACAGCGGCGGGTGCAGCGATCCCGACTTCAAGCGCCAGACCGTGATCGCCAGCGGCCATGGTCCGGACTGGTCCTTCAAGGCCAGCGGCAACGGCATGGTTCTCGAACGCGACAAGCAGCCAACACTGGTCCTGCCCTACCTGGAAGAGCAACTCGGTGGCGGACGCTTCAGCCTGAGCACCGAAGCCAACAACCAGCACATCGAACTGTGGGTGGCCCCGCAGCGTTGCGTCGACAGTGCCAGCGGCAGCCTGCGCAACCTCAGCGCCGAATTGCGCATCAACGGCCAGGTGCAGCGCGGCTGTGCCACGTTTGGCGGCGCACGCAACGACTGATTCGGACCAGCAGTCATTCAAGCCTCACGGAAAACCGCCGTTGGGGCTTATAATCTCCGGTTTGTTGTAAAGCCGGCGCGCCCGCGTGGCCCGCATACTGGACCCTGTCATGTTACGAATCACCGAACTCAAGCTGCCGCTCGACCATCCCGATGAAGACCTGTGCTCGGCCATCGTCCAGCGCCTGGGCATCACCAGCGATGACCTGCTGGAATTCACCGTGTTCAAGCGCAGCTACGATGCCCGCAAGAAGTCGTCCGAACTGCTGTTCATCTACACCATCGACCTGGCGGCCCGGAACGAAGAAGCCCTGCTGAAGAAGTTCGCCGACGACCATAACGTCGGCCCGGCACCGGATGTCAGCTACAAGGTGGTCGGCCAGGCGCCTGCCGACCTGCGCGAGCGGCCGATCGTGGTCGGTTTCGGTCCCTGCGGCATCTTCGCCGGCCTGCTGCTGGCGCAGATGGGCTTCAAGCCGATCATCCTCGAGCGCGGCAAGGAAGTGCGCCAGCGCACCAAGGACACCTGGGGCCTGTGGCGCAAGAGCGTGCTCAACCCCGAGTCCAACGTGCAGTTCGGCGAAGGCGGTGCCGGGACCTTCTCCGACGGCAAGCTCTACAGCCAGATCAAGGACCCGCACCACCATGGCCGCAAGGTCCTGCACGAATTCGTCAAGGCCGGTGCGCCGGAAGAGATTCTCTACGTCAGCAAGCCGCACATCGGTACCTTCCGCCTGACCGGCATGGTCGAGAACATGCGCAAGGAAATCGAGGCTCTGGGCGGCGAAGTGCGCTTCCAGCAGCGGGTCACCGACCTGCTGCTCGACGGTGACCAACTGACCGGCGTGGTGCTCGACAGCGGCGAACAGCTGCACTCGCGCCACGTGGTCCTGGCCCTGGGCCACAGCGCCCGCGACACCTTCCGCATGCTGCACGGCCGTGGCGTGTTCATGGAGGCCAAGCCGTTCTCCGTCGGTTTCCGGATCGAGCACCCGCAGTCGCTGATCGACAGCGCCCGCCTGGGCAAGTATGCCGGGCACCCGAAACTCGGCGCCGCCGACTACAAGCTGGTGTACCACGCCAAGAACGGTCGCTCGGTCTACAGCTTCTGCATGTGCCCGGGCGGCACGGTGGTGGCCGCCACCTCCGAGCCGAATCGCGTCGTGACCAACGGCATGAGCCAGTACTCGCGTAACGAGCGCAACGCCAACTCCGGCATCGTCGTCGGCATCACCCCCGAAGTCGACTACCCGGGTGGCCCGCTGGCCGGTATCGAACTGCAGGAGCGCCTGGAATCCCACGCCTTCGTGCTCGGCGGCAGCAACTACGAGGCACCGGCGCAGCTGGTCGGCGACTTCATCGCCGGCAAGCCGTCGACCGCCCTGGGCAGCGTCGAGCCGTCGTACAAGCCGGGCGTGGCCCTCGGTGACCTGGCCCTGGCGCTGCCGGACTTCGCCATCGAGGCCATCCGCGAGGCCCTGCCGGCCTTCGAACGGCAGATCAAGGGCTATTCGCTGCACGATGCAGTGCTGACCGGGATCGAGACCCGCACGTCATCACCGCTGCGCATCACTCGCGATGCGTCGATGCAGAGCCTGAACGTCAAGGGCCTGTTCCCTGCGGGCGAAGGCGCCGGTTATGCCGGTGGCATTCTCTCGGCCGGCGTCGACGGAATCCGCATCGCCGAAGCCGTGGCGCGCAATATCCTCGGGATCGAGGCCTGAGGCCCGCCGCCATGAGCTACAGCGTCTCGCCGATCGGCTTCGTGCGCTCCTGCTTCAAGGAGAAGTTCGCCATTCCGCGCCAGCCACAGCTGGCGCCGGCGGCACGCGGCGTCGTGGAACTGGTGGCACCGTTCGACCAGGGTGATGCGGTGCAGGGCCTGGAACAGGTCAGCCATGTCTGGCTGCTGTTCCTGTTCCACCAGGCCCTGGAGGACAAGCCACGGCTCAAGGTCCGTCCACCACGCCTGGGCGGCAACAAGTCCATCGGCGTGTTCGCCACCCGGGCGACGCACCGGCCGAACGGTATCGGCCAGTCGGTGGTGCGGCTGGACAGGGTCGAAGGCAACCGGCTTTGGATCTCGGGAATCGACCTGCTGGACGGCACGCCGATTCTCGATATCAAGCCCTACGTGCCCTATGCCGACAACGTCCCCACAGCCGTCAACGACATCGCCAGTATGGCGCCACAACTGATCCCCGTGCAGTGGACGGACAACGCCCGGCAACAGGCCCAGGCGCACGCCCAGCGCCTTGGCGAGCCACTGTTCGAACTGATCGAGCAGTGCCTGGCGCAGGACCCGCGCCCGGCCTACCAGACGCCCGTGCCAGAGCGTGAGTACGGTGCGCAGTTCTGGGACCTGGATGTGCGCTGGCACTACCCGCAGGCGGGTGTGATCCGCGTACTGGAAGTCATTCCCGCCCACTAGAATCGGCTTCTCTCCCCCAAGGCACCAGCTCCTCCTGTGGCGAGCAGGCTTGCCTGCGCTGGGGTGCGAAGCGCCCCTAAAACCCGTGCACGCAGCGTATCAGGCATAACGTGCCCACGGGTTTACGGCTGCTACGCAGCCGAACGCGGGCAAGCCCGCTCGCCACAAGGACGCTTGCCAAAGAAAACCGCTCAGCCCGGAAACGAAAAAGCCCGCGCTGCCTTCCGGCAACGCGGGCTTTTTCCATGCAACGCTTACTTCTCGACGAACGCGCGCTCGATCAGGTAGTCACCCGGCTCGCGCATGCGTGGCGAAACGGTCAGGCCGAAGCTGTTGAGCACTTCGCTGGTCTCGTCGAGCATGCTTGGGCTACCGCACAGCATGGCGCGGTCGTCCTGCGGGTTGATCGGTGGCAGGCCGATGTCGCGGAACAGCTTGCCGCTACGCATCAGGTCGGTCAGGCGACCTTCGTTCTCGAACGGCTCGCGGGTCACGGTGGGGTAGTAGATCAGCTTCTCACGCAGCGCCTCGCCGAAGAATTCGTTCTGCGGCAGGTGCTCGGTGATGAATTCGCGGTAGGCGACTTCGTTGACGTAGCGCACGCCGTGGCACAGGATCACCTTCTCGAAACGCTCGTAGGTTTCCGGGTCCTGGATCACGCTCATGAACGGCGCCAGGCCGGTACCGGTGCTCAGCAGGTACAGGTGCTTGCCCGGCTTGAGGTCGTCGAGTACCAGGGTACCGGTAGGCTTCTTGCTGATGATGATCTCATCGCCTTCCTTGAGGTGCTGCAGCTGCGAGGTCAGCGGACCATCCGGCACCTTGATGCTGAAGAACTCGAGATGCTCTTCCCAGTTCGGGCTGGCGATCGAGTAGGCACGCATCAGCGGCCGACCGTTGGGCTGCTGCAGACCGATCATCACGAACTGACCGTTTTCGAAGCGCAGCCCCGGGTCGCGGGTGCACTTGAAGCTGAACAGAGTGTCGTTCCAGTGGTGAACACTGAGGACACGCTCGTGATTCATGTTGCTCATTGGGAAAGGGCTCCTGGAGATTTGGCCTGCGCTATCAATGAGCGCAATTGCATAGCATTCTAATGGCGGCGACAATATCTGTTAAATGAATTATCAAGATAAGGGTTATCGGTTATATAGATATGCGATTTACTCTCCGTCAACTTCAAGTATTCGTCGCCGTCGCCCAGCAGGAAAGCGTATCACGCGCCGCCGGCCTGCTCGCGCTGTCCCAGTCCGCTGCGAGCACCTCGATCACCGAACTGGAGCGGCAATCGAGCTGCCAACTGTTCGATCGCGCCGGCAAGCGCCTGAGCCTCAACGCCCTGGGCAAGCAACTGCTGCCCCAGGCCGTGGCCCTGCTGGACCAGGCCAAGGAAATCGAGGACCTGCTCAACGGCAAGTCCGGCTTCGGCTCCCTGGCGGTCGGGGCGACCCTGACCATCGGCAACTACCTGGCGACCCTGCTGATCGGCAGCTTCATGCAGTTGCACCCGGAAAGCCAGGTGAAGCTGCATGTACAGAACACGGCGAACATTGTGCAGCAAGTCGCCCACTACGAAATTGATCTGGGTCTGATCGAAGGCGATTGCAGCCATCCCGATATCGAGGTGCAAAGCTGGGTCGAAGATGAGCTGGTGGTGTTCTGTGCACCGCAGCACCAACTGGCCCGTCGCGGTCACGCGAGTCTTGAGGAGCTGACCCGCGAAGCCTGGATTTTGCGCGAACAGGGCTCCGGCACCCGGCTGACCTTCGACCAGGCCATGCGTCATCACCGCAGCGCGCTGAACGTGCGCCTGGAGCTGGAACACACCGAGGCCATCAAGCGCGCGGTGGAATCAGGCCTGGGCATCGGCTGCATCTCGCGCCTGGCCCTGCGTGACGCGTTCCGCCGGGGCAGCCTGGTGGCCGTGGAAACCCCGGAGCTGGACCTCGCGCGGCAGTTCTACTTCATCTGGCACAAGCAGAAGTACCAGACCTCGGCGATGCGCGAGTTCCTGGAACTGTGCCGCAATCTCACCGCCGGCGTGCGCCGCAGCGATGAGATCGTGCTGCCGACCCTGTCCTGACGGCTTAGAGCAGGATGACCGCCCAGACCAGGGCGATCATGCTCAGGGCCACGAACTGCGCGGCGCTGCCCATGTCCTTGGCGTTTTTCGACAGGGGATGACGGTCGAGGGAAATACGGTCGATGGCCGCCTCCACCGCCGAGTTGAGCAACTCGACGATCAGCGCCAGCAGGCACACGGCGATCAACAGGGCACGCTCGACCCGGCTGACGTTCAGGAAGAACGCCACGGGGACCAGGATCACGTTCAACAACACCAGTTGGCGGAACGCCGCCTCACCGGTGAAGGCGGCACGCAGGCCATCCAGGGAATATCCCGCCGCGTTGAGGATACGTTTTAAACCGGTTTGACCTTTGAAAGGCGAGGACATAGGTAGGCAACTGAGCAAAAAAGTGTGGGAAAGCTAGTTCAACCAAAGTCAAAAAAGCGTGAATGCCGAACGTCTTACTGGCTCGAAATTGACTCAAGTTGTTGCAGGAGCAATGCCGCCTGGGTGCGGGTACGGACCCCCAGCTTGCGGAAGATCGCCGTCACGTGCGCCTTGATGGTCGCCTCGGAAACGCTCAGTTCGTAGGCAATCTGTTTATTCAGCAAGCCTTCGCAGACCATGGTCAAGACCCGGAACTGCTGCGGAGTCAGGCTCGACAGGCCGGCACTGGCAGCCTTGGCCTCGTCGGAGACACTGACCGCCTCGAAGGCCTGTGGCGGCCACCAGACCTCACCGTCGAGCACGTTGCGCACGGCCTGCTGGATCACTTCCAGCGAACTGGACTTGGGAATGAAACCGCTGGCGCCGAACTCGCGCGAGCGCACCACCACCGAGGCTTCCTCCTGGGCCGAGACCATCACCACCGGGATCTGCGGGTATTGCCCACGCAGCAGCACCAGGCCGGAGAAACCATAGGCACCCGGCATGTTCAGGTCCAGCAGGACCAGGTCCCAGTCGGCTTTCTCGGTCAGGCGGGTCTCCAGTTCGGCGATGCTCGCCACCTCCACCAGCCGCACATCGGGCCCGAGCCCGAGGGTCAGCGCCTGGCGCAGCGCGCTGCGAAAAAGAGGATGGTCATCGGCGATCAGGATTTCGTATGTGGTCATTTTTCAAATGATCCTGTTTTTAGGCGCGCATCGATTGTGTCAACGCACACCGGGGCATCTCGAAACGACGGCCTGGCAAGGCCATGCGTCAAAGGGCACGTCCACGCCTGGAACCCTTGGGAACCGGCGTCCAGGCATTCTGCCGCACCCGAATCGGCGCCAAGCATGCCCAGCACGGCCGGGGTGGTCAAGTTCGATGCTTTACGGCAAAGTCACCGGCTCTCCAATAAGAGTGCCCTTATGCGAAGCCAAGCCCTGCGCGCCGATATCCTGATGCTGCTGACCGCCATGATCTGGGGCTCCGGCTTCGTCGCACAAACCTCGGGCATGGCGCATATCGGCCCCTTCCTCTACTCCGGCCTGCGGTTCGCCCTCGGCTCGCTGTGCCTGCTGCCGCTGGTGTTGCGCCGCAATCCGCAGCAGATCCGCCACGAACCCTTCCTCACCCGCGGCCTGCTGCTCGGCGGCATGCTGATGGGATTGGCCCTGGCGCTGGGCATCAACCTGCAACAGGTCGGCCTGCTGTTCACCACGGTGACCAACGCCGGTTTCATCACCGGCCTCTACGTCATTGTAGTGCCCCTGTTGGGACTGTTCATCGGCCACAAGACCGGTATCGGTACGTGGCTGGGCGCGCTGCTGGCAGTGGTCGGCATGTTCCTGCTGAGTGTTGGCGAGCAGTTCCAGGTGTCGCCGGGCGACTGGCTGCAACTGATCGGCGCCTTCGTCTGGGGCGGGCATGTGATCCTGGTCGGCGTATTCGCCAAGCGCCACGACGTGATCCGCCTGGCCTTCCTGCAGTTCGCCACCTGCGCCGTAGCCAGCCTGGTGCTTGCCCTGTGCCTGGAGCCGATCCAGTGGCCGGCCATCGCCGCAGCCGGCCCGGCGATTCTCTATGGCGGTATCGTCGCGGTCGCGATCGGCTACACCCTGCAGGTGATCGCCCAGAAGGACGCCATCGCCTCCCACGCCGCGATCATCTTCTCGCTGGAGGCCGTGTTCGCCGCCATCGCCGGAGCCTGGCTGCTCGACGAGTCGCTGCACCTGCGTGGCTACATCGGCTGTGCGCTGATGCTGGCTGGCATGCTGGTCGCCCAGCTCTGGCCACAGGCAAAGGCTACGGAGCCGGCAGAAACGGCCTGAGTTGGCGATGGGCTTCGTCGTCGAAATCCAGTGGCAACTGGAACTTGGCCCCCAGGTAATGGGTGGTGAAGACCTCCAGCAAGGCGCTCACGGCCTCGCCGGCCCGGGTGTCACCGGCCAACTCCAGGCACAGGGCGCCGACTTCCGCGGTGCAGAAGTGATCGTCGCGCTTGGAGCGGCGCAGCTTGTAGCGTGACAACTGCTCCGACTCCAGGCTCAACACCGGAAAGCGTTCCAGGTACGGGCTCTTGCGGAACATCTTGCGCGCTTCGGTCCAGGTCGCATCCAGCAGGATGAACAAGGGGCGCTTGCCCTCCACCGGCTGCACCTCGGTGACCACCCGTTCCGGGGCGACGAACTCCCCGGGGAACACGATGAACGGCTGCCACTGCGGGTCGTCCAGAAGCGCCAGCAATTGCGGGTCGACTTCGGTACGTGACCAACTGAACGCCGTGGTGTCACCAATGACATCGGCGATCAGCCAACCGGTGTTGCTCGGTTTCATCGGTTCCACGTCATGCATCAGCAGGCAGATTGCCGACCGCGCCGGCACCCGCGGGAGCCAGTCGCACAGGCAGAACTGCGGAATCACACGGCAACGCTCACAGCGTTCGGCCCGTGAGCCTCGAGCGGTGAACGGCGCTTTTGCGCGAGCCAGGCGCTCCGTGCGCAGGCGGGAAACAGCGTGGCTCATGGGCAGCGACGCCGGCAGGGGACAAGGTTGGACACGAAGAATACGACTCGCAACGGTAAAAATCCGCGCAGTCTAACAGAGCCAGCCAGCGGGTTTGAGCCGCGCCCTGTCGGCATTTTCATTCAGCGGCGAGCTAGTAGGCCTGACAACGGCCCTCTATACTTCGCGACCACTGAACGCACAGCCCGGTAACGGGTCGAAGCACCAGTTACCGAACCAGGAGAGTTGCATGCTGCGCCTTACCGTCCCGTCCATCGCCCTTCTGCTGGCGCTGCCTTTCAGTGCCCAGGCGGCATCGCTGAAAGATTTCGAACTGAACAAGATGCTCAAGGACGTTGCGCAGAAGAGCAACGAAACCCTGCCTCGCGAGCTCAACGAAAACATCCTAGAAGTCGCCTACACGGTCGAAGGCAACCAGTTGATCGACCACCTCAGCGTGCAGTCCGACTACGCCGAAAGCATGCGCGCCAACCCGAAGGCGGTCTACCTGCAACTGGGTGCCAGCGTCTGCCGCAACCCCAACTATCGCAAGCTGATGGCCCAGGGTGCGGTGATGCGCTACGAATTCACCGAGAACAAGAGCAATCGCCCCGTCGCTTCCGCTCATTTCGTGGAAAGCGACTGCCCGAAAGAAACGCCTGCGAAGAAAAAATGATCACTGCCGGGCCTGGCGCTGCTGTTCATCATCGGCGCGCAGCTCCGCCACCAGTGCCTGCAGGTAGCGCGAGCGCCGGTCCGCGCCTTCCAGGCGGCGCAGGCACTCCTCTTCGAAGCTGAGCTGATTGGCCCGGGCAGCCATCCGCAACAGCCGATACAACTCGGCATCGACCTCCAGTGTCACCCTCTCCATTCCTCGCCTCCGTGCAGAGCACCTGAACCGGCCAATCCCATGCGACGTTTGCCGTCGACTCCAGCTTAAGTAAATCAGAGCCGGAAGCCCGGGACAGGGCTTCTGACGAGCGGTGCAAATCACGCTCCGCGCAGCAACAAGCGGTTGCCGACAAGCCGTCCTGGGCCCATGATCAATGGGCCAGTTGTCATGCAAAGGCATCAGACTGGATGTACAGCGACACATGCAGTGTCGCGGCGACGGCGACGATTTCGGCCGCGCCAGAGGTTCTGTGTAGAAGGAGACATTACATGCCTTATGAACCGAATGACTTGCTGTCCCGTCATTTCCAGAACAACGGTGTCGACCTCACGAAGCAGGTCGAAGAACAACTCGAACAGATTGCCCCTGACAGCCCCAACCTCCCGCTCTATCGCGACATGATGCTGACTGTCCTGCGCATGGCCCAGGACGACCGCAATCGCTGGAACGCCAAGATCGTGCTACAAGCTCTGCGCGAACTGGAAAACGCCTTCCGCGTCCTTGACCAGTTCAAGGGGCGCCGCAAGGTCACCGTATTCGGCTCCGCCCGCACGCCGGTCGAGCACCCGCTGTATGCCCAGGCCCGTGAGCTGGGTGCGGCACTGGCCAAGTCCGACCTGATGGTCATCACCGGTGCCGGTGGCGGCATCATGGCCGCCGCCCATGCCGGCGCAGGTCTGGAACACAGCCTCGGCTTCAATATCACCCTGCCCTTCGAGCAGCATGCGAACCCGACCGTCGACGGCACCGTCAACCTGCTGTCCTTCCACTTCTTCTTCACCCGCAAGCTGTTCTTCGTCAAGGAGGCCAACGCGCTGGTGCTGTGCCCGGGCGGTTTCGGCACCCTCGACGAAGCGCTGGAAGTGCTGACCCTGATCCAGACCGGCAAGAGTCCGCTGGTCCCCGTGGTCTTGCTGGACGCACCCGGCGGCACCTTCTGGCAGAGCGCCATCGACTTCATCCGCAACCAGCTGGAAGCCAACCGCTACATCCTGCCCAACGACCTGAAACTGGCCCGCCTGGTGTACAGCGCCGACGAGGCCGTAGCGGAAATCAACCAGTTCTACAGCAACTTCCACTCCAGCCGCTGGCTGAAGAACCAGTTCGTGATTCGCATGAATCACCCGCTCAGCGAGCAGGTCCTGGCTCAACTCGACGAGCGCTTCGCCGACCTGTGCGTCAGTGGTGGTTTCCATCAACATGGCTATGCGGGCCAGGAACACGACGAGCCGCAGTTCAGCCATCTGTCACGGCTGGCGTTTCACTTCACCGCACGGGACCAGGGACGCCTGCGCGAACTGGTGGACTTCATCAACCAGCCGGAAAACTGGAGCAAGCCGGCGGTGTCCGCGCAGCCGCGCATGCGGGAACCGATCAAGGCAACCTGATCAGTCATCCAGTCCTCGGCCGCTCAACAGGCGGCCGATCATGTCCATGGAATAACCCCGATAACTGAGGAAGCGGCCCTGCTGGGCACGCTCACGGGCATCGGCGGGCAGACGCCCGGAAAACTTGCGGCGCCAGGTCTCCTCCAACTGGGCTTGCCAGTCGAAGCCACTTTCGCGCAGGGCCAGTTCGATATCAGAACGTTGCAAGCCACGCTGGCTCAACTCGTCGCGAATACGCAAGGGGCCGTAGCCGGAACGGGCGCGGTAGGAAACGAAGCTTTCGAGGTAACGGGATTCGGACAGCAGTCCCTCGTCCGTCAAACGGTCGAGTTCGGTGTCGATCAGTTCAGGCGGGGCGCCGCGCTGACGCAACTTGCGCGTCAGCTCGACTCGACCATGCTCGCGTCGCGCGAGCAGGTCCATTGCAGCACGCCGTACGGCGACCGGGGTATCCAGTACGGCGCTCATCGGTTCACTCAGATATCGGCGTCAGCCAGATCGTCTTCGGTTTCGTCGGCAGTGGCGCTGCCTTTGAAGTCCGCAGGAGCGTTGGTGTTCAACAGCTTGTCACGCAGTTGTTTCTCCAGCGCGGCGGCGATGTCCGGGTTCTCCGCCAGGAACTTGGCCGCGTTGGCCTTGCCCTGACCGATCTTGCTGCCGTTGTAGCTGTACCAGGCACCAGACTTCTCGACGAAGCCGTTCAGTACGCCCAGGTCGATCATCTCGCCGTTGAGGTAGATGCCCTTGCCGTACAGGATCTGGAACTCGGCCTGACGGAACGGCGAAGCCACCTTGTTCTTCACGACCTTGACACGGGTTTCGCTGCCCACCACTTCGTCGCCTTCCTTCACCGCGCCGGTACGGCGGATGTCCAGGCGGACCGAAGCGTAGAACTTCAGCGCGTTACCACCGGTGGTGGTTTCCGGGCTGCCGAACATCACGCCGATCTTCATGCGGATCTGGTTGATGAAGATGACCAGGCAGTTGGCGTTCTTGATGTTACCGGTGATCTTGCGCAGCGCCTGGGACATCAGGCGAGCCTGCAGGCCCACGTGCATGTCGCCCATCTCGCCTTCGATTTCAGCCTTCGGTACCAGGGCTGCCACGGAGTCGACGATGATCACGTCGACCGCGTTGGAGCGCACCAGCATGTCGGTGATTTCCAGGGCCTGTTCGCCGGTGTCCGGCTGAGAAACCAGCAGGTCGTCGACATTCACACCCAGCTTGCCGGCGTATTCCGGGTCCAGGGCGTGTTCGGCGTCGACGAAGGCGCAGGTGGCGCCGGCTTTCTGGGCCTGGGCGATCACGGAAAGCGTCAGGGTGGTCTTACCCGAGGATTCCGGACCGTAGATCTCGATGATCCGGCCTTTCGGCAGGCCGCCGATGCCCAGGGCGATGTCCAGGCCCAGGGAACCGGTGGAGATCGAAGGGATAGCCTGGCGCTCATGATCGCCCATACGCATCACGGCACCCTTGCCGAATTGACGTTCGATCTGACCCAAGGCCGCAGCCAAGGCTTTCTTCTTGTTGTCGTCCATTAAAGTCCTCACGTAATCAATAAGGCCTGTGACGGCCAACACCTGTATAAGTAGCCAGTATTATTCCACAGCCTTGGCGACTCGCCTACCCCTGATTTGCGATTTCTGCTTCCGCCCGTCGCAACAACCCTTCGAGGGCGGCCTGCACGGTCTGGCGCCGGACCGCGTCACGGTCGCCATCGAACTGGCGACGCTCGGCGCTCACCTGGTCGCCCACGCCCCAGGCCAGCCAGACGGTGCCTACCGGTTTCTCGGCGGAACCGCCATCCGGCCCGGCGACGCCACTGACGGCCACGGCGTAGCGCGCCGCGCTGTGGGCCTGGGCACCACGGACCATGGCCTCGACCACCTCGCGGCTGACGGCGCCGACCTGGCCGAACAACACTTCGGGCACCTGCAACTGACGGGTCTTCTGCTGGTTGGAGTAAGTCACATAGCCGGCCTCGAACCAGGCCGAGCTGCCGGGAATCCGCGTGATCGCCTCGGCGATGCCGCCGCCGGTGCAGGACTCGGCGGTGGTGACCTGGGCCTTGAGGGTCTGCAGGCGCTTGCCGAGTTCGGCGGCAAGCCGGGTGATGTCGTCCACGTTGCGCTCCTGTCTGAAATAAACCGCATGCTCTCCTGATTTGAGAGAGACCCATCGGGCCCTTTCGCGGGCAAGCCCGGCTCCTACAAGAGCCGGGTGTACGCAGAGTTGAGGGCGACGCGAATCCTGTAGGAGCCGGGCTTGCCCGCGAAGAGGCCAGCGAGTCTGCCCGGAACCACAGGGCCGAGGTCTGCATATGGCTGTGCAAGTTGAACACCCTACACGAGCGCATCGGGCTTTCAAGCCACGCTTTGCGTCAGGATGTCAGCGCGAGACTTTCTCGGCGTATGCCTGGCAGGCCTGCAAGGCGATCAGGGCGCGGTCGCCGTCGTCGGTGATGGCGACAATTCGTTGAGCATGCGCCGGGTCAAGTCGGGCGCGTGGGGCTGCATGAACCACGCCGCCGGTGGCGGCGGTGGCAGGCAGCGCACAGCCGCTGGCGGGGTCGCTGCGGTCGAGGAGGACTGACAGCCGCAGATCGGCAGTAGCCAGGCGATCACGCAGGCGAGCCTGATCCTGTTGCACATCGTTCAACTCCTTCGAGTGGGTTTGATCGCTGGCCTGGAGCTGTTGTTCCAGGGCCAGGCGCTTGTCCTGCTCGGCACGCTGTTGCGTCGCCGCGGCAATGGAAATCTGTTGGAGCGTGTCGGCCTGCAACCGGGCCTGATGCTCCAGTTGCAGGCCATAACGCAAGCCTTGAATCCGCCAGGCCAGTGCCGCCGAACCGCCGGCCACCAGGGCCAGCAGCACGACGACAACGAACAGACGGTAAGGCGCCGGGATCAGGTCGAGGAGGCGCATAGCACCGCCCTCGCCCGCGCCCAGAGTTGCAGGCGGTCATCGAGGCCATTCAGGCCCCCGTTGATCCTGCGGGTGATACTGTTGAACTGGTCGGCATCGGCCAACCCGTTCAACCCTTGCTGCTCCCAGAACCAGGCCGCCGACGCGGCGGCCCATTGCGGCTGCTCCAGCAGCTCCGGTTGTTGCAGCAGACGCTCGTCGCCGAACAGCGCGAGGCTGCATTGACGGTAGTTGCTGCGACCGGTGATCTGGATCAGCCCGCGACCGCGATAGCGCTGGCCATCGCCGTCGGCGTCCGGGGTGTTACCCAGGCGTAGGGCCAGGGTGCCCGTGTCGTACTTGCTCAGGTACTGGTCACTGCCCAGCTCACGCACGTAGCGCAGTTGCGCGGATTCATGACCCACTTGGGCCAGGAAGGCGGCGATGCACTTGGGAGTGGTGATGTCGTGCCGGGACATGGCCGTGTTGAGAGCGGGTACGAAAACGCCGGCTTTGGGGCCGGCGTTGGGCATGATGCGTAATAGTTGTTGCTCGGAAATCATCATTGGCAAGTCCCAGAAGTAACGAGACGCATGGATATTCAGCCCAAAGACGCAGGAATGACCGGACGCTTTTCCTTTATCGGAAAATCCGCGGACTGTGGCCACTCACGCAGCTCCTGAATATAAGCCAATACATCTGTATACCGCATTGGAGTGAGTGTAGTAACTACACCGAGTTCAAGCTGGTCACGATGACGGTCTCTGATGGCAATCCACTTGAACAACTCTAGGTCTCGCCAGAGACGCTCATCCTCAACACCACCTTTCGACTCAACCAGTGCTTGTAGCGCCGCAGGCACTTCAGCTGCAGGTTGGACCGTAGGGCGCATTGACTCAATGACTTCAACCAAAGCCGAACTCTCGATGTCAGGTTGTGCCAGAATTGCCTGAGGAATATAGTGATTCAACGTCACATCCCCCCAGTCAACGACCATCGTTCCGGCACTTTCTGAAATAGATAAAACTTTAAATACACTCACACTACATTTCCTTTTAGTCGATCTGCGGAATTGCCTGCCTCAAAAGTCAGGCTGTTACCCTTCTTATCAATTGAGTTACCGCCTGCGCCGCCCGCATAGGTGGAATTACCACCTGGAGTGCCTGGCGCCCCTCCCGCAGGACCATTCCACCCCACCGAGTAGTACCCACCTGCCCCGCCAGTTTCCAGGCCGCCAGCGGTCGGATAGACGACTCCGTAAGTAGAAACCTGATACATGCCACCTCGCATGCCACCAGGAAGGCCCGCCCCACCGCCGCCGCCGGAGTACAAAGTGTTGGGCCAGTAGATGAAACCGCCACCACCGCCACCGCCGAAAATGTAACCGTTGCGGTTGTCGAGACTCACAGGAAAATCCAGCAATATCGCAGTGGCGCCGGGAACACCCAGATTTGGATAACCGCCCGCGCCACCGGCGCCTCGAATGTAACTTTCATTGACTATTTTCAACGTGGAGCCTGTCGGAAAAACACCAGTACGCAGAGAGAATCCTCCCCCGCCTCCCGAGATAGTTGCCCGGTTGATGAAAATGTAATTGCGGGCCTTGGTCGGCCTTCCCATGAGTTCAAAAACGCTAGCACCAGAGCGTTCGACAGTATTGATGAATATGATGGTTCGACGCCAAACCGTGCGCCAGCCATCTGGAGTTTTGACGAACATTTCCAGCCCTTCCCGCCAACCATCAGGTATTTTCACCTGAGGCAAAACACCTGGGCGGTATCCGTCAGCCAGTTTTACATAGAAGTTCATCATGGTGCCTCATACTGCAGCCACAAAGTGCCCACGGCACCATCTGTAGAAAGTGGGGCACTGGGAGAGTACACAAAGCGATCACTTCGTATGGCGTCGGTGATGCCATATCCCTGGAGTGTGGTCGGGTTACTTCCGCCCTGAACTCGTCCTCGTCTATCCACTGTGACAGAACGATAGGTCCCTTCAACCACACCTGTTGGGCCGACGGCTATCTCAAAATGCAGAGGCGTTACACCAATATCGATTGGAGCCGTTGTTACCAATTGCCAAATCGATGAACCGTTAATGGTACCCTCATCAACAGCAACTATCGCATTGGTGGTGACGTCGGTATTGGACGCGAAATCACCAGCACGGATCCATGTCCCCGCCTGCACGATAAAAATCCCATTCTGTGCTGCCAATGCCTGGTTTTTCACTAAAACCCGGTCCCCCACCACAATTGCGACGTTATCCACTGGCTGCGTCCCACTCAAACTCATCGCTGTAGTGGAGGCTGCTCGCACTGAGTTTTTGAAGTCCTGCGATCCCAGACTACGAATCGCTCTTACCAACTGATCGGTTTTAGCCTCATCAGGTTCGAGGCCGGCAGATTTTATGACGTTGATAATTTCTTCGGTAACTCCATTTCCCCACGCGGCGGGGACCAGTGACCCTGGAGCCCCAGTCAGGGGATTCTCATCGACAAATTTTCCATTTACCAACCCGACACCGGGAACATTTTTTGGATAATCCATTTACATCTCCTCTAACCATCATTGATATGCACCTTCCACTTGACAAGCCAGGTGCGTCGCTGAGGGCATTCCTGCCCAAAAACTCTTAAGCCAATAGTTTCAAAAACCAAAACAACCCCCAAACTTCGAAAAATCGTAGGAAACAAGCGTTAGAGCCACTACAGCATCATTATAAGAAAGGCAAAACTCAGAAAGCCGCCCCTAACAAAGAACAGTCCAAACTTAGTAGACAGCTAACTAAAACCCCTTATCTCCCCAATCATTTTGGAAGTTCCGGCCAAGCTATATCGACTGGAAAATTTTCTTGCTGTTCTACACGGTTAAGCGCAACACGATATTGCTTCCAGGACTTGAGCTGCGAAACCTCAACAGAGGTCGCCTCATCAAGATCCACTGCATCCTGCAAGGGCCCCATACGATTAGCCGCAGTAGCCAGAAGGCTATCTCTCTTTGCATTGACCTGTTCGATCAGCTCCTCTCGGGTGGGAGGTAGCGGAACTGGATCGGGAGGGTTCTCCTTCGTATACCACTCATTTGGAAGAATATCTTCCTGGCCATCTACAGAACGCCAACCTTGACCATCATTTCTTACTGCAAAGCCACTCATAAGTTATCCTCCCAACCTAGACATTGCAAAACACCACTTCCGCTACTGGAACCAAAACGAATGGAATTTCCTTCAAGCAGAATCAATCCATTCGCCGTAGGAACAGGCGAAGATGGGTTAAAACCACCAACAAATGGCGCAGCATTTAGCGCCCCCGTACTCAGGTAGGTCTGAGCCTGCGCGGTATACGCACTACTTGGTGCAAAAGAGACATAACCCGCCGTACAGCCTGCCGCCAATGCGATCTTGCTAGCGGTAGGCGGTACAAAAGCGGAAATAGAAACATCCGCTGCCGGACTAACAGTGCCAGAGGCCATAACTGGAAGATTTGGGACATTAGAGCCGGCAGCAATTTTGTACTGAACGCTATTACCAGCCTGAACAAATGAGAGTAAGAACTTATTTGCCGTTGAGTCTGTTCTTGTCCACGTGACACGTGCCTTGTGCGTAAAGCCTGCAGGGAGCACAGGATTATTAGCGCTCAAAGACAACAAGCCGGCAACGCCTGAGCCTCCCCAGATAACCCAGACGCTATACCAGGTTGAAGCGGTCACCCCCCCTGTATCAAGCCCGTTCGCTCCCATAGCAGTAGCATTGATGCTGACATTGACTCCATTCAGAACCCTAGACGAGACGTCGTTCCCCAACACCAGTTGATCCGCAGCGACATTAACCACAGATCCCAACCCATTGGCTGATGCTGTAAGTCCCCTGAATGTCCCAGCAACGGCGACTTTCTGCACCGCGCGAACATCGGCTGCCAACGCCGCGACATCGATGCTCCCCTGATTGACCGGAGAGTTCCAGGCCTTTATGCACCACATTACCGACAAGTTGCGTGGACGAGTTTCAGCCCCACCGGTAAAAGCGGTTTCTGTGATGTAGATATTTCCGCTGCTGGCAACCCCGCCAACTGGCCCTGCTCCAGTTTCTGTTACGACATCCGCATTCAGCGAGTGCTTGTGGCTTTTAAAATCATCCAACTGGTAACTACCAATCGTCCGACCTCCATCCACTCCGCGCCCATGATCCCAACCCCGCAGGAACTCCCCTCGCGACTCCGGCAAGCGGAAGTAACCCGCAGGCTCATCACCCTTGTTGAACGTGGTCCCCAGATACGCCGCCAGATCCGGATAAGCCGCGCTGCTCTGCAAGCTGCCATCGACCTCCAGATACCCTGGAGGTACCGTGCCTTTCGGAAAGGACAGCATTGAACCGACAGGTACCGAAGCTTTCAGTTTCTGCACTTCGTCGACCAGGGCACCCACATCGATCTGACCTTGGTTGACTGGCGCGTTCCAGGCTTTGATACACCACATAACCGCCAAGTTACGAGGGCGTGTTTCAGCTCCACCGGCGGCTCCTATCGTTGTCACCGCCCCCTGGCTACCCACACCCCACGAGTTAGCGCCAGTTCCACCGTTAATGTTCAACATCAGCCCAGGCGAGGTTGCGTGAGAATGGCTCTTATATTCGTCAGACTGCCAACTTCCAAGAGCTCGCCCAGCATCCACCCCCCGCCCATGATCCCAACCTCGCAGAAACTCCCCGCGCGACTCCGGCAGACGAAAATTCCCAGCCCCTTCATCCCCCTTGTTGAACGTCGTCCCCAGATACACCGCCAGGTCCGGATACGTCGCAATGCTCTGCACACTGCCATCGACCTCAAGGAACCCATTCGGCACCACGCCCTTGGGAAACGCCATCATCGCCCCGACCGGCAAGGCGGTGGCATTCTTGAACAGCGCCTCGACCTCCGCCTTGGTATACGCATCGGTAATCCCATACGCAGCCAACGTCGTGCGAATCTGCTCAGGCGGCAGCGAACTCTGGATGATGGTCCGGATCGCCTTCAGCAACTGATCATGCTCCGCCTCGGCAGGCTCCAGCCCACCCGCCTGAACCACATTCAGCAGTTCCTCGGTCACCGCATTCCCCCACACCGCCGGAATCAGCGACCCAGGCGAACCATTGACCGGGTTCTCGTCGACAAACCTGCCATTGACCAACCCAACGCTGGGCGTGCTTTTTGGATAATCCACGTATCCGTCCTCTTCAGTCGTAATTGATGTGCACCAGCGTGTGCGCCGGTGCTGTGCGGTGAATCAGGCATTCCAGGGCGCTGCCCGGGTTGGCGCCGAAGCGCTCGCCCCAGTAGCTGGCGCCAAAACGGCGGCCCATGAGCAAGCGGCCGCCAGTGTTGAGCGTCCACATGAACTGCGCCTGCCAGGTGCCGAACCGCGCCCGACCAAAGCGGGCGCGGCCCATGCGCGGGGTCTGCAGTTCGGTGACGGTGGCGTTGGGATAGCCCTGGCTGCGGGCGATATCCAGGAAGTAGCCGATGCTCTGGTCACCCACCGCCAGCAGGCGCCGACGTACCGCCAGGCGGCGGTCGTCGAACAGCGGCTTGGGGCCCAGGCACGGGTCGGGCAGGTTCATCACCCGCTCCCAGTCCGGGACCAGTTCGCTGACGGTCACCGGGTCCACTTCGTTGAGCAGGTCCACCGCCCGGGCGTCGACCCGGGCCAGTTCCTGGGCGATGCCGAGCAGTACCTGCTGGATCTCCGGTACCTGCTCCGGGTCCCAGGCGGGACCGGCCGGCAGCAGGCTGCGCAGTTGTTCCTGGTATTGCGCGGCAGTTCTTATTCCAGCCATACGCAGCCTCCGAAGGTCAGCAACTGGTTGGTGGCTGCTGGCACATCGGCGGACGGGGTGACCAGCAAATGGTCGTTCTCGCCCGTGGCACTGCTGATGGACTCGGCGATATGGGTCAGCAACAGGGTCTCGCCGAGACCACCCTCACGCTTGTGCAGGTCACGCAGTTGCGCTTCGACGGCAGCGCGGGTGGCCGAGGTGTCCGGTACCAGGCGCAGGGTGTAGGTCACCGGCACCTGCACCGGCGCCAGCACATGCAACTCGGCGGTGACCGGTCGCAACGGCTCGATATAGGCCTGGACCAGCGCCAGTTGCGTGGCATCGGGAATCGGTACCGGGTCGTCGTCACGCATGACGAACAGGCCGACGGTACCTGGTCCGAGATAGTTGCCACGGCACCAGGCTCGGGTGATGCCCGGACACTCCAGCGCCCAGGTTTCGTAATCGGAGGCCGCGCCGCCATGGGGAATGATCCGATAGGAACGGATCACCCGCGAACGCAGCGACTCGAGGCTTTCCGCCGCCACCCCGCCACTCAGCCCCGGGGCGAGCACGGTGAAGGTGTTGCCGACGCCCTGCACCGGCTGGACCGGAAACAGCGTCAGGCCGGCGTCGGCATTACCCAGGCTGCCGGCATCCAGCGCCTGGATCTGCGCGGTATTGCTACCAGCGCTGGTGGTGCCTCCCTGGGTCACCTTGTAGCTGCGGCCGTCATTGCTCTGCAGCAGGGTGTCGACGTCCAGCACCGCACCGGCGGCAGCGGTAAAACTCACGCTGCCGGTGGCCGCCTGGGCAGCCTTGCGCGGTTGGTGCAGACGAAGCGCGGCAATGCGCTCCAGGGTGGATTCATCGGCGGTGTCGGGCAGGATCTGCTCGGCAATCCAGTCGAGGTATCCATACAGGCCAAAGGCCGCGCCGCTGAGGGTGCGGGCCAGGACCTGGGCATCGGACTGGCGCAGCGCATCGCTGGCCAGGTCGCTTTGGGTGCGGTTGATCAGCACCGGCAGCGAAGGGGTTTCAAACGGCATAAGTCACCTGCCAACTGTGGTTCGGGTTGATATCCAGGCGCTCGCCGCCGGCCAGGGTCAGAACCGTGCGCAGGTTCAGTCGCTGGGCGTCGAGCCGTTCGGTTTGAATCTCGATGGCGCTGCAATGGCCGTCGTCGATCAGCCATTGCAAGGCTTCACGGGCATAGAATTCGGCATCGAGCTGGGTCTGCGCGGTCAGCTTGACCCGGCGCAACAGCCACAGCCGCGAGCCGATGCGGTCGTTGGCGACCATGGGGAAACTGTCGCCCCACCAGCCGTAGCGCTCATCGTCATCGATCGGGTCGTCGCTGTTGGCCCGGCGCCAGGTGAACAGGCTGATCAGCACCGAGCGGGTCAGCGCCGCCTTGAGGTTGTTGGAGACGAACATCAGGCACCTCCCGCCGGTGCGCCGGTCTGGCCGCCGCCTGGCTGAATGCCGCCGTGCACATGCTGCATCTGGCTGATGCCACCGGCGACCTGGTCGCCCTGGGAGACGATCTTGCCGGTCTGGGTCAGGGTCGGGCTGTCGAGGTGGATGGCGCTGCTGGCGCGGATGTTCAGGGTGCCGGTCTCGATGTCGATGATCCGGCCACGCTTGAAGTGGATACGGTCACCCTCGTCGGTATAGAGGGCGATTTCGCCGGGGGCGAGGTTCTGCAGGCGGTAGCGGCGGTCGGCGACCACCAGCACGATGCCGTGGGAACGGTCGCCGCCGAGAAAGGTGGCGATACCTTCGGCGCCGGCCAGCGGGTTGCTGGTGAAGCCGTAGGGTTCGAAGTGCTCCATGTCGTCGTTCACTTCGCCGGCGGTCAGGCGCATTTGCAACGATTGCAGTTTGTTGGCCGAGTTGGCGAGCACGACGGTGCCGCGCGCCAGCAGGCGGGTCAGTAGGCTCATGAGGGATTCCTTGGGCGAGCGGTGTGTCAGAAGGGGCCCTTTCGCGGATAAATCCGGCTCCCACAGGATTAGGCAGTGATCACGGACTTCTGTACGCCGCATGCTTGTGGGAGCAGGATTTATCCGCGAAGAGGCCGCCGCGAAGAGGGTGGTTACTTGGCCTTGCTCTTGGCCTTCGTCGGTGTCGCCTCGAAGACTTCCGGCGGCGCCACTTCCAGGGTGGTGATCGAACCCTGCGCGGATAGCGAGTAGGTGATCTTGGAGATCAGCATGTCCTGGTCGACGTCGAGGACCGGGTCCTTCACCCGCACCAGCAGGTTGTGTCGCCACAGGTCGCCGTTGGACTGTCGCCAGCCCTGTACGGTGTAAGTGGTGGCCAAGGCCTTGCCGGCGCGGGTGGCCCGCTCCCAGTCGGCCCGTTGCTGGGCCAGCTCGGGGGTCAGTTGCACGCTTTCGCTGATCACCGTGACGCGTTTGCGCTGCGCAGCGGTCTCGCTGGACACGCCGCTAACTTCACTCACCGCGCTGCCGCTCTTCTGGTCGCTGCCCTTGTGCTGGCCGATCACCCGATACTCGGAGAACACCGCGCTGTAGTCCCTGCCGGTGCTGGCCGAGAGGATGTTCTTGCCCAGCTCCAGTACATCGCTGGCGCGTCCGGCGCTGCCGGGTTTGGCCAGCACCAGGTTGCCGTTCGCATCATCGGTGGAAAACACCCGATACAGGGTCAGCAGGCGGTCGATGGATTTGAATACCGTCTCCCCCGGCACGATGCTGTGGGTCTGCAGTTTGGTGGTGGCCGGGATCTCGCTGCGCACGTTGACCTGGTAGGGTTTGGCGAGCGCCTCGACGATCGTCAGCAAGCCCTGCTGGCGCCACTGGCTCGGCTGGTTGATGGCCGCGCAGTCGACCAGGTCGCGGGTCAGTGAACTGCCCTCGATGGTCAGGCTGATCTGCTTGCCGTCATAGCTGATGGGCGCCTTGTAGACATGCCCGGTGAGCACCAGGTCGCAGCCGATCAGCACCTGGCAGCGGGCACCGGCCTTGATCGGCACGGCCAGCGTCTGCCCCGGCCATTGCCAGGTGATGCCCAGCTTGAAGGTGCGGAACTGACGCTCGAGATCGGCACTGATTTCGATGGCTTTCCAGCCCTCGTAGCTCAGGCCGTCGACCAGCAGGACGACGGCATTGTCGATATCGTTCATGGCTTACTCCCGGGAGATCTGCAACGGTGCCGGCGGGATGAAACCGGGGTGGGCAATCCGGTTGCGTTGCACCACCTCGCCGACCCGCGTGGCATCGCCGAAGTTCTTGTAGGCCACCACCAGCGCCGGCAGGTTGCTCTTGGGCACCAGGTCGATCAGCCGCACGCCGTTGGAGGCCACCGCGTTGAGGTGCTGCACCAGTGCCTGGCGCACGGTATTGAGCGCCTGGTAATGCACCGAGTCGGCCTTGAGCGCCGCTTGCCAGATCGCCTCGTTGAGGTTGTCGCGCAGCGCCAGCACATCATCAACCACCGGCACATCGGCACGCTGCACCGGCTGCTGGGCCTGTTGCGCCAGCGACGGAGTAACGGCCAGCTTCACTGCCTGGGTCGCTGCCGGGATTACCGACACCAACTGTGCGATCTGCACCAGCAAGGCATCCTGGATCAGGTTCACCGTGGCCTGCGAGGCCGCGGCGGTGTCCTTGCCGATCGCCAACTGCGAAGCATCGAGCGACTTGGCGTCCTCGACCTGCTTCGACAGGTCGGCCAGCATCCCGTGGTAGCCCTGGACGGCGAAGTCCTTCAGACCACGCACTTCACCGACCAGGCCACGAACCTCGCCAACCAGGCCATTGAACTCGGCCTTGACCTCGCTGAGCACGCCCTTGACCGCCGCACTCACCTGGTGGGGGAACTCCTTGACCGTGCGCACCAGGGCATAGACATTCGCATAGGTCTCGATCAGCGGCTGCAACTGCTGTTCGATCACCTGGTACGCCTGGGTGATGCCCTTGCGCAGGTTGTCCAGGCCGACCCGCGCCTGGTTGACCAGCTTCATCGCCTCGTCGAAACGACCCACCGATGAGGTGAGCAATTTGCTCGACGCCACCTGCAGTTGCTCCTGGGTGTTGACGACGGGCTTGGGGAACTGCAGCGGCTCGTCCGGGTAGAACTTCAGGTTGAAGGTCACCAGCCCACCGTCCTGGCGGGTCTGGGTCATGTCGCATTCGCCGACCTTGACCTGCATCCGGCCCAGCCATGGGTGGACCAGCTCACCACTGCCCTCCTCCAGCGCCTTGAGCAGCTTGTCACGCTGCTCCAGGCAATCGGCGCCGACGATGAAAGCCGTCAGGTCATGGATCTTCGCCTGCTGGCCGAGCCCTTCGAAAAACGGCTGGTCGCGCTGGGGATACTCATGCAGTTGGCCTTTTTGGCCGACCGGGGTCTTCGCCTGGTCGACCCAGAACGGCACGCCGCGAAACGACGCCGGCAACAGGCGCTCACGCCAGTTAGTCGCCATAGGCACCTCCGAGGGAAAGCGAGCGGTAGCCGACGGCAGGCGTCAGGCTCAGGCCCGGTTGGTTGGTCTGGGGTTGGTCGACACGCAGACCCTGCGGCGCGTTTTCGAAACGCACGGTCAGGCCGCCTTCGAGTTGGGTACGGTTGTTGGTGGCGGTTTGCCGGACGAGCAGGTTGGCGTTCTGTGTCAGGCCGCCAGGCAGCAACGCGCTGCTTCGGGTGACATCAGAGTCGGTCGTCGAGAAATGCCCCGTCGATTCATCACCACCGCCAAAGAAGCGGCTGACAACCCCGACCACACTGCTGATCATGTCCTTGATCGGCTGGACGAAGGGCTTCAGTCTTTCCAGCAGGGAAGAGAAGAATTTGGGCAGCGCGTCGAACTTGGCCCTCAGGACCTCCAGGGGATCACCACCGAACAACGTGCTCATGAAGTTGCGTACCGGCGCCGCCAGGGCTTCCAGCCCCCCTGTCAGATTACCTATCAGGGAAGTCAAACCGGTCCAGAACGTCTCGAAGATGGTCACCGGGGACCAGGCCGCGAAGATCGCCTTCAGACTGTCCCAGAACTGAAGAACACCATCGCCAATGCCATTCCACAGCCCCTCGAAATAACCCACGGCACCGTCCCAGAGCCCACTCAGGTACTGCAGCGGTGACCAGGCATCGAAGGTCGCCTTGATGTTCCCCCAGAACCGAATGACGCCATTGAGGACGTCATTCCACAGCTCCACGAAGAAACGCTTGATACCGCCCCAGATTCCTTTCAGATACTCCAGTGGTGAAAAACTGGCGAACCAGGTCTTGAGTTCACCCCACAGTTTGCCGGTGCCCTGGCTGATTTCTGCGGCTTTCTTGAGAACGCCACTTTTGACATCCGCCCAGGCCGCTGCCGACTTCGTCTTGAGTTCGTCGAGAGATTTTCCGGTACTGGCGCAGGCCCTTTTCCAGCCGCTGGATATGCCAGCGCCCATGGCCTTGGCTCCGTCCACGATCCAGAACAAGAACCGGGTGATAAGCCGCATGCTCGAATTGATCAGCCCCATCACTGGCTTCCATGCCAGCACCAGCACCACGGCGGCTCCGGCGACCACCGCGGCGATCAACCCAATGGGCGATGCCAATACCCCCATTACCGTCGCCAACCCAATTGCCGCAGCGGTAATCACTGTAAACGCCAACGCCCCGACAGCCAGTGCCTGCACCAACGCCGGGTTGTTGGCCACGAATTGCCCAAAGCTGGTTGCCAGGGGAATCAGCGCGGTCACGATGCTATCGAACGCAGGCAACAGCGCCTGGCCGATCTTCAGGGTGATCTTGTCCAATGCCTTTTCGAGCTTGGCCAAGTGTTGCGAAGTCGTTTCCAAGTCCACCTTTGGCACCTTCGGCGTCACCGGGGCCTTGTGTATGACGGCCTTGTGAACAACAGGCGACGTGGACGGCACTGCTACCTTCGGAACAGTTGGCAGCTTCGGCGCCTTGCGCGCGCCCGCCGCCAGGGCCAGTCGATCCTGTTCCTTGATCGCGGCCTTGAGCCCATTGGTGAAGGGCGTAAGCAAGCCACCGCCCTTCAGATTCAGTTTATCCAGCCCGCTCTCTTCAAGATCCTGCTTGAGCTTGTTGGCATGGAGACGAATCCCCGTCTCCTTTGCCTCGGTATCCTTCTTGTCTCCCATCGCAGCAATCTTCGCTGCGATGAGGCTTTCGGCTTGCTTAGCACTTAAAAACGTCTGTTTTTTTCTGGCCATCACTCCACCTGCTGCATCGCATTGATCCGTTGCGCGTGCTCCAGGGACTCCCGGAGCACATCCAGTGGCCTGGCCATCATCCGTTCGGGATCAACCTTCCAGAACCAGGCCAGGTCATAGGCGACCGCAATCAGTTCGCCGATGGCTGCGATGCCGCACTCATGAAAAAACCGGCCACCGCCCAGCTCAAGGTATTGAGGTCGGACAGGTCCAGCTGGTTGACCGACGACGGCGGGATGCCGGCGCAGACCGCGATGTACTTGGCCGCGACATCCATGTCGAGGCTGACTTCTTCGCTCTTGTCGATCTTGTACGGCAGCGCCTTGATCGCCCGCACTTCCTGCACCGTCGGACGGCGCAGGGTGAGTTCGTCGAGGGTCGCGCCGTGGGCTTCGATGGGCACCTGCAGCTTCATCGGCTCGCTCATTGCCAGGTCCCCTTGATGCCTTCGAATTTCAGTTCGATGGCCGCGTCATCACCCTTGATGACCGGTTCCTCGACCAGGTAGGCACCGGCCAGGACGTAGACCTTGCCATTGCTGAACTCGCAGGTGACGGTCATGTCGGAACCGGCGATCAGTTGCTTGAGCGGGAAGTCCGCGGTATGCAGCGCGGTGACCTTGAAGGAGGGAGCGATGTCGGTTTCCTTGTAGAAACCCGGTACCACCGTTTCCCGCTTGACGGCCATCAGGGGCGCTTCGCAGCCGCCGTTGATGGTCAGTTGAGCGCCGTCCACTTTGACGTAGCAGGTGCCCGCAATCAGTTGACCCATGGTGTATCTCCAAAAAATAAGCCCGCTCGATGGCGGGCTGGAATTGACGAGTGAAAATCGAGGCAGACTTAAGGAATGCTTTCGACACTCACGTTATCGATGAAGGCGTAATTGCTGTAGGGATTCTGTTCGTTGGAAAAGGCCAGCGTGGTTTGCGGCGTCGTCGCGGTGAAGTCGTAGGTGATGACATCCCATACCACGGTCGACGAAGTGGCGACCGGCGTGTTGAAGGTAACGTTCTGCCCGGCCACCTTGACCTGGATCACGCCACTACCCGAACGCCCGCCATACACGACGTTGCCCGCACTGAACTTCAGTCGGTACTTGGCACCCACGACCGTCGCGAAGTTCTGCTGGATGCCACCGCCGTTCTGATAGACGTAGTTGGCCAGATCCACGATCACCACACCGTCGGCCGCGACGCCGTAAGGGATCGAAGCCGGCATGTTGAAATACTCGGCCCCGGACAGGAATGTGGTCCAGCCCGTGATGAAGTTGGCTTTTTCAGGCGTGTCCAGCACGCAACTGACCGTACAGCCCGGCGATTCGAAACTGCCGTTGACCAACAGGTTGGCGGCAGAAGCGGAAGTGGCCGCACCCAGAATGGAAGCGGAGAGCAGGCATTGATGGAGGTATTTCTTCAGTACATTCATTTATGAACCTATCGAATCAAAGTCACTGGTAACGCTGAAACGACCTGTTTTCCTCATGTCAAAACAGGCCACTTACAGCACATTTTTCCTACGGGCCGATCAGGCCGCCGCGTCGTACTGCAGACGGAACTGGTTGAGCAGCGCGAACACCCGCAGGCCGTTGACGTAGTCAGGCGGGAACAGCACGTTGACCCGGCTCGGGTCCTGGCTGTCGCGCTCGACGATCAGGTGCTCGGCGAACAGTTCGGCGTTTTCCACGTGGCCTTCCAGTTCGAGCTTGGCGTACTGGGCGATCAGCTCACCGCGGATGGTGCTCGGGGTGACGATCGGCTGGCCGGCGCCGAAGCGGGTGCCGTCGGCGGCCAGCTTGTGGCGGCCGTACTTGCTGGTGATCACGCTTTGCAGACGGCGCACGATGTAGGCCGACTGGTGCATGGTCTCGCTGTCCAGGTAGGAGTTGTCCGCCTGACCGTAGGCGTTCTTCTGGTAGGTGGTGATCGCCCGCTGGATGCGCACGTAGCCACCTTCGTAGTAGGCGGTGGCGACACCGTAGCTGAGCAGCGACTGGCGCTCGGTCAGGGTGAAGCGCTCGCTGGCCGCGGCCGGATCGATACCCGGCAGGCTGCCGCTCTGGGTCGGACGGCTGGCGTCGGCCGAGATGAACACCGAGGTGCGTGCAGCCAGTGCGGCGGCCTGAACCCAGACCGGTTGTGGCACGCCCTGCTCCATCGCCAGGACGGTGACGTGCTGGTCGTTGCGCGCCTGGCCGGCGGCGACCAGGGTGCCGACGGTGCCACGCTTGGCGGTGTAGACATGACCGAACAGTTGCTTGGACCAGGACCAGCGACCGACGCTGTCATCCATCGCCGCCTGCCAGGCATTCAGCGAGGCCACGTCGGACCAGGGCTGGCAGATGAACTCGAACGGCTCGTCGCCCAGCGCCGCGAGGGCTGCGACCTGGTCCGGGATACCGGCGCCACCGGCCATCTTCGCGGTGACGATGGTCAGACCGGCCGGGGTTTCCTCGCCATTGCTCTTGCCCAGGCGGTTGAATTGCAGGCTGATGTCGTTACCGCTGTCACCGGTCCACTTGCAGCTCAGGGTGACGGTGCCATCAGTGGCGACGGCGCTGACCGGCAGGTCGGCGGCGGCATTCAC
Organism: Pseudomonas vanderleydeniana; assembly: GCF_014268755.2. Classification (NCBI taxonomy): domain Bacteria; kingdom Pseudomonadati; phylum Pseudomonadota; class Gammaproteobacteria; order Pseudomonadales; family Pseudomonadaceae; genus Pseudomonas; species Pseudomonas vanderleydeniana. The sequence continues at coordinate 1,658,255 of NZ_CP077093.1, read as the reverse complement.
TTGCAGCGCCAGGGTGGTGGCGACCTGCGCAGCGGTCTGGCCGCTGACCACGGCGGCCTGCACACGGGCACCGCCGACATACAGGTTGAGCACGCCGCTTTCGGTGGCGGTGCCGGTCAGCTTCAGGTCGGCCTTGGCGATCGCGCCGGTGCTGTTGCGCAGCGGCAGGCACCAGATCTCGCCGACCGGGTCGGCCTTGCGCCAGGTGTCGTACATGGCGGCGAGCATCGAGCCCTGACCGCCGATGCTCTTGGCCAGGGCGACGCTGGAGACCAGCACCAGGCTGCCGATTTCCGGGCTGGTGGCGTTGTCGTTGACCTGGGCGACGATCAGTCGACGCAGGGTCGACGACGCACTATTGGCCGCCGAGTTGTCCATCTCGGCGTAGAACAGCGGAACACGCAGGTCCGATGGGATGTTGCTGAATCCGATAGCCATTATTGGGCTTCCTGTGGTTGTGCCGCTTGCACGGCGGAAAGGGTGATATCGCCATCGGCCTGACGGCGGCGCCACCAGGCGCTGTCAGCCACTTCGCGGCCGGTAGCCGGCAGCAGGTCGCCAGCCTCCGGGTCCGGTACGGCACGGCCGGCGGCCGGTACTACAGTGATGCGTTGGGTCATGGTTTTACGTTTCCTGAAAAGGCCAGCTCCAGGCGCCCGTCGGGGCCTGGGCGGTGCAGATTGGGGTCGGCGGGGTCGATGGCATCGACCCGCACCGTCACCCCGGTAAAGGACGGCAAGCCGTCCAGTTCACGCTCATGCCAGGTTTCCGCCGGATCGGTGGCGTGGTTGCGCCCCAGTTGGAACTCGGCGAAGAAACGCAGGCGATAAAGCAAGCGAGTGGCGTTGATCGACACCAGCCGACCGCCGCCGTATTGGAGCGGCGTGTAGAAGGTGTCGGGCTTGAACCCCACCAGCGCGCGCCAGAGTTCGGCGCGCAGGTTGTGGAGTTGGTCGAAAGGGGCCTGGCCGTTGCTGGCGTCGAGCACCAGGATCAGTTCCAGGCGGTCGCGGATGGTCTGCCGGGAGACGTTCTGCGCAGTGTTCTCGGCGGCCAGGTCACAGCGAAGGGTGATGAAGGCCGACGGGGTCGGCAGCGAGGTATTGCCTTGCAGCAGGTCCAGGTCGAGACCGGTGGAAATGTGTTGGGCAAGGCTGGGGCATTCAGCACGCAATTGCGTGATGATCGGGGTGATGTTCATGGGGGGATACCGGACATGGAAAACCCGCCGGAGGGCGGGTTTGACTGACGACTGTTCACATTCAGGAAGCCTGCATCCCGGCAGGCTGGGCGCTGCTTATTGACCCAGCAACTCCAGACCGTGGGCCATGTTCAACGACTTGGTCAGCGAGGTGCCCAGGGCGAACACTTCCGTTTCGAAGGTGAAGTAGGCGTTCTGCTGAGCCAGCGGCACCAGCGACGGCGCCAGGGTGTTGAGGGTGTACGAACCCGATCCGGTGAGTCCCTGTTTGCTCACCGTCGTACGGGTGCCGTTCAGGTCGGCGGAAACGCGGATCACGTAGTTCAGGGAACGCTCAGGGTTCCTCGGGTTGAGCGTGACCTTGATCGAGGCAGGAGAGCCTGCCGACTTGACGATATCGGTGATCACGATCTTGTAGTGACTCAGCGCATTGTCCACGGAACCACCGCTGTTGCCGCAACCGCCGACACGACCGGCAGGCAGGGAGAAATACCCCGCCGGGCGATAGGTACCGGGGATCGCGCAAGCGACGATGCCATCTCGCGCCGCAGCGATACGGTAGTTGGCGTTTGCGCCGAGGCTGTCGTTGGCGGAAACCACCACCCACGGCTCACTCAGGCTCGGCAGTTCCTGTGGCTTGATGATGGTCAGGTTCTCTTCCGGGGTACGGTAGCGAATGGCCTTACGGGTCGGGCAGTTTCCGGAGAGGATATTGGCCTCGACCGTCAGATAGCCGATCGGCCGGGACATGTTTTCGCATTGCTGGATCTGCGCCGCCTGGGCATTGATGGAGGCCAGCAGCGAGCTGGCGGCAATCGCCGCGAAAGCGAACAATTTTTGATGGAACATGGTAGTTACCTCAGGATCGAATGGATGAGGCGCACACTGGCGCACAGGTCGATTCGCTCAAGGGCGATGGTTCGAGACGCTCGGTCTTCATATGGTTGAGTGCCGCGCAACGCGGGCACTTGATCTGGATCTGACTGAATTCGCCAATGCGGGCCAGCAGTCGATTGCATTTGCCGCAGCGAAACTCTTGCAGCATCGGTGGACCTCCCTGTTCAACTGACGATGCGCTCAGTGGTTGCTCCCGGCCTCCGGGGGAGGCACTTCGCCAACCCCCAATCGCCTGGCCGCCCAGCGCTCGTAAAGACCGATGGCGACATCCGCCCCGGCCATGGCAGTCAGGCAGCCAAAGGCGCCGGCAGTCCAGATCGACACGCCGGCGGCATACAGCAGCATGATGGTCGATACTCCGCAGACCATGCAGGCCCCGGAGCGCAATACCAGTCGCCGCAGCAGCGGCCAGCCACGGGCGCCTTCCTTGTCGGCGCGCCACATCTCGCCGGACACCCCGCCGATCACGGCCAGCACGATGACCAGCCAGATAGGCATGTCCGCCAACGCTTGTTGCTCGCTTGTCATGTCACGCCTCCTGTTAATGAAAATGGCCATTCACTGGCCGTTGATGGTTTGGCTTGTAGTTCAAGATGAAGGGTTCTCGTGGAAGCCCATGTTCCCTGGGCATTCCAAAAGGCCCGGCTCTGCCAGGCCCTTTGGTAATGCCGGCGTCCGCCCCGGCCCCGCACGCCATTCGGCGAGCGCGGGATACGCGATTCGGACACCCGATCCTTCGGCGCTACTGGCGCGGTACGGATCGATTCGAATTGTTCCTCCGACCGCGGCCCCTGCCCGCCGGATAACTGCTTTTGGTGCTTTACGCTGCACACCCGGGTCAGTTGCCAACCCTCTGGATCATCAAGGCCGATCCATCGCTGCCTGTTCCTTGAAGCGGTACGACTAAAGAGCTTCGGGGCTACCCCCTGGCATCGCTGCCCTTGCCTGGCCTTTCCGGCTGGCTTGGAGCAAAGAATATGCATGCATGCATATACAGTCAATGCATAAATGCATTTATTTTTGCACGACAAATGCACGAACGCATGGAGGCCGCGCCGATCAAGGGGTTGGTCTTTTTTGCAGGCGAAAAAAAACCCACATCGCTGTGGGTTTTTTCCGAATCGGAAGGGGTTACCGGGCGTACATGCCCCACCAGAAGACGTGACCAAGGATGGTGATCTGCTCTTCCTGGATTTCCTGGAAGCTGTAGTCCTCATCCGGGTGCTCGTCGCGATTGAAGCTGCGCAGGCGAATGCCGGTCGGCAGGCGATAGAGCTGCTTCACCCGCAGTTGGCCATTGTGGTTGATCGCGTAGAGATCACCGTCGACGATATCGCCGATGGCGCTCTTGCCGGCATTGACCCCGACCGTGGCGCCGTCGCGCAGCACCGGCAACATGCTGTTGCCGCGTACCGTCACGCACTTGGCCTGGTCGAACTGCACGCCGTTGTGGCGCAGGCTGCGCTTGCCGAAGCGCAGGCTGGCCTTCTCGCTTTCCTCGATGACGAATCTTCCTGATCCAGCAGCCAATTCAACCTCGCGAAGAAAGGGTACGGACACCTCGTCTTCCTCGACGGGGGTGTCGTCGTCCCACAGGCTTATATCCTTGAGTTCAGAGTGCAGCGGGCCTTGCTCCTGGTCGCGGGCGGCGCCGATATCGGCACGGCCGCGCAGCTGGTCGGTACTGACCTGGAAATACTCGGCGATCTTCGAGATGTGCTTGTCCGAAGGGTCGACGATCTTCCCGCTGAGTATCCGCGACAGGGTGGATTGGGGCACGCCGGTTCGACGGTGAAGCTCCGTGGGGGAGATCCCGTGGCGGTCGAGCAGTGCTCGGAGGACGGTAGAAACGTTGCGTATTTGCATAACGCGCATATTGATTGGGCTTCGCGCGAATAGCAAATGCTAATTTGCATATTCAATGCATAAATATTGTTTCAGGAGCAAAAGGCCATGTCTGCGGAGCCGGACCGCCCGTGTTAACCTTGCGCCCATTGCAAGGCAAACAGCCCGATTTTGCCCCCCACTTTATTCAAGCTATCACCTACCCCACTGATGAATAAGCCAATTTCCGATCTGTCCTCGCACACCCCGATGATGCAGCAATACTGGCGCCTGAAGAACCAGCACCCCGATCAGCTGATGTTCTATCGCATGGGCGACTTCTACGAGATCTTCTATGAAGACGCGAAGAAGGCCGCCAAGCTGCTGGACATCACCCTGACTGCACGCGGGCAGTCGGCGGGGCAATCGATCCCGATGTGCGGGATTCCCTTTCACTCGCTCGAAGGCTACCTGGCCAAGCTGGTGAAACTCGGTGAATCGGTGGTGATCTGCGAACAGATCGGCGACCCGGCGACCAGCAAGGGCCCGGTGGAACGCCAGGTGGTGCGGATCATCACCCCCGGCACCATCAGTGACGAAGCCCTGCTCGACGAGCGCCGCGACAACCTGATCGCCGCCGTGCTCGGTGACGAGCGGCTGTTCGGCCTGGCGGTGCTGGACATTACCAGCGGCAATTTCAGCGTGCTGGAAATCAAGGGCTGGGAAAACCTGCTCGCCGAACTCGAGCGAATCAACCCGGTGGAGTTGCTGATCCCGGACGACTGGCCACAAGGCCTGCCTGCCGAGAAGCGCCGTGGCAGCCGTCGCCGTGCACCGTGGGATTTCGAACGCGACTCCGCTCATAAAAGCCTCTGCCAGCAGTTTTCCGTGCAGGACCTCAAGGGCTTCGGCTGCGAAACCCTGACCCTGGCCATCGGCGCCGCCGGCTGCCTGCTCGGCTACGCCAAGGAAACCCAGCGGACCGCCCTGCCGCACCTGCGCAGCCTGCGCCATGAGCGCCTGGACGACACCGTGGTGCTCGACGCCGCCAGCCGCCGCAACCTGGAGCTGGACACCAACCTCGCCGGTGGTCGCGACAACACCCTGCAATCGGTGGTCGACCGTTGCCAGACCGCCATGGGCAGTCGCCTGCTGACCCGCTGGCTGAACCGTCCGCTGCGTGACCTGAAGATCCTCACCGCACGACAGGCCTCCATCGGCTGCCTGCTGGAAGGCTATCGCTTCGAACGGCTGCAACCCCAGCTCAAGGAAATCGGCGATATCGAGCGGATTCTCGCCCGGATCGGCCTGCGCAATGCCCGTCCACGCGACCTGGCGCGCCTGCGCGATGCCCTCGGGGCCCTGCCGCAACTGCAGGACGCGATGCTCGAACTGGACGCCCCGCACCTCAAGCAACTGGCCGCCACTGCCCGCACCTACCCGGAACTGGCGATCCTGCTGGAGCGCGCTATCATCGATAACCCGCCGGCGGTGATCCGTGACGGCGGCGTCCTGAAGACCGGCTACGACGCCGAGCTGGACGAGCTGCTGTCGCTCAGCGAAAACGCCGGCCAGTTCCTGATCGACCTGGAAGCCCGGGAAAAGGCCCGCACGGGCCTGGCCAACCTCAAGGTCGGCTACAACCGTGTACACGGCTACTTCATCGAACTGCCGAGCAAGCAGGCCGAATCGGCACCGGCCGACTACATCCGGCGCCAGACCCTCAAGGGTGCCGAGCGCTTCATCACCCCGGAACTCAAGGAGTTCGAAGACAAGGCGCTGTCGGCCAAGAGCCGTGCGCTGGCCCGGGAGAAGATGCTCTACGAGGCGCTGCTGGAAACCCTGATCGGCGAGCTGCCGCCGCTGCAGGACACCGCCGCCGCACTGGCCGAACTGGACGTGCTGAGCAACCTCGCCGAACGTGCGCTGACCCTCGACCTGAACTGCCCACGGTTCGTCGACGAGCCGTGCATGCGCATCAGCCAGGGCCGCCATCCGGTGGTCGAGCAGGTCCTGACCACGCCGTTCGTCGCCAACGACCTGGCCCTCGATGACAACACCCGCATGCTGGTCATCACCGGGCCGAACATGGGTGGTAAATCCACCTACATGCGCCAGACCGCACTGATCGTGCTGCTGGCTCATATCGGCAGCTACGTACCGGCCGCCAGTTGCGAGCTGTCGCCGGTGGACCGGATCTTCACCCGGATCGGTTCCAGCGACGACCTCGCCGGTGGCCGCTCGACCTTCATGGTGGAGATGAGCGAAACCGCGAACATCCTGCACAACGCCACCGAACGCAGCCTGGTGCTGATGGACGAGGTGGGCCGTGGTACCAGTACCTTCGACGGCCTGTCCCTGGCCTGGGCCGCCGCCGAACGCCTGGCCCACCTGCGCGCCTACACGCTGTTCGCCACCCACTACTTCGAGCTGACGGTGCTGCCGGAAAGCGAGCCGCTGGTCGCCAACGTGCACCTGAACGCCACCGAGCACAACGAACGGATCGTCTTCCTGCACCACGTACTGCCTGGCCCGGCCAGTCAGAGCTATGGTCTGGCGGTGGCGCAACTGGCCGGTGTGCCGGGTGACGTGATCCGCCGTGCCCGCGAGCACCTGAGTCGCCTGGAGACCACCAGCCTGCCCCATGAGGCCCCGGTAGCCAAGGCCGGCAAGCCGTCGGTGCCGCAACAGAGCGACCTGTTCGCCAGCCTGCCGCACCCGGTGCTCGACGAACTGGCCAAGCTCGACCTCGACGACCTGACGCCCCGCCGCGCACTGGAAATGCTCTACACATTGAAGACACGGATCTAACGCAGACGGCCGCAAGCTGCTAGAATCTCGCGCGGTTTGGGAAGCTGCGGGCTATTAGCCTGGTCCGCAGAGCCCTTCCCGAGCCCTGCGAGCCCGTCCTGATAGGGTTTTCGCCGCCGCCGCCTGAGGAGAGAATTAGAAATGACCTTCGTCGTCACCGACAACTGCATCAAGTGCAAGTACACCGACTGCGTAGAAGTCTGTCCGGTGGACTGCTTTTACGAAGGCCCGAACTTCCTGGTGATTCACCCGGATGAGTGCATCGATTGTGCACTGTGCGAGCCAGAATGCCCGGCCGTAGCCATCTTCTCCGAAGATGAAGTTCCGGAAGAAATGCAAGAGTTCATTCAGTTGAACGTCGAGCTGGCCGAAATCTGGCCGAATATCACCGAGAAGAAGGATTCGCTGCCGGACGCCGAGGAGTGGGATGGCGTCAAGGGCAAGATCAAGGATCTCGAGCGCTGAGTCCAGCATGCTCCGAAAAAGGCCCCTTGCGGGCCTTTTTGCATTTGCGGGCCAGGGTCCGCACTTTTCTGCAGGCAAAAAAAGGGGCGGTGTAACCCGCCCACATTTTTTCCCTAGTCCCTTTTTTCCCTTTCATCATCCTGATGAATCGCATCCCGCGATGTTCCTCTCAGCGATCTTCCGTGATCGCCGTGTCTATCCGTCGACACAGGGCCGATATTAATGACTTTCCGGCCCCTCGCAAGTGGATCCCGTACCGCATGGAAAGACTTTGGATCCATCTCCCGCTTAAAAAACTTAATATATTTCAATCAGTTAAACAGACTCTTCGTCAATCTGGTGCGGTCAGCATCCTTGATCGCTTACGCTACGTGTAAGTAAAGACTTACACCGACAAGCCACCAAAAACGAACTTCTGGAACCTCGACAGGTCATCCACCCACCACACCACCGACGCGATTGGCCCTTGACCGAGACTGCAAATGATAAATATTATCATTAATATGAAATCGGTCAGGTGCCGTCGTGACGCAATCCCAGTTCAACCAGGTCTTCCTCACCCAGCGGCTCACGTTGCTGCGGACGCTGCAGCGCATGGTGCAAAACCCCAGCACCGCCGAGGATCTGCTGCAGGAAACCTATCTGCGGGTGACACGGGCCTTGAGCGAACGCCCCATCGACCACCTCGAGCCCTTCGTGTTCCAGACCGCCCGCAACCTTGCACTCGATCATCTGCGCGCACGGCGGATCCAGTCGCGCACGCTGATGGAGGATGTGCCGCTGGAGGTGGTGGAGAATGTCGTTGCACCACTGAGTACCCCGGAAGATGCCACGCATGCCGAACAATTGCTGGAGCGCCTGAGCGTGAGCCTGGGCCAATTGACTGCGCGTCAGCAGCAGATCTTCATCCTCAGCCGCCTGCATGGCTGCAGCTACCAGGAGATCGCCGAACGCCTCGACGTGTCCCTGAGCACCGTGCAAAAGGATCTCAAGCTGATCATGGCCATCTGCGTCGGGGTGGCCGAACGCCTGGATCACCCTTAAGCTTGCCGCCAGCCCCAAGACCTATGAGGCCCGCCAGTCCCCGACAAGGCAGGCCCGCGAATCGAACCGTGACAGCGATTACCGAGGAACACCCGTGACGGACAGCACCAACCAGCCCCCTCCCGAAACCGTTCGGCAGGTGCTGCCAGACGATGCCATGGACCAGGCGCTGGACTGGCTGATCGTGATGGAGTGCCCGACCGCCGGGCAACGCGCCGAATTCGACGCCTGGCTCGCCGCCGACCCGGCGCATGCCCAGGCCTATGCCCGTGCCAGCGGCGCGTGGAATGCACAACCGGTGATTGCCGCCGCCCAGGCATTGCAGGCCACGATCCACCGACGCCCCTCCCTGCTGCGGCGCCTGCGCCCCCACTGGAAACCCCTGGCGACCGCTGCCGTGCTGCTGCTCGCCATCGGCATCTACGGCAACCTGCCGTTGCGCCTGCAGGCCGATCATCTGACCGTGGTTGGCGAGCGCCAGCACCTGCAACTGGAGGACGGCTCGAAAGTCCTGCTCAACACCAACTCGGCATTTTCCAGCCGGTTCACCGATCAGCAGCACCTGGCTCGCCTGTACAAGGGCGAGGCGTTCTTCGAGGTGTCCGGCCAGCGCGAGCATCCGCTGGAGATCGATGCCGGTCCCGTCCAGGCCAGCGTGCGCGATACAGCCTTCGCCGTGCGCTACCTCGATGGCGAGGCGCAGGTGCAGGTGCAACGCGGTGATGTCGACCTGCGCACCCGCGACGACAGTGCTCGCCTGCGCCTCTCCGCCGGCAACAGCGTGCGGATCGGCCCGCATGGGTTCAGTCGTCCGGAAAAGCTTGATGCGCAGAAGGACCTGGCCTGGGTCCAGGGCCGCCTGGTGTTCGAGAACTGCCCGATGGGCCAGGTGCTGGCCGAACTGCGTCGCTATTACCCGGGCTGGATCGTCAATAACAACGAGCAACTGGCCCAGGTTGCCGTGACCGGCAACTACCGCCTGGACAAGCCGCTGGACGTGGTCCGCTCCCTTGCCCACATCACTTCTGCGCGGGTCTCGGAATACCCCGCATTGGTGATTCTCAACTAACCGGAAGTTTTTTTACTCGATAGCGACCGACCATTCGTCTCGTTATAGCCAATGCAAGTGATTCTCATATCGAATCGCATCGCAACTATAAGTTTCTAAGATCGGAGCGTTATCGATGCCCACTCGTTTCACCTCCAAGGCCCGCAGTGGCGGCCTGCAACAGTGCACGCTGTCCCTGCTCACCGCCGCCATGCTGCTCGCCGGCGTCCAGGCGACTCCCGTACTGGCGGCCACCACCAGCACCCAACCGGCGCGCAGCCTGGGCAACTACAACTTCGCCATCGCCCAGCAGCCATTGGTATCGGCCTTGAATGCATTCACCTCGGTGACCGGTTGGCAGGTCGGCCTGCCCGCCGAGCTGGGTCAGGGTGTGGCATCCCCCGGCGTACGTGGTGCACTCACGCCGGAAAAGGCCCTGGAACAACTGCTGGTCGGCACCAACCTGAGCTACCGCAAGCTCGGCGACAACAATGTCGTGCTGGAAAGACGCGCCAACGGCGGCACCCTCAACCTGCAGCAGGTGACCATCAGCGCCACCCGCCAGGCACAGGATGTGTCCTCGGTGCCCAACACCGTGAGCGTGCAGGACCGCCAGCAGCTCGACCGGCAGAACGTGAACAACATCAAGCAACTGGTGCGTTATGAGCCGGGGGTTTCCGTAAGCGGCGCCGGCCTGCGCGGCGGTGGCATCAGTGGCTACAACATCCGCGGCATCGACGGCGACCGCATCCTGACCCAGGTCGACGGCGTCGAGGTGCCGGACAGCTTCTTCAATGGCCCCTACGCGCAAACCCACCGCAACTACGTCGACCCGGAAATCGTCAAGCGCGTGGAAATCCTCCGTGGCCCGGCCTCGGTGCTCTACGGCAGCAACGCCATCGGTGGTGCGGTCAGCTACTTCACCCTCGACCCCAGCGACATCATCAAGCCCGGCCAGGACGTCGGCGCCCGCCTGAAGACCGGCTACAGCTCCGCCGACAACAGCTGGCTGACCTCCGGCACCGTCGCCGGCCGCAGCGGTGACTTCGACGGCCTGCTGCACCTGAGCCAGCGCAACGGCCGCGAGACCGAATCCTACGGCGACACCGGCGGCACCGGCCTGAACCGTACCGCAGCCAACCCGGAAACCAACCGCACCACCAACGTACTGGCCAAGCTGGGCTGGAACTACAACGACGACTCGCGCCTGGGCCTGACCTACGAACGCTACAAGAGCGATGTCGACACCAACCAGCGCAGCGCCGTGGGTGGGCCGTTCAGCAATGGCACGGGCGTGGGCATGTATCGCTCGCGTACCGGCAACGACACCGTCACCCGCGAACGCTTCGGCCTCGAGAACAGCTTTGGCCTCGATAGCGCGGTGGCCGATCACGTCAAGCTGAGCCTGAATTATCAAACCGCCAAGACCGACGAAAGCACTCTGGAAGACTACTTCCCCTTCGTCCGTCGTGTACTGCGCAGTCGGGACACCGTCTACCAGGAACAGCAGTGGGTGCTCGACGCCCAGGCGGACAAGGCCTTCAACATTGGCGAAACCGATCATCTGCTGACCTACGGCACCACGATCAGGCAGCAGAAGGTCACCGGCTCGCGCAGTGGCAGCGGCACCTGCCTGGCAGTCAGCGTCGTACCTGGCCAGGGCTGCACCACGATCGGCGGCAACAGCCCGCTGGATCGCCTGGCGAAATCCAGCGACTTCCCCGATCCAACCATCGACACCTACTCGCTGTTCGCCCAGGACCAGATCAGCTGGAACCAATGGACCTTCCTGCCCGGCCTGCGCTATGACCGTACCCAGCTCAAGCCGCACATAACCCAGGCGTTCATCAACACCATCACCGCAGCGGGTGGCGGTGACATCGACGGCTCGAACAAGACCTGGCACCGCGTGTCGCCGAAGTTCGGCCTGACCTACGCCCTGACCGACCAGTACACCTGGTACGGCCAATACGCCGAGGGCTTCCGCACTCCATCGGCCAAGGCGCTGTACGGTCGCTTCCAGAACGGTACCACCGGCTACAACGTCGAACCCAACCCGAACCTGGAACCGGAAAAGAGCAAAAGCTATGAAACCGGCCTGCGCGGTCGCTTCGATGCCGGCTCCTTCGACGTGGCGGTGTTCTATAACAAGTATCGCGACTTCATCAACGAAGACGCGGTCGCTCCCGGCTATAGCGAGCTGACCTTCCAGACCAACAACATCAAGCACGCCACCATCAAGGGCGCCGAGGTCAAGGGTCGCCTGAACCTGGACCACTTCGGTGCGCCACAGGGGCTCTACACCCAGGGCTCGATCGCCTATGCCTACGGTCGCAACGATGACAATGGCGAGCCGATCAACAGTGTCAACCCACTGACCGGCGTGTTCGGCCTGGGCTACGACCAGGAGCAATACGGCGCCCTGCTGAGCTGGACCCTGGTCAAGCGCAAGGACCGGGTGGACGACACCACCTTCAACGCCCCCGACGGCCTGACCAGCAGCAAGCAGTTCAAGACCCCGGGCTACGGCGTATTCGACCTGACCGGTTTCTACAAGGTCACCGACGACGTGACGGTCAATGCCGGCCTGTACAACCTGACCGACAAGAAGTACTGGAACTGGGATGACGTGCGCGGCTACGACGGCGTGGGCGAGGCCGGTGTACTCAGCCCGGCCAACCTCGACCGCCTGACCGCCCCGGGCCGCAACTTCTCGGTCAACCTGATCTGGGACATCTGACCGATCGCTGCCTCCCCCGCCAATATCTCGATTGGCGGGGTGAGGTTTTTTTACTGTGGCGCGTCTCCTTGTTCGTCTAGTAACTGAAAGCGCCTCTCATTCCCAAGGACTCCGCAATGACCTCCCAGGACTCTACCCAACGCCCAAGCCTGCGCTCCCAGCGCCTGAACCAGATCACCAACGAGCCACACAGCAAGCTCGACCAGTTGGTGAAGGCCCACGCACCGTTCGAGAACCAGGCCAATTTCGCCCGTTTCGTCGTTGCCCAGTATCTGTTCCAGTCGGAACTGGTCGCGCTGTACAACGATCCGGCCTTGATCGCCCTCGTCCCCGACCTGCCGGCACGCTGCCGCGCCGAAGCGGCCAAGGCCGACCTGGCGGACCTGGACACCGAAGTCCCGGCGCCAGTGGCCGGTGCCCTGAAGAACCCGAGCAAGGCCGAGGCGCTGGGCTGGATCTTCGTTTCCGAAGGCTCCAAGCTCGGTGCGGCGTTCCTGATCAAGCGTGCAGTGGGCCTGGGCCTGAGCGAAACCTTCGGTGCCCGTCACCTGGGCGAGCCGGCTGGCGGTCGCGCCGAGGGCTGGAAGAGCTTCATCAAGACCCTCGACGGCCTGGCGTTCAGCGCCGAGGAAGAAGCGGCGGTGGAGAAAGGTGCCATCGATGCGTTCGTTCGTTTCACCGTGTTGCTGGAACAGGCCTACGAGTCGGCACCCGAGCTGGCCTGAGTGGTACGGGTTTGCCTGTGAGGTCTTCGGTGATTTCGCGGGCCTTTTCGCGGGCAAGCCCTGCTCCTACAGGTTGCAGTGTTCTTCTGTAGGAGCAGGGCTTGCCCGCGAATGAGGCTTGAACAGCACAATGAAACACCAGAGCTTGAGCCAAATCGCCCGGCGCACCACAATTGATACCATGACCCGCAAAACGCCCTCGTCCTCCAAACTCTCGCGCCTCCTGTTCGGCGTGCTCGCCTATGTCAGCCTCGGTATCGGCCTGATCGCCATCGTCGTGCCCGGCCTGCCCACCACCGAGTTCATTCTGCTCGCCGCCTGGGCCGCGACCCGCAGCTCGCCACGACTGAGCGCCTGGCTGGAGAACCACCGGCTGTTCGGGCCGATCCTGAACAACTGGCGCAACGGCAAGATCATCGCCCGCCGGGCCAAGGTCAGCGCCACCGTCAGCATGCTGCTGTGCGCGACGTTGATGCTGGTGATGCTCGAACACCACTGGCCGGTCTACCTGGCCATCGCCGGGATGACCCTCGGCAACCTGTGGATCTGGTCACGTCCCGAACGCCAGCCGGTCGCCGAGCTGCCTTGATGGCGGCAGCTTGCTGGTAGGCGGGTGCACCATCATCGTCTGCGACGCACAATCGTCGGTTGCCCTCCTGCAAAAGTCGACAGCCCCGCATATTTGCGCTGCAATGTCCCTTACTCATGGAGGGCCTTTCGATGACCGATCTGCTGACATCCATTCAAGCCGCACTCGAGCTACCCGCCTCTCGCCCTGACTTCACCGAATCCGGTGCCCTGCCCTCGGCCTTCGCCGTCACCGACCTGGCCAGTGCCAGCCTTGCCGCAGTCGGCGCGAGTGTCGCTGAACTGCTCAGGCAGCAGACCGGACAAGACCCGGGCATCAGCGTCGACCGCCGCCTGGCCTCGTTCTGGTTCGCCAGCTCCCTGCGGCCGATCGGCTGGAACCTGCCGGCGCCCTGGGACCCGATTGCCGGCGACTACGCAACGGCCGATGGCTGGATTCGCCTGCACACCAACGCCCCACACCACCGGGCTGCCGCCGAGCGGACTCTGGGGGCTGCCAGCGATCGCGCGACGATGGCCGGGTTGGTCGCTCGCTGGAACAAGGGTGAACTGGAGCAGGCGATCGTCGACAGCGGTGGCTGCGCTGCCGAAATGCGCACCTGGGACGAGTGGAAAAGCCATCCCCAGGGACTGGCCGTGAATGCCGAGGCGCTGATCCAGCGCTACACCGACGATATTCAGCGTCCACGCGCCTGGACCGGTTCGGCGAAACAGCCGCTGGCCGGCATCAAGGTCCTCGACCTGACCCGCATCCTCGCCGGTCCCGTGGCCAGCCGCATGCTGGCCGGGCTCGGCGCCGATGTCCTGCGCATCGACCCGCCGCACTGGGAAGAACCCAGCCTGGTGCCGGAAGTCACCCGGGGCAAGCGCTGCGCACGCCTGGATCTGCAGGACAGCGCCGACCGCCGGGTCTTCGAGCAGTTGCTCGCAGAGGCCGATATCCTGCTGCACGGCTATCGCGCCGACGCGCTGGAAGGCCTGGGCTACGCGGCGCCGCACCGTCGGCAACTGGCTCCCGGGCTGGTCGATGTCTGCCTCAATGCCTATGGCTGGAGCGGGCCGTGGCGCAACCGGCGCGGCTTCGACAGCCTGGTGCAGATGAGCTGCGGCATTGCCCAGGCCGGCATGCAGTGGAAACAGGCGGATGTCCCGACGCCATTGCCAGTGCAGGCGCTGGACCATGCCACCGGCTACCTGATGGCGGCCACGGCAATCCGTGCCCTGACCGAACGACTGCACAGCGGGCGCGGCGGCTCAGCCAGGTTGTCGCTGGCACGCACGGCGAAACTGCTGGTGGAACACGGAGCCGGCAACGACACCCAGCCCCTGCGTCGGGAAACCTCCACCGACCGCAGCACCTGGATCGAGTACACCGCCTGGGGGCCGGCGCATCGCCTGATACCGCCGCTGAATATCGAGGGAACGTCGCTGCACTGGCCGTTGCCGGCCGGGAGATTGGGAACTCACCCTGCCAAGTGGTGAATTCGGGGGCTGGCTATTATATTGCCAGCCCTTTTATTTCTCTTTTACTTCAGTTTTACGAAAACCAAGTTCCGCCCCCACGGAGCATATCCCCGCATATGGCGCCACAAACTTTCAAATTCGCGACACCGGCCAATGACTGCCGCTTTTAAAAAAACGATACAAATTAAAAAATACATATAAATCAAAGATCTATAAAACATAGCGACATACCTGCGCAATTAACTCAAGTTATCCACTAAAAATTAAATATCCCTCATAACCTGATCTGAGTCAGCTCCCGCCCTCATTTACCCGCCTACGCTGAAGCCTCACTTCTCCTGAACTGGAGTCATGCAATGGCTGAGTCTCCCGGAAAACTACGTCTAGGCGCACTGATTGCCCTGGTAGTGGGTTCGATGATCGGCGGCGGAATCTTTTCGCTGCCACAAAACATGGCCGCCAGCGCCGATGTCGGCGCCGTCCTGATCGGCTGGGCCATCACCGCCGTGGGCATGCTGACCCTGGCCTTCGTGTTCCAGACCCTGGCCAATCGCAAACCGGATCTCGATGGCGGGGTCTACGCCTACGCCAAGGCCGGCTTCGGCGACTACATGGGCTTCTCTTCGGCCTGGGGCTACTGGATCAGTGCCTGGCTGGGCAACGTCGGCTACTTCGTCCTGCTGTTCAGCACCCTGGGCTACTTCTTTCCGATCTTCGGCGAAGGCAACACGGTCGCGGCGGTGGTCGGCGCCTCGCTGCTGCTGTGGGCCGTGCACTTCCTGGTGCTGCGCGGGATCCGCGAGGCGGCGTTCATCAACCTGGTGACCACCGTCGCCAAGGTCGTACCGCTGCTGCTGTTCGTACTGATCGCGGTGTTCGCCTTCAGGCTGGACATCTTCACCGCCGACATCTGGGGCGTGAAGAACCCGAACCTGGGCAGTGTGATGAACCAGGTGCGCAACATGATGCTGGTCACCGTCTGGGTGTTCATCGGCATCGAGGGCGCGAGCATCTTTTCCTCGCGTGCGGAAAAACGCTCGGACGTGGGCAAGGCCACGGTCATTGGTTTCATCACCGTGCTGCTGTTGCTGGTGCTGGTCAACGTGCTGTCACTGGGTATCCTGACCCAGCCGGAACTGGCCAAGCTGCAGAACCCGTCCATGGCCGCCGTGCTGGAGCATGTGGTCGGCCACTGGGGCGCATTGCTGATCAGCATCGGCCTGGTCATCTCGCTGCTCGGTGCCCTGCTGTCGTGGGTGCTGCTGTGCGCCGAGATCATGTTCGCCGCCGCCCGCGACCACACCATGCCGGAGTTCCTGCGCCGCGAGAACGCCAACCACGTACCGGCCAATGCGCTCTGGCTGACCAACGCGATGGTGCAGCTGTTCCTGGTCATCACGCTGTTCTCCGCCAGTACCTACCTGTCGCTGATCTACCTCGCCACCTCGATGATCCTGGTGCCCTACCTGTGGTCGGCAGCCTACGCGGTGCTGCTGGCGGTGCGTGGCGAATCCTACGAGAACGCCCCCGGCGAACGGCGCAAGGACCTGTGCATCGCCGCCATCGCCCTGCTCTACGCGGTCTGGCTGCTGTACGCCGGCGGCGTGAAGTACCTGCTGCTGTCCGCCCTGCTCTACGCCCCTGGCGCGATCCTGTTCGCCAAGGCCAAGCATGAGCTGGGCAAACCCATCTTCACCAACGTCGAGAAGCTGATTTTCGCTGCGGTGGTCGGCGGCGCCCTGCTGGCTGCCTATGGCCTCTACAGCGGCTTCCTGACGCTGTAACGACCCGTTTGTTTCCTCTGGAGGATCTGCAATGACCACGGAAAAAGTGAAGTACGGCGTTCATTCCGAAGCCGGCAAACTGCGCAAGGTGATGGTGTGCTCCCCCGGCCTGGCCCACCAGCGGCTGACCCCGAACAATTGCGATGAACTGCTGTTCGATGATGTGCTCTGGGTCGCCCAGGCCAAGCGCGATCACTTCGACTTCGTGACCAAGATGCGTGAACGCGATATCGATGTGCTGGAGATGCACAACCTGCTGACCGATATCGTCGGCCAGCCGCAAGCACTGGACTGGATTCTCGAGCGCAAGCTCACCGCCAACCAGGTCGGACTCGGCCTGGTCAACGAAGTCGGTTCCTGGCTCAGGAGCCTGGAGCCACGCAAGGTTGCCGAATTCCTCATCGGCGGCGTATCGGCCGACGACCTGCCCGACAGCTTTGGTGGCAAGACAATCCAGATGTTCCGCGACTTCCTCGGGCATTCCAGTTTCATCCTGCCGCCACTGCCCAACACCCAGTTCACCCGCGACACCACCTGCTGGATCTACGGCGGGGTGACTCTCAACCCGATGTACTGGCCGGCACGCCGCCAGGAAACCCTGCTGGCCACGGCCATCTACAAGTTCCACCCGGAATTCGTCAACGCCGACTTCAAGGTCTGGTATGGCGACCCGGACCAGGAGCACGGCAACGCCACCCTCGAAGGCGGCGACGTGATGCCGATCGGCAACGGCGTGGTCCTGATCGGCATGGGCGAGCGCTCATCGCGCCAGGCCATCGGCCAGTTGGCGCTGAACCTGTTCAAGAACAAGGCGGTAGAACGGGTGATCGTCGCCGGCCTGCCCAAGTCCCGTGCGGCCATGCACCTGGACACCGTGTTCAGTTTCTGCGACCGCGACCTGGTGACCATCTTCCCGGAAGTGGTGAACCAGATCGTCGCCTTCAGCCTGCGTCCCGACGAGAGCAAGCCCGGAGGCATCGATGTCCGCCGCGAGGACACCAGCTTCCTCGACACCGTCGCCCAGGCCCTGGGCCTCAAGGCCCTGCGCGTGGTCGAGACCGGCGGCAACAGCTTCGCCGCCGAACGTGAACAGTGGGACGACGGCAACAACGTGGTCGCCGTGGAGCCAGGCGTGGTGATCGGCTACGACCGCAACACCTACACCAACACCCTGCTGCGCAAGGCCGGCGTCGAGGTCATCACCATCAGTGCCGGCGAACTCGGCCGCGGCCGCGGCGGCGGCCACTGCATGACCTGCCCGATCGTCCGCGACCCCATCGACTACTAACGGCTACCCAGGGAGACTCCTACCATGGCTTTCAACATGCGCAACCGCAGCCTGCTGAGCTTGATGCACCACACCAACCGCGAGCTGCACTACCTGCTCGACCTGTCCCGCGACCTCAAGCGCGCCAAGTACACCGGTACCGAGCAGGCGCATCTCAAGGGCAAGAACATCGCGTTGATCTTCGAAAAGACCTCGACCCGCACCCGCTGCGCCTTCGAAGTCGCGGCCCATGACCAGGGTGCCCACGTCACCTACATCGACCCGGTGTCCTCGCAGATCGGCCACAAGGAAAGCATGAAGGACACCGCCCGCGTGCTGGGGCGGATGTTCGACGCCATCGAGTACCGCGGCTTCGAACAGGAGATCGTCGAGGAACTGGCCCAGTTCGCCGGTGTGCCGGTGTTCAACGGCCTGACCGCCGAGTTCCACCCGACCCAGATGATCGCCGACGTGCTGACCATGCGCGAGCACAGCGACAAGCCGTTGCATGACATCAGCTACGCCTACCTGGGCGATGCCCGCTACAACATGGGCAATTCGCTGCTGATGATCGGCGCCAAGCTCGGCATGGACGTGCGCATCGCCGCGCCAAAGGCGCTGTGGCCCCATGAGGAATTCATCGCCCAGTGCCAGGCGTTCGCCGAGGAAAGTGGCGCGCGCATCACGTTGACCGAAGACCCCGTGGCCGCGGTCAAGGGCGTGGACTTCATCCACACCGACGTCTGGGTCTCCATGGGTGAGCCGGTGGAGGCCTGGGACGAGCGTATCGAGCAGTTGCTGCCCTATCAGGTCAACGCCCGGCTGATGAAGGCCGCCGGCAACCCACGGGTCAAGTTCATGCACTGCCTGCCGGCGTTCCATAACAGCGAGACCAAGGTCGGCAAGGACATCGCCGCCCGCTACCCACACCTGGCCAATGGCGTGGAGGTCACCGAGGAAGTGTTCGAATCGCCGGCCAACATCGCCTTCGAGCAGGCGGAGAACCGCATGCACACCATCAAGGCGATCCTGGTGGCGGCGCTGGCGGACATCTGACCTGCAACCTTCCGGCGGGTCGAGCAGCACCCCGCCGAAGCTCTACCCCGTGGGAGCGGGCTGGCCCGCGAAGCTTTTGGCAGCCTCAAGGGCCCATTCGCGGGCAAGCCCGCTCCCACGAAAGCCGGCCATAACGCTCTCGAAGAAGGACTTGCACCATGCGTATCGTCGTAGCACTGGGCGGCAACGCCCTCCTGCGTCGTGGTGAACCCATGACCGCGGACAACCAACGCGCCAACATCCGTATCGCCGCCGAGCAGATCGCCAGAATCCACCCTGGCAACCAACTGGTGATCGCCCACGGCAACGGCCCGCAGGTCGGGCTGCTGTCGCTGCAGGCGGCGGCCTATACCCAGGTCTCGCCCTACCCGCTGGATGTGCTCGGCGCGGAAACCGAGGGCATGATCGGCTACATCATCGAACAGGAACTGGGCAACCTGCTGGATTTCGAAGTGCCTTTCGCCACCCTGCTGACCCAGGTCGAGGTCGATCCCCGGGACCCGGCCTTCCAGCGACCAAGCAAACCCATCGGCCCGGTCTATGATCGGGAAGAAGCCGAACGACTGGCTAGGGAAAAAGGCTGGAGCATCGCCCCCGACGGCGACAAGTTCCGCCGGGTGGTCGCCAGCCCGAAACCGAAACGCATCTTCGAGATCCGTCCGATCAAATGGCTGCTGGACAACGGTAGCATCGTGATCTGCGCCGGCGGTGGCGGGATTCCGACGATGTATGACGAAAACCGCAGGCTGCAGGGCATCGAGGCGGTGATCGACAAGGACCTGTGCTCGGCGCTGCTGGCCCGGCAACTGGAAAGCGACTTGCTGGTGATTGCCACCGACGTCAGCGCGGCCTTCGTCGACTGGGGCCAGCCAACCCAGAAAGCGATCGCCCAAGCCCACCCGGATGCCCTCGAAAAACTCGGCTTCGCCGCCGGTTCCATGGGGCCGAAAGTCGAGGCCGCCTGCGAGTTCGCCCGGCAGACCGGCAAGGTCGCGGTGATCGGTTCACTGGCGGATATCGAGGCTATCGTCCAAGGTAAAGCGGGGACCCGGGTCAGTACCGCCCAGCCCGGCATCGTCTATTCATGAGAACCTTCAGGGGCAGGCCATGGTCTGCCCTACTCCAATGCCTTGTTAGGGAGACATCACCATGGCCAAGTTCGAACCCGGTCACCTGCACATCGAGCGACATGCGCTGAACAAGGAGGATTTCAGCTACAACCTGTGCATCGACTACCAACTCGCCCAGGATGCGCAGGAGGGCCAGGGCATGCAGTTCAGGCTGCACGGGAGCATCGAGGACAAGCCGCTCGACGAGTCGTTCTTCCTGGCCAAGGACCAGGCCTTCGATTTCGCCCGCCACGCCACCCGCATCGCCCAGCATCACGGCATGCCCAAGAGCGCCAACATCATCGCCCTGCACAAGTACTACGACGAGATGTTCGAGGACGTACGCGCGCAACTGCACGTCAAGTCCGGCGATCCGATGAAGCCCGAGCACCTGCAGTAATCACCAACCGACCGCGCAACGCATTGCGCGTGGGAAGCCCGTGGCGGAGATGGCATAATTGCGCCCTTCTCGCCCGGAACCGTATACCGCCCCATGCGTATCCACGTCAGCTTCATCGACCGCGTCGGCATTACCCAGGAAGTCCTGGCCCTGCTCGGTGGGCGCAACCTGAACCTGGATGCGGTGGAGATGGTGCCGCCCAACGTCTACATCGACGCTCCAACGCTCAGTGCGCAAGTGCTGGACGAGCTGCGCGACGCGTTGTTCAGCGTGCGGGGGGTGCAGGCGGTCACGGTGGTGGACATTCTTCCCGGCCAGCGCCGCCACCTGCAGCTCGATGCGCTGCTGGCCGCCATGACCGATCCGGTCCTGGCCCTGGACAGCCAGGGCCTGGTACTGCTGGCCAACCCGGCGATGATCGCCCTGTACGGGCGCGAACCGGCGGGCGAAAGCGTCGCCAGCCTGTTCGCCGACCCCGGCCTGCTGGATACGCTGCTGGAAAACGGCTTTCGCCTGCCGCTGCGGGACATCACCGTCAATGGCCAGACCCTGCTGCTCGACGCCACGCCGATCACCGACGCGGGCGCCCTGCTGACGCTGTATCAACCCAACCGGATCGGTGAGCGCCTGTCCGCGCTGCACCACGACCACGCCGAAGGCTTCGACTCGCTGCTCGGCGACTCGGCGCCGATCCGTACCCTCAAGGCCCGCGCCCAGCGGGTCGCGGCACTCGATGCCCCCCTGCTGATCCAGGGCGAGACCGGTACCGGCAAGGAACTGGTGGCCCGCGCCTGCCACGCCATCAGTGCCCGCCACGGTGCACCGTTCCTCGCCCTGAACTGTGCGGCGCTGCCGGAAAGCCTGGCCGAAAGCGAGCTGTTCGGCTACGCCCCCGGCGCCTTCACCGGTGCCCAGCGCGGCGGCAAGCCGGGGCTGATGGAACTGGCCAACCAGGGCACGGTGTTTCTCGATGAAATCGGCGAGATGTCGCCGTACCTGCAGGCCAAGCTGCTGCGCTTTCTCAATGACGGCAGTTTTCGCCGGGTCGGCGGTGATCGCGAGGTCAAGGTCAACGTCCGGATCATCAGCGCCACCCATCGCGACCTGGAGAAGATGGTCAGCGAAGGCCACTTCCGCGAAGACCTGTTCTACCGCCTCAATGTCCTCAACGTCGAGGTGCCGCCGCTGCGCCAACGCGGCCAGGACATCCTGCTGCTGGCGCGCTACTTCATGCAGCAGGCCTGCACGCAGATCCAGCGCCCGGTCTGCCGGCTCGCCCCCGGCACCTACCCGGCGCTGCTGGGCAACCGTTGGCCGGGCAACGTCCGCCAGTTACAGAACGTGATCTTCCGCGCAGCGGCGATCTGCGAAGGCAGTCTGGTGGACATTGGCGACCTGGACATCGCCGGTACTTCCGTGGCGCGCGAGAACGACGGCGAGGTCGAAAGCCTGGAGCAGGCGGTCGAGGACTTCGAGCGCAACCTGCTGGAAAAGCTCTACGCGCAATACCCCTCGACCCGCCAACTGGCCAATCGCTTGCAGACCTCCCACACCGCGATCGCCCATCGCCTGCGCAAGTACGGGATTCCCGGCAAGCCCTAGCGCCGGCCCAAACCGACACGACCCACGCGCGAACAAGTCGCCAGCACCCGGCTTTCCTGGGCAACCGGGTGGGCGCCGGCTACTCCAGAAGCGACATGCATCTGTGCTGAAAACGCTACAGTGGAACGATTTCATTACAAAAGCCGTCTCCCCCAACCCGACAAGGCTTTGATCCCGTTGCGCTTTTTCTGGCCGGCGAGACTGTAGCGATTTCGCTACAGCCAATGTTTGCAAAAACGCCTGCTTTCACTGCCAAGCCCTTGATTTACAAGCTCTTCACAACATTGGCCGCGAACTTGCTAAGGGACTGCCATTCAAGCGGGGCGAAGTCCTCGCATTCCATAGCGTCCACCAGACGAATCTGGCCCTTTGAGGAGTGTGTTCATGACCGAGTTGCGTTTTACCGAAGACCACGAATGGCTGCGTACCGAAGCCGACGGCAGCGTAACGGTCGGGATCACCGCATTCGCCCAGAACGCCCTGGGTGACGTGGTGTTCGTTCAACTGCCGGAACTGCAGGCCTACGACAAGGGCGCCGAAGCCGCCACCGTGGAATCGGTCAAGGCCGCCAGCGGCGTGTACATGCCACTCGATGGCGAAGTGCTGGAGGTCAACCCGGCGCTGGAAGACAGCCCGGAACTGGTCAACGAAGACCCGCTGGGCGAAGGCTGGTTCTTCCGTTTCAAACCTGCCGATGCCGCCGCCGTCGGCCAACTGCTGGATCAGGCCGCCTACGACCGCCTGATCGCAGCCCAGGCCTGAGGAATCGCCATGACCCTCAACCTCGGCACCACCAACGAATTCATCGCCCGTCATATCGGCCCACGCCAGGATGACGAGCGTGCGATGCTCGCCACCCTCGGCTTCGACTCCCTGGAAGCCCTGAGCGCCAGCGTCATTCCCGACAGCATCAAGGGCACCAGCGTCCTCGACCTGCCGGCTGGCCAGAGCGAAGCCGACGCCCTCGCGTCGATCAAGGCCATCGCCGCCCGGAACCAGCTGTTCAAAACCTACATCGGCCAGGGCTACTACAACTGCCACACGCCGTCGCCGATCCTGCGTAACCTGCTGGAAAACCCGGCCTGGTACACCGCCTACACCCCTTACCAGCCGGAAATCTCCCAGGGCCGCCTGGAGGCGCTGCTGAACTTCCAGACCCTGATCAGCGACCTGACCGGCCTGCCGATCTCCAACGCCTCGCTGCTCGATGAAGCCACCGCCGCCGCCGAAGCCATGACCTTCTGCAAGCGCCTGAGCAAGAACAAGGGCAGCCATGCCTTCTTCGCCTCCGTGCACTGCCACCCGCAGACCCTCGATGTGCTGCGCACCCGTGCCGAGCCGCTGGGCATCGAAGTGGTGGTCGGCGACGAGCATGCACTCGGCGATGTCAGTGCCTACTTCGGCGCCCTGCTGCAATACCCGGCAAGTAACGGCGACCTGTTCGACTATCGCGAACTGACCGAACGCTTCCATGCCGCCAATGCCCTGGTCGCGGTCGCCGCCGACCTGCTGGCGCTGACCCTGCTCACCCCGCCGGGCGAATTCGGCGCCGATGTCGCCATCGGCAGCGCCCAGCGCTTTGGTGTCCCGCTGGGCTTCGGTGGCCCGCACGCGGCCTACTTCTCCACCCGTGATGCGTTCAAGCGCGACATGCCCGGCCGCCTGGTCGGTGTTTCGGTGGACCGTTTCGGCAAGCCGGCCCTGCGCCTGGCGATGCAGACCCGCGAACAGCACATCCGTCGCGAGAAGGCCACCAGCAACATCTGCACCGCCCAGGTGCTGCTGGCCAACATCGCCAGCATGTACGCCGTGTACCACGGTCCCAAGGGGCTGACGCAAATCGCCCAGCGCACCCACCGCCTGACCGCGATCCTGGCCAAGGGCCTGGGTACACTGGGCCTGGGTGTCGAGCAGGAGAGCTTCTTCGATACCCTGACGCTCAAGACCGGTGCCCAGACCGCTGCCCTGCACGCCAAGGCGCGCGAGCAGAAGATCAACCTGCGGGTGGTCGATGGCGAACGCCTGGGCCTGTCGCTCGACGAAACCTGCGGCCAGGCCGATGTCGAAACCCTCTGGGCGCTGCTGGCCGGTGACAAGGCCCTGCCTGACTTCGCCGCGCTCGCCGCCTCGACCGGGGACAGCATCCCGGCAGCCCTGCTACGTCAATCGCCAATCCTCAGCCACCCGGTGTTCAACCGCTATCACTCGGAAACCGAGCTGATGCGCTACCTGCGCAAGCTGGCGGACAAGGACCTGGCCCTGGACCGCACCATGATCCCGCTGGGCTCGTGCACCATGAAGCTCAACGCCGCCAGCGAGATGATCCCGGTGACCTGGGCCGAATTCGGCGCCCTGCACCCGTTCGCCCCCGCAGAACAGAGCGCCGGCTACCAGCAACTGACCGACGAACTGGAGGCGATGCTCTGTGCCGCCACCGGTTATGACGCGGTATCCCTGCAGCCGAACGCCGGCTCCCAGGGCGAGTACGCCGGCCTGCTGGCGATCCGCGCCTACCACCAGAGCCGTGGCGAAGGTCGTCGCGACATCTGCCTGATCCCGTCCTCGGCGCACGGTACCAACCCGGCCACCGCCCACATGGCCGGCATGCGCGTGGTGGTCACCGCCTGCGACGCCCGTGGCAACGTCGACATCGAGGACCTGCGGGCCAAGGCCATCGAGCACCGCGAACACCTCGCCGCGCTGATGATCACCTACCCGTCGACCCACGGTGTGTTCGAGGAAGGCATCCGCGAAATCTGCGGCATCATCCACGACAACGGCGGCCAGGTGTACATCGACGGCGCCAACATGAACGCGATGGTCGGCCTCTGCGCCCCGGGCAAGTTCGGCGGCGACGTCTCGCACCTGAACCTGCACAAGACCTTCTGCATCCCCCACGGCGGTGGCGGCCCGGGCGTCGGCCCGATCGGCGTGAAATCCCACCTGGCACCGTTCCTGCCCGGCCATGGCGTGATGGCGCGCAAGGAGGGCGCGGTCTGCGCGGCACCGTTCGGCAGCGCGAGCATCCTGCCGATCACCTGGATGTACATCCGCATGATGGGCGGCGAAGGTCTCAAGCGCGCCTCGCAGCTGGCGATTCTCAACGCCAACTACATCTCCCGTCGCCTGGAAGAGCACTACCCGGTGCTCTACACCGGCAGCAACGGCCTGGTGGCCCACGAGTGCATCCTCGACCTGCGCCCGCTGAAGGACAGCAGCGGCATCAGCGTCGACGACGTCGCCAAGCGCCTGATCGACTTCGGCTTCCACGCCCCGACCATGTCGTTCCCGGTCGCCGGCACGCTGATGATCGAACCGACCGAAAGTGAGTCCAGGGAGGAGCTGGACCGCTTCTGCGACGCCATGATCCGCATCCGCGAGGAAATCCGTGCGGTCGAGAACGGCAGCCTGGACAAGGACGACAACCCGCTGAAGAACGCCCCGCACACCGCGGCGGAGCTGGTCGGCGAGTGGGCGCACCCGTACAGCCGCGAGCAGGCGGTGTATCCGGTGGCTTCGCTGGTCGAGGCCAAGTACTGGCCGCCGGTCGGCCGTGTCGACAACGTGTTCGGCGATCGCAACCTGGTCTGCGCCTGTCCGTCGATCGAGAACTACGCTTAAACCTTTACCGTGACCAAAGGCTTGCCTGTGGTGAGGGGCTTGGCGGAACACCGCACTGCCCCGCTGGGGCGCGCGGCGCCCCAAAACCGGCTATTGCGTTGCACCAGAGTGAACGCATTGGCTGGTTTTACGGCTGCTTCGCAGCCGAGCGCGGGCAAGCCCGCTCGCCACAAGCGTACAGACCGTCCCCCTATAATTATTAGAAAAAATGGAGAACCATCATGTCCCTGAGCGTGTTCGACCTGTTCAAGATCGGCATCGGTCCCTCCAGCTCCCATACCGTCGGACCGATGCGCGCCGCCGCACGTTTCGTCGAAGGCCTGCGTCGTGACCACCTGCTGGAACAGACCACCTGCGTCAAGGTCGAGCTGTACGGCTCGCTTGGCGCCACCGGCAAGGGCCACGGCAGCGACAAGGCCGTGCTGCTCGGGCTCGAAGGTGAGCACCCCGATACCGTCGACACTGAAACCGTCGCCGAGCGCCTGCAAGCCATTCGTGGCAGCGGACGCCTGAAGCTGCTCGGCGAACATTCCATCGAATTCAGTGAAAAACTCCACCTGGCGATGATCCGCAAGCCCTTGGCCTACCACCCCAACGGCATGATCTTCCGCGCCTTCGACAGCGCCGGCCTGCAGATCCGCAGCCGCGAGTACTACTCGGTTGGCGGCGGTTTCGTCGTCGATGAGGACGCCGCCGGCGCCGACCGCATCGTCGAGGACAGCACTGCGCTGACCTTTCCGTTCAAGAGTGCCAAGGAACTGCTGGGGCACTGCAGCACCTACGGCCTGTCCATCAGCCAAGTCATGCTGACCAATGAAAGCGCCTGGCGGCCAGAGGCGGAGACCCGCGCCGGGCTGCTGAAGATCTGGCAGGTGATGCAGGACTGCGTCGCCGCCGGCTGTCGCAACGAGGGCATCCTGCAAGGCGGCCTGAAGGTCAAGCGCCGCGCCGCCGCGCTGCACCGACAATTGTGCAAGAACCCGGAGGCGGCCCTGCGCGATGCGCTGTCGGTGCTGGACTGGGTCAACCTCTACGCCCTGGCGGTCAACGAGGAAAACGCCAACGGCGGGCGGGTCGTCACCGCACCGACCAACGGCGCGGCCGGGATCATCCCCGCCGTCCTGCATTACTACATGCGGTTCATCCCCGGCGCCAACGAGGATGGCGTGGTGCGTTTCCTGCTCACCGCTGCCGCGATCGGCATTCTCTACAAGGAAAACGCCTCGATCTCCGGTGCCGAAGTCGGCTGCCAGGGTGAAGTCGGCGTGGCCTGCTCGATGGCTGCCGGAGCGCTCTGCGAGGTACTGGGGGGCAGCGTGCAGCAGGTCGAGAATGCCGCCGAAATCGGCATGGAGCACAACCTCGGCCTGACCTGCGACCCGATCGGCGGGCTGGTCCAGGTGCCGTGCATCGAGCGCAACGCCATGGGCTCGGTCAAGGCGATCAACGCCGTGCGCATGGCCTTGCGTGGCGACGGCCAGCACTTCGTTTCCCTCGACAAAGTGATCCGCACCATGCGCCAGACCGGTGCCGACATGAAAAGCAAATACAAGGAGACCGCCCGCGGCGGTCTGGCCGTAAACATTATCGAATGCTGAGCGACGAGGCCGGCGCAAGCGGCCTCCCGGCAATTTCCAGGAGTTGAAGATGTCCACCGAAAACCTGCTGAAAACCCCGCTGCACGCCCTGCACCTGCAACTCGGTGCGCGCATGGTGCCGTTCGCCGGCTATGAAATGCCGGTGCAGTACCCACTGGGCGTCCTCAAGGAGCACCAGCACACCCGTGACCAGGCCGGGTTGTTCGATGTCTCGCACATGGGCCAGATCCGCCTGGTCGGCGCAGGCGCCGCCAAGGCCCTGGAAACCCTGGTGCCGGTGGATATCGTCGACCTGCCGGTGGGCATGCAGCGCTATGCGATGTTCACCAACGAAAACGGAGGCATCCTTGATGACCTGATGGTCGCCAACCTGGGTAACGACGAGCTGTTCCTGGTGGTCAATGCCGCCTGCAAGGAACAGGACCTGGCCCATCTGCGCACGCACCTGGGGCACCTGTGCGAGGTGCAGCCGCTGTTCGAGGAGCGCGCCCTGCTCGCCCTGCAAGGCCCGGCCGCCGTTACCGTGCTGGCCCGCCTGGCACCGGAAGTAACCCGGATGACCTTCATGCAGTTCGCGCCACTGCGCCTGCTGGGGGTCGACTGCTACGTCAGCCGCTCCGGCTACACCGGTGAAGACGGCTTCGAGATTTCCGTGCCGGCAGCCAGTGCCGAAAGCCTGGCCCGCAGCCTGCTGGCCGAGACCGAAGTCGAGGCCATCGGCCTCGGCGCCCGCGATTCGCTGCGCCTGGAAGCCGGCCTGTGCCTCTACGGCCACGACATGAATGAACAGACCACGCCGGTGGAGGCCAGCCTGCTCTGGGCCGTGTCCAAGGCCCGGCGTGCCGATGGCGCACGCGCTGGCGGCTTCCCCGGTGCCGCCCAGGTCTTCGCCCAGCAGCAACAAGGCGTACAACGCAAGCGTGTCGGCCTGCTACCGCAGGAGCGCACCCCGGTGCGGGAGGGCGCGGAAATCGTCGATGAAGCCGGCACGGTGATCGGCAGCGTGTGCAGCGGTGGTTTCGGCCCGACCCTCGGCGCACCGCTGGCCATGGGCTACCTGGATGCCGCCCACTGCGCTCTGGACAGCCAGGTCTGGGCGATCGTACGAGGCAAGCGCATCCCGCTGAAAGTCAGCAAAATGCCGTTTGTCGCACAACGTTACTATCGTGGTTGATACCAACAGTAACAACTAACGGTAATGAAACTGTGCACTGGTTTGTAACGTGTCCGCCACAAACCAGTGCATATATTCACAAGTGAACTTGGCTTATAACAGTCGAACACAAGTGAATGCCTGAATGTCCGGGATGTCCCCGCCAGAGCCCGCGAAAACTGCGGCAAACGGCCTCAAACCGCGGGCTGGACGGGGGCTTGTTTTTTCTCCCACAGTTGGCGTAGAGTTTCCCTACTGTGTTTGCATGGGTCGCTTGGAATCGTGACCTGGGCAGTAGCTCTAAGTTTCGCTACAACCCGTTCGACGTCTCTTACTTTCCTGCAACCCAGCCCAGTACTCTTTCAGGTGAAAGGGACTGTCATTAATTTTTAGCGTCAAAGGAAATAAGAAATGTCCACACGTCAGAGCGGCACCGTCAAGTGGTTTAACGACGAGAAAGGTTTTGGTTTTATCACTCCTGAGAGCGGTCCGGATCTGTTCGTCCACTTCCGCGCCATCCAGGGCAGCGGCTTCAAGAGCCTGAAAGAAGGCCAGAAAGTGACCTTCGTTGCCGTGCAAGGCCAGAAAGGCATGCAAGCTGACGAAGTCATCGCAGAGAACTGAGTTCAGTTTTCATCGCATGCAAAGCCCCTGATGGTGACATCAGGGGCTTTTTTTTGTTTGCGGTTTTGTGCATCAGCCCCCGAAGGTCTGGTTTTATGGGGGGAGCTTCGTAAAATGGACTTTTCCTCGAGAGAACACCCCATGACGAAGCACGTACTAAGCCCGCAGGGGGACTTCCCTGCCGCAGGCCTGGGCCGCCGCCTGGCAGCGATGTTCTATGACGCCCTGCTGTGCACGGCACTGCTGATGGTGACCGGCTTCATCTACAAGGGGGCCCAGGCGGCAATCATCGGCGAGCCACGCCTCAGGGTCCTGCAGGACTCCGGGGCCCTGGATGGTGACCCACTGTTTTCGACCGTGATGCTCTTCATGCTGTTCGGCTTCTTCGCCAAGTTCTGGACCTACAAGGGCCAGACCCTGGGCATGCAGGTCTGGGGCATTCGCGTACAGAACGCCGATGGCTCGGCCATCACCCTCTGGCAGGCCCTGCTGCGCTTTCTCATCGCCATCCCCTCCATGCTCTTCGCCGGCCTGGGTTTCCTCTGGGTGCTGCTGGACAAGCAGAAGCGCAGCTGGCACGACATCTACTCCGATAGCCAGTTGGTACGCATTCCCAAACGGCGCTGAGGCTTTCCAGCCGCCCATGAAAAAGCCCGCCTCATCTTGAGGCGGGCTTTTTTACATCAAGGCGTTAGCCGATTGCGTTACTCGGCCAGCTTGAAGGTGATGAAGCTCGCACGTCCCTGACGCAGGACACGCATCGACACCGAACGATTCTTCGGCAGGGCCTTGGCGATCTCGGTGAACTGCTTGGCATCGGTGATCGCCTGGTTGTTCAGGTGGGTGATCACGTCGCCTGGCTGCAAGCCGATCAGCGCCGCCGGACCATCCTGGACTTCCTTGATGACCACGCCGCCCTTGACTAGGTCGTTGGCCTTCTTCTGCTCATCGCTCAGGTCGGCAACGGAAACACCCAGGCGATTGCTGCTGCGCTCGGCACCGGCCGACTTGCCGCTGTCCATTTCCTTGCCTTCGTCCGGGATCGCCCCGACGGTCAGCTCGATGGTCTTGCGCTGGCCTTCACGAACCACTTCCAGCTTGGCCTTCTCGCCCGCCTTCAGTGCACCGACCAGGTGCGGCAGATCCGCCGACATCTCGATCGGCTGGCCGTTCATGCTCAGGATCACGTCACCGACCTGCAGGCCACCCTTGGCAGCCGGACCATCATCCTGCACCTGGGCAACCAGGGCACCGGCCGGCTTGTCCAGGCCGAACGACTCGGCCAGGTCCTTGTTGACCTCCTGGATCACCACGCCCAGCCAGCCACGGCTGACCTTGCCACCGGCCTTGAGCTGGTTGGAAACGTCCATCGCGACATCGATCGGGATGGCGAAGGACACGCCCATGAAGCCGCCGGAACGGGTGTAGATCTGCGAGTTGATACCGACCACTTCACCATTGAGGTTGAACAGCGGGCCACCGGAGTTACCCGGGTTGATCGGTACGTCGGTCTGGATGAACGGGACATAGTTCTCGTTCGGCAGGCTGCGACCCACGGCACTGACGATACCCTGGGTCACGGTGTGGTCGAAACCGAACGGCGAGCCGATGGCGACCACCCACTGGCCAGGCTTCAGGTCCTTGGACTTGCCGAGCTTGAGAGTCGGCAGGTTCTTCCCGTCGATTTTCAGCAGGGCCACGTCGGAACGTGGGTCGGTACCGACCAGCTTGGCCTTGAGCTCACTGCGGTCAGCCAGGCGCACGAGAATCTCGTCGGCGTCGGCGACCACGTGGTTGTTGGTCAGGATATAGCCGTCATTGGAGATGATGAACCCCGACCCCAGCGACTGCGCCTCACGCTGCCGACCGCCGCCGCCACCTTTCGGGCCGCGCGGTTGCGGAAAACCACGGAAGAACTGCTGGATCTCCGGAGGCAGGCCCTCGAGCCCCTGGATATCCGAAACCTTGCGGTCCGGCAGCTTCTGGGTGGTACTGATGTTCACCACCGCTGGCGAAGCCTGTTCCACCAACTGGGTGAAATCGGGCAGCTCCGCGGCCTGGGCCGCCACCGCCTGCCCGAGTAGCAGGACGGTGGCGAATATGGACAGATAGGATTTCAAGCTTGGTATCGACATACGGCTCCCGTGAATAACGAGCATGGTTAAGCGACAGGTACCATAAAACCCAAAGACGATTAAGCCTGGATTACGGACCGGAAATAACAAACAAGGCCAGGGCCGCATGGGCCCTGACCTATTGGAAAACTCAGGTTTATCTGTAGGAAGAAAAGATCACCAGACATGGCGGCATCTCGATCCCGCTGCCAGGCAGCGTCCAGGTGAAGGCATGATCGAGTCGACAGGCGTCATGCTTCAGTCTCTCACTGCCTGGCCGCCTGGACTTCCCCGGCGCGCATCGACAGGGCGATGCGCTCGGCAGTACCGATGGGGATCTCCCCGACCACCGTGACCATGATTTCCCCACCCGGGGTGGTCAGGCGACGGGAGACCGCAACGGTAGGCCCCAGCTGGGTGCGGGTATCGGCGATGCTGGCGCCGTTGAGCGGCTCGAGGAACACCGAGAAACGCGCCAGGCCATCGTCATACATCAGGCTGCTGACCTGGGTTTTGGTCTGTGCATCGGTACGCGCCGAGCTGCTCACCAGCTCGAAGCCCGGTGGCAGCCAATCGGAATGCCATTGCTGGGCAACCTTGCTCGCCTGGGTCTGCGCCTGGCTGCTGGCCTGGAGTACCGGCTTGCACTCGGATCCACCCTGCAACTGGCTGTCCTGGGGGGCGTCGGTGGTGTTGAGCTCGGTGAACTGGAAGCGTTCGAGCAACTGGCCTTTTTCGTTGATCAGCAACGACTTCAGCGGCAAGCCGGTCTGGCGGTCCAGATGCAGCTCGAAACCGTAGCGGTGCTGATCACGGGGCGTCAGGGAGACGATTACCGCGGCACGACCGGCGACGCGGGACTTGCCCACGACGGCGATATCGTACCAGGTCTTGAGTTTCTGTGGATCAAGTGCGCGGGCATGGGCATCGGGCGACTCGCCGAGCCCCGCGACCAACGCGCCGCTGACACACTCGGTGTGCCCATCGACGCGTACCACTTCTTGTGCCGAACCATCGAGCTGGAGCAGGCGTTCGCGAACCTGACCGTTCTGGACCAGATGCCAGATACTGTGGGTCGAGAAACTGCCATTGCGTTCGTAGACGAAGGTGCCCTGGAAGCTTTGCTGTTGCTCGGCTTGCCCAAGACGGTTCAACCAGTCCTGGGCTTCGTCGGCCTGGGCGGTGAGAGCGAATCCACCGGCCAGGGCAAGCGTTAGAAGAGGTAGTGCGCGCATGATCCTCCTTACTTGGCGGTTTCCAGGCTGGCGGCACGAGCGTAGGGCAGCGCGCTCTCGGTACCTTTCAAGGCAGCTTGCTGGGCATGCTGGCGCAGGTAGCCTGGCAGGCGCTGATCCCAGCCGGTCTGACCCTGTTGCAGTACACCGTTGGCCATCGGCCCGGTAGGCTCGGAGCCTTCAGTATAGCCGGCCAATACCGCCGGGCCCTTCGCTGTTGGCGCGGCCAGGCCAGGCTGGTTCGACTGCTGGGCCAGCTGGGCGCCAGCAATGTCATCCTGGTTGTAGAAACGCACGCCGGCCAGTACCGCCATGGTCACCGAAGCGGCCACGGCCAGGCGGCCGAGGGTGCGCCACGGGCCACGGGAGCTCTTGGCTGGCACGTCTTCGCCGGCCAGCGCCGCCGAGACAGCCGAAGCGATATCCAGGCGCGGGTCCAACAGATCCTTGTGCATCACCGCCCGGGCGACCTGATAACGCGACCAGGTGGCACGAGTGTCGGCATCATCGAGAGCATTGAGCACTCGACGCAATTCCAGTTCGTCCGCTTCGTTATCCATCACCGCGGACAGCGATTCCTGCAGGGCTTCACGACTCATGACGGTTCCTCTCTTGGCTGTCGCCGCTGTCTCAGGTTTCCTGCAACAACGGTTGCAGGGCTTTGTCGATGGCCTCCCGAGCGCGGAAAATCCGGGAGCGCACGGTGCCCACCGGACATTGCATGACTGCCGCAATGTCCTCATAACTCAGACCGTCGAATTCACGTAAAGTTAACGCTGTACGCAAATCTTCCGGCAGTTGCTGGATGGTTCGATGGACAGTGCCTTCGATTTCATCCCGGAGCAACGCACGCTCCGGCGATTCGAGATCCTTGAGGCCATGATCGCCATCGTAGAACTCGGCATCTTCGGAACTGACATCACTGTCTGGAGGCCTGCGACCGCGGGACACCAGATAGTTCTTCGCCGTGTTGATGGCGATGCGGTACAGCCAGGTATAAAACGCACTGTCACCGCGAAAATTCCCCAGGGCACGGTAGGCCTTGATAAACGCTTCCTGTGCAACATCCTGGGCTTCATGGGTGTCGTGCACGAACCGCACGATCAACCCGAGAATTTTGTGCTGGTATTTCAGCACGAGCAGATCAAACGCCCGCCTGTCGCCGCGTTGCACGCGCTCGACCAGCTGCTGATCCTCTTCCTGGGTTAGCATGAACGCTCCTCATAGGACTTGAAGGAGGTTGCCATTGCTAATCGATCAGGCTTGCAAACATAGACTCGGACTGTCGGCAAAAGTTCTCCCCCTTCAAGCAAGTTTCCTGCGGTCCGCCAAAGGGACCCACACGAAAAACGCAGTACGGCCCTGGCCGGCTGCGTGAATGATCTTAGTCGTCGAATCCGCTGGCGCATCCCTTGGTCAGGCTGCGCAGACAACCGACGCTGTCCCCTTCTTTCTGGCACCTGCCTATGGAGCCCGGGGCTTTTTAAAAGTTCCCGGATACCGTAGTAAGTAATAGCATTGTGCCCTGCAATTGGGCAAAGGCGCCGTGAGTCTGGTTATAGCCGGAAAATCATCGTCTTACCGTGCAAAAGCGCATGCATGACGACCCAGAGTGGCGCACACTTCCCGCCCGCAGTAGTTTCACAATGCCACGAAGGCCCGGCTATTGTGCCGATCCCCCCCAGCAGTTACCAGTGGGCCGTGTGGCAAGTTCCGAGCCCTGGCTTGCCCGGGCCCAACGCACCGTTCACCCGGTGCTTTTTTTCGGATTGATTGAGATGAGCCAACATTTTCAACACGATGTGCTGGTGATTGGCAGCGGCGCCGCCGGGCTGAGCCTGGCCCTGACCCTGCCGGGCCATCTGCGCATCGCCGTGCTGAGCAAGGGCGACCTGGCCAACGGTTCGACCTTCTGGGCCCAGGGAGGGGTCGCGGCGGTACTGGATGATGCCGACACGGTGCAATCGCATGTCGAGGACACCCTCAACGCCGGTGGTGGCCTGTGTCACGAGGACGCGGTCCGTTTTACCGTCGAGCACAGCCGCGAGGCCATCCAGTGGCTGATCGACCAGGGCGTGCCCTTTACCCGCGACGAAAACGCGAAGGTCGACGACGGCGGCTTCGAGTTCCACCTGACCCGCGAAGGCGGCCACAGCCATCGGCGCATCATTCATGCCGCCGATGCCACAGGGGCGGCGATCTTCAGGACCCTGCTGGAACAGGCCCGGCAGCGCCCGAACATCGAGCTGCTGGAACAGCGCGTGGCCGTCGACCTGATCACCGAGAAACGCCTGGGCCTGGAAGGTGAGCGCTGCCTGGGGGCCTACGTACTCGATCGCGGCACCGGCGAGGTCGATACCTACGGCGCGCGCTTCACCATCCTCGCCTCGGGTGGCGCAGCCAAGGTCTACCTCTATACCAGCAACCCCGACGGCGCCTGCGGCGATGGTATCGCCATGGCCTGGCGCTCGGGCTGCCGGGTGGCGAACCTGGAGTTCAACCAGTTCCACCCGACCTGCCTGTATCACCCACAGGCCAAGAGTTTCCTGATCACCGAGGCCCTGCGCGGCGAAGGCGCCCACCTCAAGCTGCCCAATGGCGAGCGCTTCATGTCGCGCTTCGACCCACGTGAGGAGCTGGCGCCACGGGACATCGTCGCCCGTGCCATCGACCACGAGATGAAGCGCCTGGGCATCGACTGCGTCTACCTGGACATCAGCCACAAGCCCGAAGCCTTCATCAAGACGCACTTCCCGACGGTGTACGAACGCTGCCTGGAATTCTCCATCGACATCACTCGCCAGCCGATCCCGGTGGTACCCGCGGCGCACTACACCTGCGGCGGCATCCTCGTCGACCAGCAGGGCCGCACCGATGTCCCCGGCCTTTATGCAATCGGCGAAACCAGCTTCACCGGCCTGCATGGCGCCAACCGCATGGCCAGCAACTCGCTGCTCGAGTGTTTCGTCTATGCCCGCTCGGCCGCCGCCGACATCCTCCGGCAGTTGCCGGACGTCGCCCAGCCGGCAGCCCTGCCGAGCTGGGACGCGAGCCAGGTGACCGACTCCGACGAAGACGTGATCATCGCCCACAACTGGGACGAGCTGCGGCGCTTCATGTGGGACTACGTGGGTATCGTGCGCACCAACAAGCGCCTGCAGCGGGCCCAGCACCGGGTGCGCCTGCTACTGGACGAGATCGACGAGTTCTACAGCAACTACAAGGTCAGTCGCGACCTGATCGAGCTGCGCAACCTGGCCCAGGTGGCCGAGTTGATGATCCGCTCGGCCATGGAGCGCAAGGAAAGCCGGGGCCTGCACTACACCCTCGACTACCCGGGCCTGCTGCCCGAGGCCCTGGACACTATCCTGGTGCCGCCCACCTACGCCGGCTGAACTTGAGCCGCACGCGCAGGCGCCGATGCAGATCGTGCGCCAGCGCGTCACGGGGCACGCAAATCGAACGAGGCCACCACTCGCCCTCGAGCCGAAAGCGCAGCAGCACCAGCCAGGGCAACGCCAGGCTGTCACGGCGCAACCGTACCGGCTGCCAGCCACCCGCCCGGCTCCACAGCTGCCAGCCGTGTTCGTCCCGGCGCAGACCGATAAAAGCCGATGAATGGTTCAGCAGGATCTGTCGCGGCACGACCCAGGCGGCATGCAGCAGGCACGCCAGGGCACCGGACAGGCTTGCCCAGAGCGGAATGTCCAGCAGGAACAATGACAATAACGCAAGGCCCAGGGCCCCGAGATAGGCCGCCAGCAACCGCCGTGAGGGCTGCCAGCGACATTCGAAGCGACTACTTGGGCTGAACACGGTCCAGGATCATGCGCACCATGCGCTGCAGCTCCGGATCCGACGACTCGGAGCGCTCCATGAACCAGCCGAACATGTCCTGGTCCTCGCACTCGAGCAGATTGCGATAGCACTCGCGGTCGGCCTCGTTCAGGTGCGGGTACACCTCCTTGACGAATGGGACCAGCAGCACGTCCAGCTCCAGCATGCCGCGGCGGCTGTGCCAGTAGAGGCGATTGAGTTCTACATCTTCGACCATGGAACACTCCTCGAATTTGGCCGCAAGTATACAGGCCTGATCGGCATCGCACAGTCGGCTTTGGTCGGTAGCGACCGGCGCTCGGTGAACTATCCATTTCCAGGGCGCCCCTCTATGATGTGTGCCAGACCTTTTCATGCTGCGAAGACTCATGGCCGATTCCGCTTTTTTCTGCACCCTTTCCCACGAGGGCGTTCTCGCTGTCCGCGGCGCCGACGCCAGCAAGTTCCTGCAAGGCCAATTGACCTGCAACCTCAATTACCTCAGTGATACCCACGCCAGCCTCGGCGCCCGCTGCACCCAGAAAGGCCGCATGCAGTCGAGTTTCCGCATCCTGCTCGAAGGCGACGGGGTACTGCTGGCCATGGCCAGCGAGCTGCTGGAGCCGCAACTGGCGGACCTGAAGAAGTACGCGGTGTTCTCCAAGTCCAAGCTCACCGACGAAAGCGCTGGCTGGGTCCGCTTCGGCCTCGGCGATGCCGATGCCGTCCTGGCCGGCCTCGGCCTGGCACTGCCCGACGAGAGCGACAGCATGGTTCGCGCCAATGGCCTGATCGCCGTGCGCGTCTCGCCCGGGCGCAGCGAGCTGTGGGTCCCGGCCGAGCAGGCCGAGACACTGCGTGCGCAACTGGTCAGCCAACTGCGCGAAGCCGAACTCAATACCTGGCTGCTCGGCCAGGTTCGTGCCGGTATCGGCCAGGTCATGCCGCAGACCCGCGAACTGTTCATCCCGCAGATGCTCAACCTGCAGGCGGTCGGTGGCGTCAGCTTCAAGAAGGGCTGCTACACCGGCCAGGAAATCGTCGCGCGCATGCAGTACCTGGGCAAGCTCAAGCGTC
This sequence comes from Pseudomonas vanderleydeniana, assembly GCF_014268755.2. Lineage (NCBI taxonomy): Bacteria > Pseudomonadati > Pseudomonadota > Gammaproteobacteria > Pseudomonadales > Pseudomonadaceae > Pseudomonas > Pseudomonas vanderleydeniana. The sequence goes on along the minus strand of NZ_CP077093.1, from coordinate 1,620,992 downwards.
GCCTGTACCGCCTGGCGCTGGACGGCGGGCAACTGCCTGAACCCGGCCAGGAACTGTTCTCGCCGTCCCACAACAGCTCGATCGGCGAAGTGGTGATCGCTGCCAGGACCGCCGACGGCATCGAGCTGCTGGCCGTCCTGCAGGCCGAAGCCGCCGAAGAAGGCACTGTCCACCTGGGTGACCTGCAAGGTCCCGTCCTGACATTGCTGGATCTGCCCTATCAACTGGACCGCGATCGCGAAATCCAGCGCTGATCACGCCGCCGTAGAGAGCACGAATGAACAAGCTGGCGGAAAAGGTCCAACGCGACCTGATAACGGCCATCGATAACGATGACCTGGTCCTGCCCACGCTGCCGGAGGTCGCCCTGAAGATTCGCGAGGCGGCCGAGGATCCGGAAATCAGCGTCAGTACCCTGAGCAAGGTGATCGGTGTCGATACCGCGCTGTCGGCGCGCCTGATCAAGGTGGTCAACAGCCCATTGCTGCGGGCCAGCCACGAAGTGACCGACCTGTACACCGCCATCACCCGGCTGGGGGTGAACTACAGCAGCAACCTGGCGATCGGCCTGGTGATGGAGCAGATCTTCCACGCCCGCTCCGAGGTGGTGGAGCAGAAGATGCGCGAGGTCTGGCGCAAGAGCCTGGAGATTGCCGGGATCTGCTACGTGTTGTGCCGCGACTTCACCCAGCTCAAGCCGGACCAGGCGGCCCTTGGCGGGCTCGTGCACCAGATCGGCGTGCTACCGATCCTGACCTATGCCGAGGATCACTACGAACTGCTCGCCGACCCGCTGAGCCTGGACCACGTGATCGACAGCATCCACCCGATCCTCGGCGACAAGCTGCTACGGGTGTGGGACTTCCCCGAGCGGCTGGTCAAGTTGCCGGGCCAATACCTGGACCTGGCTCGAGACAGCGCGACCGTCGACTACGTCGACCTGGTACAGATCGCCACGGTGTTCTGCCAGCAGGGAACGGCGCACGCGCTTGCCCATGTCGACCCGACCAGCCTGCCGGCGTTCCGAAAACTGGGCTTGGACCCGAAGAGCGAGGCCTGGGTCGAAAAGCTCAATGATGCGCGAATGATGCTCAACTAGAGAATCCGTGGATTCCGTTCGCAGATGAATCCGGCTTCCACACGGAGGAGCCGATGCGGCGCCCCCCTGCACGGTCCCTGACTAACCGGCGATGAAACTCACCCGCACCTTCAGCCCGCGCTGCTCGCCGTCATGCAGGCTGATCTGCGCCAGGTGTGCGCGACAGATCTCGCCGACGATCGCCAGGCCCAGCCCCGAGCCCACGCCCTGCTGGTTACGCCGGTAGAAACGCTCGAACACCCGGTCACGCTCCTCCAGCGGAATACCCGGTCCGTCGTCCTCCACCTCCAGTACCGCCGGCGCGCTGACCCGCAGGATCACATTGCCGCCGGCCGGAGTATGGGCCAGGGCGTTGTCCACCAGATTGCTGAGCAATTCATTGAGCAGGGTCGGCTCCCCGCGCAACCACACCGGTTCGTCCGCCTCCAGCGCCAGGGCCACGCCCCGGGCATGCGCCAGCGGCGCCATCGCCATGCCCAGCTCCCGGGCCAGTTGGCTCAGGTCAAGCAACTGCGCACCGCCCTCGGCAATCGCCCGCGCACCGTTCTCCACACGGGCCATCGACAGCAACTGGTTGGCCAGGTGGGTCAACCGATCGGTGCCCTGGGCCGCCGTTTCCAGGGTGCTGCGCCAGGTGCCCGCATCCGAGGCCCGCAGCCCCAGCTCCAGCCGCGCCTTGAGGGCTGCCAGGGGCGTGCGCAGTTCATGCGCGGCATCGGCGATGAATTGCTCCTGGCGTTCGAACTGCCGTCGCAGGCGCTCGGTGAAATGGTTGAGCGCGCGGACCAGCGGCCACAGTTCACGCTGTACCTGCACCAGCGGCAGGGGCCGCAGGTCATCCGACTGACGCTCCTCCACGGCATCGCGCAAGCGCTCCAGCGGGCGCAACGCGGCACTCACGGCGAACCACACCAGCAGCAGCGCACCCACCGCCAGCATACCCAGGCGCAGCAACGTATCGGCCATCAGGCTGCGGGCCATGTTGACCCGTGCCTCGTCGGTCTCGGCCACGCGGATTTCCGCCATGCCGTTCATGTTCGGTTCGCTGACCGCCTTGAGCAGGCTCACCACCCGTACCGGCTGCCCGCGGTACTGGGCGTCGTAGAACCGCGCCAGGGCTGGATAGTCATCGGTCCGAGGCGTGCCGGGCGGCGGCGGTGGCAGGTTCTCGTAGCCGGAAATCAGCTGCTGGTGGATGTCGTTGACCTGGTAGTAGATCCGCCCGGCGCTGTCGTAGGCGAAAGTGTCGAGCGCGACGTACGGCACATCGGCGCTGAGGGTGCCGTCACGTTGCGACAGGCCGGCGGCGATGGTGCGGGCCGAGGCCAGCAGGGTTCGGTCGTAGGCGGTATCGGCGGCCTCGCGACCATTCCAGTAGGCACTCCAGCCACTGGCGAGCATCAGCACCACCAGCAGCAGCGCGAGGTTCCACAGCAGGCGCCAGCGCAGGCTGCCGGGCTTATGCATCACGGGCTTCCAGCAGATAACCAAGGCCACGGAAGGTCACGATGGCCACCGCATGCCCGTCGAGCTTCTTGCGCAGGCGATGCACGTAGATCTCGATGGCGTCGGCACTGGCTTCCTCGTCCAGGCCAAACACCTGGGAAGCCAATTGTTCCTTGCTCATCACCCGTCCCGGGCGGGCGACCAGGGCCTCGAGCACCGCCTGCTCGCGAGAGGTCAGGGTCAGCAACTGATCGCCGAGGGTGAAGCGCCGGGTATCCAGGTCGTACACCAGCGCGCCGCAGCGCTGTTGCCGTTCGCCGCCCAGCACGCTGCGGCGCAACAGGGCCTTGACCCGCGCCTCCAACTCCGTGAGTTCGAAGGGTTTGGCCAGGTAGTCGTCAGCGCCCAGATTCAGCCCATGGACCCGATCCTTCACGTCACTGCGGGCCGTCAGCATCAGGACCGGAAGGTTCTTGCCGCGGGTGCGCAAGCGCGCCAGCACCTCGAAACCATCCATGCGCGGCAGGCCCACATCAAGGATCGCCACGGCGTAGTCCTCGCTGGCCAGGGCCAGGTCCGCGGCCACCCCGTCATGCAGCACGTCCACGGTCAAACCCGTACTCTTGAGCGCCTGGGCGACACTTTCGGCCAACTGCAGATGATCTTCGACCAAGAGTACACGCATGAATTTTCCACCTCTGAGTGGGGCGGCCAAACGCCCTTTCGAGCAGGGAGTTTACCCAATAAACACCGCGCCGCTAGCCGGCCAGGCCCATGTTTCTCGGGCCTTGGAGCCTGAAAGGTTGGTGAAAGGTTCGCTCGCTACAGTCTCTTCACGGACAGTTCCGCCCAGCGCATCGAGCGCCTGGCGACTGCCGGCAAAACGGCAATGCCCCGAAAACGCCACGATGCGTTTTCGTGAAGAACAAGAACAATAACGGAGTCCGACACGATGCTGCCTCTACAGCCTCAGGCTTTCCCGCCTGCCCGTTTTTTCGTTCCCCCGCACCTGACCGACCTCTCGAGCCCCGCCGACGAGCGCGCACGCCTGCTCGCCTGCCCATGCCCCAGCCGCGTGGCCACCGAACACCCATAACAACAACTCCCCTGGAGAGAACAATGGATCTGTCATTACGTAAACTCGCCCTCGCCGCCAGCCTCGCCCTGCTGGCCGGCCAGTCCTTCGCCGCCGAGCCCAAGCGCCCGGAGTGCATCGCCCCGGCCTCGCCCGGTGGCGGTTTCGACCTGACCTGCAAGCTGGCGCAAAGCGCCCTGGTCAACGAGAAAGTGCTGAGCAAGCCGATGCGCGTCACCTACATGCCAGGCGGCGTCGGCGCCGTGGCCTACAACGCCGTGGTGGCCCAGCGTCCGGCCGATGCCGGTACCCTGGTGGCCTGGTCCAGCGGTTCGCTGCTGAACCTGGCCCAGGGCAAGTTCGGCCGCTTCGATGAGAGCGCGGTGCGCTGGCTGGCCGCCGTCGGCACCAGCTATGGGGCCATCGCGGTGAAGAGCGACTCGCCGTACAAGAGCCTCGATGATCTGGTCAAGGCATTGAAGAAGGACCCGGGCAGCGTGGTGATCGGTTCCGGCGGCACTGTCGGCAGCCAGGACTGGATGCAGACCGCGCTGATCGCCAAGGCGGCTGGCATCAACCCGCGCGACCTGCGCTACGTGGCCCTCGAGGGCGGCGGCGAAATCGCCACGGCCTTGCTCGGCGGGCATATCCAGGTCGGCAGCACCGACATCTCCGACTCCATGCCCCACATCCTCAGCGGCGACATGCGCCTGCTCGCGGTGTTCTCCGAACAGCGCCTGGACGAGCCGGAAATGAAGAACATTCCCACCGCCCGCGAACAGGGCTACGACATCGTCTGGCCGGTGGTGCGCGGTTTCTACCTCGGGCCGAAGGTCAGCGACGAGGACTACGCCTGGTGGAAAGCCTCGTTCGACAAGCTGCTGGCCTCCGAAGAATTCGCCAAGCTGCGCGACCAGCGTGAGCTGTTCCCTTTCGCCATGACCGGCCCGGAGCTGGACAGCTACGTGAAGAAGCAGGTCGCCGACTACAAGGTACTGGCCAAGGAATTCGGCCTGATCCAGTAACCCCTGCCCTCTAAGCCGAGGCCACGCATCCCGTGCGACGGGGGCGTGGCCCAGGAGTCGCTCATGCTCTTGCAACGCATCTTCGCCTTCGCGCTGCTGCTGGCCTGTGCTGGCCTGGCGCTGATGGCCTGGCCCTATCAGGCCGCCTTCTCCTACGAACCAGTGGGACCACGCGCCTATCCGCTGCTGATGCTCGGCCTGATGGGCCTGGCCCTGCTGTACATGCTGTTTCGTCCGGCACCGCTCAAGCACAGCGAGGACGAACCGCCACTGGACCGCGAAACCCTGACCAAGATCGCCCTCTGCACCGGCCTGCTGCTGGTCTTCGCCGGCACCTTCGAACCGCTGGGCTTCATCCTCAGCAGCATCCTCGTCGGCATTCCGATGGCACGCCTGTACGGCGGCCGCTGGTTGCCCAGCACAGTGATCATCAGCCTGATGAGCGTCGGTCTCTACCTGCTGTTCGACAAGGCCATGGATGTACCGCTGCCCCTCGGACTGCTCGACGTACTGGAGAACTGACATGGATACTTTCAGCTACCTGGGCCAGGGCTTCGGCGTCGCGCTCAGCCCCTACAACCTGGTCACCGCCCTCAGTGGCACCCTGATCGGCACCATCGTCGGCCTGCTGCCGGGGCTCGGTCCGATCAACGGCGTCGCACTGCTGATCCCGATCGCCTTCGCCCTCGGCCTGCCGCCGGAGTCGGCGCTGATCCTGCTGGCGGCGGTCTACCTGGGCTGCGAGTACGGCGGGCGGATCAGCTCGATCCTGCTCAACATCCCCGGTGAAGCCTCCACCGTGATGACCACCCTCGACGGCTACCCGATGGCCCGCCAGGGCCTGGCCGGCGTCGCCCTGTCGCTGTCGGCCTGGAGTTCGTTCATCGGCGCCCTCATTGCCACCTGCGGCATGGTGCTGTTCGCCCCGCTGCTGGCGAAATGGGCGATCGCCTTTGGCCCGGC